>CAJBYR010000043.1 GCA_903959855.1 uncultured beta proteobacterium
GAACCGTCCTTGTCGAGCTTCATCAGGTTATGCGGGCAGATGTACATGCAGGCGGTCTTGTCCTGCCCCTTGCAGCCGTCGCACTTCTCGGTACGAACAAAGGTTGGCATTTGTTTTCTACTCCTTGGTTGCGGTGTGGTTTGTCAAAAAACTGGCTTAAGCGATACGTACTCAGCGGGCCGAATGCCCGGACAACTTGACTTCGACTTTTTCGTGTTCCGCAAGGCTGCCGTAGTACTTGCGCAGCACCTCCAACACTTCCGGGCGCGAAAACTCGGCGGGGACGTCGCCGTTTTCAGAGAGCATCTTGCGCAGCTTGGTGCCCGAAAGCAGCAGGCGCTTTTCTTCGGCATGCGGGCAGGTGCGGTTCGAGGCCATGCCACCGCATTCGTAGCACCAGAAGGTCCAGTCGATCTTCAGCGCCTGGGTTTCCAGCGCCCCCTTGGGCAGCTCGTCAAAAATGTGATGGGCGTCGAAGGGGCCGTAGTAGCTGCCGACACCGGCGTGGTCACGGCCGACGATCAGGTGTGAGCAGCCGTAGTTCTGGCGGAACAGCGCGTGCAGCAGGGCTTCGCGCGGACCGGCGTAACGCATGTCCAGCGGATAGCCGGCCTGGACCACGGTCTTCTTGACGAAGTAATTGTCGATCAGGGTGCCGATCGCCTCGGTGCGCACATCGGCGGGAATGTCGCCCGGCTTCAGGTTACCCAGCAGCGAATGCACCATGACGCCGTCGCAGGTCTCGACCGCGACCTTGGCCAGGTATTCGTGCGAGCGGTGCATCGGGTTGCGCGTCTGGAAGGCCGCAACCTTGCTCCAGCCATAGGATTCGAACAGCGCCCGGGTTTCCTTGGGGCTCATCAGCAGGGCACCGTAGGTCTCGGGGAAGCCGCCCAGCGACACGACCTTGATCGGGCCGGCGAGGTTAACGTCGCCCTGCTCCATGACCATCTTGACGCCGGGGTGCTCCATGTCGGTGGTCTTGAACACCGTGGCACATTCGTGGGCCTTGTCGATGGTGTATTTCCCGGTAACCTTCATGGTGGCGAGGATCGAACCGTCGTCGGGATCGACCAGGGCAACGTCGCCGGCGACCTTGACGCCCTCGGCCGTAGCCTTGTCGGTAGACAGCGTGATCGGAATCGGCCAGAACAGGCCGGAGGCCATCTTCATGCCGTCACAGACGCCCTGCCAGTCGGCGTGCGACATGAAGCCGTCGAGCGGGGTGAAGCCACCCTGGCCCATCATGACGATGTCGCCCTTTTCGCGGGAGCTGACTTTGACCTTGGGCAGCGATGCCGCGCGCGCCAGTTCGGCCTTGAGTGCGTCGCCCTCAAGCAACAAGGGCCGCAAACTGCCGCCGCCGTGCGGATTGACCAAAGCCATGCCGAGCCTCCTCAGATTATGGTTTTTCGTGAAGGCCGAAGGTTAACAAATCCCAAATACCCGCCGATGCGATTATTTCTATTTGGGGATAAGGGATTGTTTATGATCCGGCCGAAAAGTCCTTATAGGGCGCTCTGGTAAGATTCGCCAAGCGTCGCCAGGACAGATTCGACCCCATATGAAAGCCGTGATACTTGCCGGTGGTCTAGGCACCCGATTGGCCGAGGAAACGGTACTTCGCCCCAAGCCGATGATCGAGATCGGCAGCAAGCCCATCCTTTGGCACATCATGAAGGTCTATGCCACATTCGGCATCACCGACTTCGTCATCTGCCTCGGCTACAAGGGTTATATGATAAAGGAGTATTTCGCCAACCTGGCGCTGCACACCTCGGACGTGACCATCGACCTGGCGAGCAACCGCGTGGACCTGCACCAGACCCAGTCGGAACCCTGGAACATCAGCCTCATCGATACCGGCGAACATACCCAGACCGGCGGCCGCCTGCGGCGGATCCGGCAGCACCTCGGGAGCGGAAGCTTCTGCATGACCTACGGTGACGGTCTGGCCGACGTCGATGTTGCCGAATTGATCAAATTCCATCGCGCCGAGGGCTGCCTCGCCACTGTCACCGCCGTCAGGCCGCCGGGACGCTTCGGTCGCCTCGACCTGGACGGCAATCGTGCCCGCGGCTTCCAGGAAAAGCCGCGCGGCGACGGCGACTGGATCAACGGCGGCTTCTTCGTCCTCGAACCGGCAGCGCTGGATGCAATCGCCGACGACGACACGCTCTGGGAAAAAGACCCGATGCAGGACCTCGCTGCCGCAGGTCAATTGGCCGCCTTTCGTCACGGCGGCTTCTGGCAACCCATGGATACCCTGCGCGACAAGACCCTGCTGGAAGAACTCTGGGCCGGCGGGCGCGCACCCTGGAAGCTCTGGTGACTGCGGCCGGCAGCAACTTCTGGCGCGGACGCCGCGTCTTCCTGACCGGCCATACCGGCTTCAAGGGCGCCTGGCTGAGCCTCTGGCTGCAAAGAGTCGGCGCCCATGTCACGGCGTTTTCGCTCGATCCACCGACCCGGCCCGGCCTGTTCGAGCTGGCCCGGGTGGCCGAGGGCATCGATTCGCGCCACGGCGACATCCGCGATTTCGCCGCGTTGGCGACGGCTCTGAATGAAAGCCGGGCCAGCGTCGTTTTCCACCTCGCCGCACAAGCCACGGTCGCCAAGGGCTACCGCGACGCCCGAGACACATTTACCACCAATCTGATGGGGACGCTAAACCTGCTCGACGCCATTCGCGATGGCTCCACCGTCGAGGCGGCGGTCCTTGTAACCAGCGACAAGTGCTATGCCCCGGCGCCGGACGGAGCGCCATTGGCCGAAGGCGCTCCGATGGGTGGCCGCGACCCTTACAGCGCCAGCAAGAGCTGCGCCGAGATTGCCGTGCAGAGCTGGCGCGAATCATTCTTCACCGACACATATGCGCCGCGCATCGCCACGGCACGCGCCGGAAACGTGATCGGCGGCGGCGACTGGGGCGAGCATCGCCTGTTGCCGGACCTGGCGCGCGCCTTTGCCGCCGGTCGATCGCTGACGCTGCGCATGCCCGGCGCAATCCGTCCCTGGCAGCATGTGCTCGATGCGCTGCAAGGCTACCTGCTGCTGGCCGAACGACTGGCCGGCAACGATGGAGCGCGAATTGGGCGCGGCTGGAATTTCGGCCCCGGCGCTGCAGGGGAACTCAGCGTGGCCGAGGTCGCCCGGCGCGCCGCCAAACTATGGGGCGACGAAGCGACCTGCATTGCCGCCACCGAGAATTTTCAGAAGGAGACCGCGGCCTTGCGCCTCGATGCATCGCAGGCGCGGGCCGAACTGGGCTGGCAACCGCGCTGGGATCTGGACACGTCGCTGAGCCGAACCATCGCGTGGTACAGGGCGTGGGCGCAAGGGCAGGACATGCGTGCTGCCAGCCTGGCGCAACTCGACGACTATCTGGCGGCGATATGAATCGCGACGCCTTGCGCAAGAACATCCTCGACCAGGTGCGCGAATTTGCCGAGGCACAGGAGGCGCCACGTCCGTTTTTGCCGGGACAGACCGCCGTGCCCCCCGCCGGTCGCGTCCTCGATGCCGGTGCCTATGTCGCGCTGGTCGATGCGGCACTCGACGGCTGGCTCACCACCGGCCGTTTCAACGACGAATTCGAGCGCCTGATCGCGCAGCGCATCGGCGTGAGCAAAGCACTGACCACCAATTCCGGGTCTTCGGCCAACCTGCTGGCACTCTCCGCCCTGACCTCGCCAATGCTCGGCGAGCGTGCCCTGCAGCCCGGTGACGAGGTCATCACGGCGGCGGCCGGCTTTCCGACCACCATCAACCCGATACTGCAAAACGGCCTGACGCCAGTCTTCGTCGATTCCGAACTCGCGACCTACAACCCGTCGCCCCAAGCCATCGAAGCCGCGATCGGCCCGCGCACCCGCGCCATCATGCTGGCCCACGCGCTGGGCAACCCCTTCCGTGCCGACGAACTGCGGGCGCTGGCCGACCGCCACAAGCTCTGGCTGGTCGAGGACTGCTGCGATGCCTTCGGCTCGACGCTGCATGGCCGCAGCGTGGGCACATTCGGCCACCTCGGCACGCTCTCCTTCTATCCGGCGCACCACATCACCACCGGCGAGGGCGGCGCGGTGTTCACCGACGAGCCGCTGCTGGCGCGCATCGTCGAATCCTTCCGCGACTGGGGACGCGACTGCTACTGCGCTCCGGGCAAGGACAACACCTGCGGCAAGCGCTTCGACTGGCAGCTCGGCGACCTGCCCTGCGGTTACGACCACAAGTACACCTATTCCCACGCCGGCTACAACCTCAAGATCACCGACATGCAGGCGGCACTAGGCGTGGCGCAGATGGCTCGGTTGGACGACTTCATCGCCGCCCGGCGCGCCAACTTCGCACGGCTGCGAGACAAACTGAGCGATTGCGCGGATTTCCTGGTCCTGCCCGAGGCTACGCCAGGCAGCGCCCCGTCCTGGTTCGGCTTTCTCGTCACCCTGCGCGAGAACGCGCCCTGCAGCCGCGTCGACCTCCTGCGCTACCTGGACCAGCAAAGGGTCGGCACCCGCCTCTTGTTCGCCG
Source organism: uncultured beta proteobacterium (assembly GCA_903959855.1). GTDB lineage: Bacteria > Pseudomonadota > Gammaproteobacteria > Burkholderiales > Rhodocyclaceae > Sulfuritalea. Next base: position 4,531 of record CAJBYR010000043.1, read on the forward strand.
GCAACGTCACAAGACAGCCCTACATGAAGGGGCGCCAGTTCCGCGTCAGCGGCAACCTGGCCATCGCAAACGTCATCACCGAACGCAGCTTCTGGATCGGCGTCTATCCCGGCCTGACGACGGACATGCTGGACTACGCCGCCGACCGCATACGCGAATTCCTCGGAGTCGGCTTCTGAACCCGCCGCTGCCACCCATTTCACGTGAAGACCGTGAGCACATCCTGCAGCACACGGCGAGTCTATGGCCGCAGCTGGCCAATGCCCGCTTGTTCATCACCGGCGGCACGGGCTTCTACGGCAAATGGCTGCTGGAGGCAATCGTCGCTGCGAACGACACCCTGGGCGCAAATATCCGCACCACCCTGCTCAGCCGCGATCCGGCGCGCTTCAGGGCCGAAGTCCCCCATCTCGGATCGCACCCCGAGTTCGAGTGGATCGTCGGCGAGCCGGCCAGGTTCGAGTTTCCGACCGGGCGCTTCGACTACCTGATCGACTTTGCCACACCGAGCGCTGCAGAAGTCGGCGCTGGCGGTACGGCGATTGTGGAGCGCTGCCTGCACGGCAGCGCCAAGCTGATTCGTTTTTCCAAGGCGGCGGGCGTGCGACGCGTGCTTTATGCCAGCTCCGGCGCGGTCTATGGCCGACAGCCCGGAAACGTCGAACGGCTTGCGGAAGATTTTCCCGCCGACGCGGCGACGGTTTCACCCTACGGCCGCCTCAAGCAGCGCAGCGAAGCGCTGCTGCTCGAGTCCGGACTCGACTGCGTGATCGCGCGCGGCTTCGCCTTCATCGGCCCCTACCTGCCCTTGACCGACAAGTTCGCCGCCGGCAGCTTCCTGCGCGATGCCGCTGCCGGAGGACCAATTGTCGTGAATGGCAATGGAACCGCCGTACGCAGCTACCTGTATGCCGCCGATCTGGCGGTATGGCTGCTGACTCTTCTCGTAAAAAGCACGGCGGGCAAGGCATTCAACGTTGGTAGCGACGAAGCAGTATCGATCCTTGACCTGGCCAAGCTGATTAGCGAATTAGTGACTCATCGACCAGAAATCAAGGTCCTGCAAGCAGACTCCTCGACCTCAAAGCACGACTTCTACGTTCCCGACATCCGCTACGCGCGTTCGGCGATGGACCTCAAGGCCATGTATCCCCTGCCCGAAGCGGTGCGAAAAACCATTGCCTGGCAGCGTCGGTCAATCGGACGAATGGCCGAATGAACCATCCTACGATGCCCAAGCCGTCCGATCGCATGCTCTTGATAGACGGCATTCCACCGACATTGATCGGCTATTGGAACGAACTGCTGTCCTTTCACGAAGTTCTGCGGATGCTGGTTCGGCGCGACCTGATCGTACGCTTCCGGCAAACGTACTTCGGCCTCGCCTGGCTGCTGTTCAAGCCCCTGATGCTGATGGCGGTGATGAGCTTCGCCTTTGGCTTCCTCGCCGGATTCGACAAGAACCACTCCGCACCGTATCCCCTGGTGATTTTCTGCGGCGTCATCCCTTGGTACTTCTTCTCCAATGCTGTCCCCGACAGCATGAATTCGCTGCTCAACCACATCCACATCATCCAGAAAACCTACTTCCCCCGCGCCATCTTTCCGATAGCCGCCGTTGCCGTGGATGCCATCGAGTTCTTCGTCGCCTGGATGCTGTTCGCGCTGGGCTGTCTCTGGTTTGGCTATCTGCCGGGCTGGCAGATCGTTTTTTTTCCACTGTTCTGCCTGCAATTGCTGTTCTTGTGCACTGCCCTCGGACTCTGGCTTTCGGTAATCAATGTCCAGTTCCGCGACATCGGCAATCTCGTTCCCTTCCTGCTCACCATCGGCTTCTTCATTTCTCCGGCAGGCTACACGTCGATGCGCATTCCCGACCAATGGCAATTGCTTTACGCCCTGAATCCGCTGGTCGGCATCATCGAAGGACTGCGCTGGAGTCTGCTCAACGGGATGGACGGATTTCCGCAGACTCCCGTAATCCTGTCGCTCTCCATCACGCTGGCCATCGGGCTGATCGCCGTAAAACATTTCCTCGCCACCGAAGCCGACCTGGTCGATCTGGCCTGATCGGTTAGCTACCATGAGCCGCGTCGTCGTCGACATCGCCAACCTGAGCAAGCGCTACTCCTTGTCCCACCAGCACCGTCCCGACTCGCTGAAAGCCTGGCTACGAAGTCTGGCGCGGCGCGCGGCGTCTGGCAAACAACCAGTCGACGAAGAGTTCTGGGCGCTCAGGGACGTTTCCCTGCAGATCAGGCAAGGCGAATGCCTGGCCCTGGTTGGCAAGAACGGCTCTGGCAAATCGACCCTGCTCAAGATTCTGTCCCGCATCATCCCGCCCACCAGCGGGCACATCAAGGTGAGCGGACGCATCGCATCGATGTTGGAAGTCGGCACCGGATTTCATCCCGAGCTCACCGGTAGGGAAAACGTGTTTCTCAATGGTGCAATGCTCGGATGTCCGGAGCGGAAACTCCGCGGGCGCCTCGACGCCATCGTGGATTTTTCGGGAGTTGAACGCTTTCTTGATACCCCGGTGAAACATTATTCCAGTGGAATGTATGTGCGGCTGGCCTATTCGATCGCTGCCCACGTCGATGCAGATATTCTGGTGATCGACGAAGTGCTGGCGGTCGGCGATTCCGACTTCCAGGAAAGATGCATTCTCAGCATTGAGTCGTTGCGCCAGCGTGGTACTACCATCCTGTTTGTATCCCACAATACAGACTTGGTGCGCCGGCTGGCAACCCATGTCGCCACATTGACCCAGGGCCGACTCGATGGAGGCGTCCTTCCCGGCGTAGCCCGTCATGAGTCTCGGGAGCCAACGCACCAATGAAGAACGGGAATGCCCCCGTCGATTCCGGTCCCACTGAATTGCTGATACTCGCAGGCGGCCTCGGCACCCGCCTGCGGCAAACGGTCCGTGACGTGCCGAAGCCCATGGCCCCGATAAACGGGATTCCTTTTCTGGATTACCTGATGGCGCACTGGCGAGATCAGGGAGTCCAACGATTTGTGCTGTCCGTCGGCTACATGGCAGACTCGATCCGTACGCACTTTGGCACTCGCTACCACGACTGCGCCGTCGACTACGCCTTTGAAAGCACTCCTCTGGGCACGGGAGGCGCAATTCGCAATGCCACCATCAATTGCGTCTGGTCAGGCAAGCACATGGTCATCGTGAACGGCGACACATGGTTCCCGGTTCGGCTTCGCACGCTGGCGGCCGATGCCAATAGATTGGGACAGCCGGTCACGGTCGCGGTCAAGCGCATTGCTGACAATGATCGTTATGGTGGAGTCGTGCTCGATGAAAATGGACTGGTGCGACAGTTCATTGCCGGCAATCGGCAGATGGAAAACCCGATCATCAATGGCGGCACCTACCTGGTCAACCGTGAATACATGGCGGACCACCTGCGCGACAAGCCCGGACCGTTTTCTTTCGAACGCGATATTCTTGAACCTCTCGCCGTCGCCGGATTGCTGGGCGCCAGCATGCAGGACGTCCAGTTTCTTGATATAGGCATTCCCGAGGACTACCTGCGCGCCGACGAACTCATGGTTCGTGACACAATCCGGCAGCCACATCCACACTGATTCCGAAAGGCAGAAGCTCAAATGACGTACAACATACTGGTTACCGGCGGCGCGGGTTACATCGGTTCGATCATGGTGCCGGAACTGCTGCAGGCGGGACACAAGGTCACCGTTCTCGACAATTTTCTCTTCGGGCAAAACAGCCTGGCGCAGCTATGCGCCGACCCCCAATTTGACGTCATTCGAGGCGACATTCGCTCCGAAGCGACGATCAAGCCCTTGCTGGCAGCGGCCGACATCGTCATTCCGCTGGCTGCTCTGGTTGGCGCGCCGATGTGCACTAGGGATCCGATTGGCGCGACAAGCACCAACCACGACGCCATCTCGTCGATGCTCAAATTGCTCAGCAACAGCCAACTCGTACTGATGCCGACTACCAACAGCGCATACGGCACCGGCGACGCGCAGAACTTTTGCACCGAAGAGTCCGAACTGCGGCCGATATCCAAGTACGCGATGGATAAGGTCGAGATCGAACAGGCGCTGATGCAGCATTGCAACGCCATCAGTTTTCGCCTCGCCACGGTTTTCGGCATGTCCCCGCGCATGCGGATAGACCTGCTGGTAAATGATTTCACTTATCGCGCGGTGACCGATCGCTTCGTCGTGCTGTTCGAAAGTTCATTCAAGCGCAACTATCTCCATGTACGCGATGTTGCTCGCGTGTTTTTGCACGCAATAGAGAATTTCGACAAGATGAAGGGCCAGATCTACAACGTCGGACTTTCAGACGCCAACGTATCCAAAAAGGAACTCTGCGAACGAATCCAGACCCAGATTCCCGACTTCGTGTTCGTCGACGCCCCCATCGGCAAGGACCCCGACCAACGGAATTACATCGTCTCGAACGCCAAGATCGAGGCAACCGGCTTTACTCCAAAGTATTCCCTTGAAGCCGGTATTCGGGAACTTGCCAAGGGATACCGGATGATCCGCAATGCGCGCTATGGCAATGTCTAGATCTCGGAGGCAACCGTCGCGAGGGGCAATCCCCTTGGTCGGATAGAAGAAGAATGCGGATTCTCGTAGTCGCAACCGACCTCTATTACGCAAAAGGCGGTGGGCAGACAGTCTATCGCAGGATTATCGAAGAGACGCCGGACTGCCAGTTTCATTATTTCCTCAACCTCGAGAGTGCAGGCGCCAGTCGTCCGCCCAGTGCTCGCGCAATTCCTCTTCAAGCAAGGCGACGGGTGCGTTTGACGTCGTCGTCGACGGCGATTTCCCGGCTTCGCCTGCACGCATTCGAGTCGGCGAACCAGATTGCGCGCTCGGTTGCCGGACAGTCCTTCGACATCGTCGATATTCCCGACTTCGAAAATTTCGGCGCCGCACTGCGAACAGCCTTCGCGCATCATGGGGTCAGGGCAGGAAAACTGGTTCTTGCCTTGCACGGCAGCTGCTCCACGTCGCGCGAAATGAATTGGGGCACGGACGAAAGCCCAGCCACGCGTCTGTCGCTGCAGGAAGAGCGCACGCTCGAAGGCGAACAGTTCGCAGCCGCCGATGCCGTCTACGGCATTTCACCGCGCTATATCAGGGATTGGCAGCAACGGCAGCCGCGCCCGATTCGCTTCATCGACCCGCTGCATTTCCTGCCTCGCAAGATTGGAGTCAGCGAGCCATCGGCAATTTTCACTCGTCCGTCGGTGTATTGCGTCGGTCGCGCGGAGCGGCGCAAGGGCAACGACATATTTGTCGAACTCGTCCGCTGGCTCCGGCGCGATTCTTACGCGATTGCCGCACATATCGGGGACCAGGACTGGTCGCACTTCGAAAAAGGCTCGTCGCAGATTCTCGACGAAATGGCGGCCCGCCGAGGCATCGAGATTTCCCACCGCGACAGCCTCAGTTGGGAGCAGTTGCACGCCCTGTACCAGACCAACTCAATCCTGATCCTTCCCGTTCGGTATGACACCCTCAATCTGGTAGCGCTCGAAGCGTTGTTCTCCGGCTGCCCGGTCGCAATATCGTCGAAAGCCGGTGTTTGCGACTACCTTGACGCCTTTCATCCCGACATTCCGTACGTCAAGATCGACCTGGACAATATCTATTCTGCCGTCGGTCCGATTCAGGACCTTATCGACCATTTTCCGGAACACAGGCACAGGCTGCATCTGGCATTGACCAATGCAACCGTACCCGCACCCGGTTCGCTCGGCATGGCAGGCATCTATCAGGAAATTCTGGATGAACAGGCAGGGAACCAGGACCGGATCAGTCCGGCGGGCGAGGCCTTTCCGTCCGGGTACGTCGAAGGCCCCTATTACCTGGCGGGCAGCGTCGTCGAAACGGCCAGGCGCATGCTCGCCCAATGCGTCTCGGCCCGCAGTTATGCTTTCGTGCGTATCGCCTGGCTGGCGCCCAGGCAAGTTGCCGTAGGCTTTCTGGGCAGGTTCGGCACCGTCCGGCTCCTCCACGCGCTGCGCGAAGCGGCCCGGGTGCCGAGACGCCTGCGGCTGGTCTCGCAACTCGTGAATACACCCGATGCGTCGGCAACCAACTGCCTGGCAACGATCTACGATCAGTGCCGCAGCCCGCTCTTCCGCTGCAACTATTACCTGTTGATTGCGGGCCTCGAGCGAAGTGTTGGGCACGAGTTGATGGCCGTTGCCTATGAACTGCGGATTCTCCGTCTGGTCGGCTCCGACCGGTTTCAGGTGCTGCCCAGGCTCGTGGAATCGCTGCAAGGGCTTGGCCTTCAGCGTGAGGCAGATGCCGCCCGGTCGATCTATGCAGATTCCGGGGCTGCCGAGCAGGCGGTGCGTCAATATCTTGTGGATGCACGCGAGTCGCATCGAAACCTCAAAAACAGGCCGTTCGAAGTGCTCGACGATCGCCGCACACGACCGGCGAAGGTCGCCGTCATCGTCTCGCTCTACAGGGCTGCCTCGAAACTCACGCTGTTCCTGTCGGCCCTTGTCGATCAGTCCCTGGTCAAACAGGAGTCTGTCGAAATCATCCTGATCGACAGCGGATCGCCCGATGTCGAACGCAAGGTGGTTGAAACTTTCCTCGCAATTAACGCGTTGAACCTCGTCTATGCCCGGTCAGCCGAACGTGAAACCATCCAGGCCGCATGGAACCGCGGCATCGGCCTGGCGACGGCGCCTTATCTGGTTTTTCTCGGCGTCGATGAAACGCTCTATCCGGAGGCACTGGAAATACTTGCCGACGAACTGGACCACAATCCCGATGTCGACTGGGTCATGGCCAACAGCCTGGTAACGGCAGTCAATGACCGGGGGCTTCTGGAGCGCGACGTCATGACCTACGACCGGACTGGAGCGCGCAAGGAGCACACCTACCTCGAAACCTGTTACCTGTCTTGGGTCGGCGGCATGTATCGCAGGAACATTCACGAGCGATTCGGCTATTACGACGAAACGTTCACCGCGGCGGGGGACACGGAATTCAAGAGCCGCGTGCTGCCCGGCCTCAAGGTGAAATTCATTCCGCGGATGCTCGGCCTGTTCCTGAACTACCCGGATGAAAGAACCACCGCCAGCCCTCGCGCCGAAATCGAGGACCTGCGTGCCTGGTACATTCACCGCACTCCAGCCGGCATAAGGTATGCGTTCGAGCAACGACCGATCGAGGATGCGCAGTGGCTCCTGGGCACTGCTCTCGGCTACCGGAAATCCTTCTGCGGCCACATCAGCTCGGATATCGACTACGCCGCGCACCTTGCGGATTATCTGGTCAGGAACAGAAACGCGGAAGCCTGGGTCGGGCAGATAGCGTCTGGGCTCCATGCGCTTCTGCAAAAACTGCGGCAGCTGGAATTTGCCGAGGAATCTCCTTCTGTCTTGCAAACAACAATGCAACTGGCTGCAACGAAGAGGGGCGCGAAATCCACCCAAGCAAAACATGCCGCCTTGGTCGAGTCCATGGGATTCAGCCCTCGCTACGGCATCCATAACGATAACCGTTATGAGCAACACTCCTGGTTGTGGAAGTCATAGCTCGCCCAACTAACCTTGCATCTTAACCACTGGTCAGCACGCACTTGAACACAACGCAATCTCGGACAGTTGGGTTGGATTCGCGGGTCTCCCGACATCCATCCCGCCGACTCGGCAAAGCTGATACATCCGTTTACGGTAACCAATGCGCGGCCTTAGCATCCGTCAATAGGAGTTCCCAATGTCGAGCGTAAACCATGAACTTAAGTCGCGCTTGCTGGCTTTCATCCGCCGCCTCGCTGGTACCGGGCCAAACATCTTTGGCGATTCCTTCTGGTATGCAGGACCAAACTTATGGGAGCCCACTGTCACGCTTGCCCTCCATGATCTATGCAAGCCCGGAATGGTTGTATTTGACGTGGGCGGAAATATGGGCGGACTTACCTCCACCATGTCACGACTCGTTGGGCCCAGAGGAATCGTCTGCGCGTTTGAAGCGTCTCCCAGAATCATCGGCCACCTGCAGGGCAATGTCGTCGTGCAAGGGCATCGCAATGTAACTGTCTATCATCGTGCCGTTTTCTCGAGGTCGAATGAGTTTGTCACAATTTACGAAGGCGATCACTTGAATGACAGCATCTATGCCGAAAACAGCCCAACCGGACTCGGTAGCCGCGTAAAGACCTTAGCCCTGGACGACTTCTGCCAATCCGCCGAATTGGCGCCCGACCTCATCAAGATGGACATCGAGGGCGCTGAATATGAAGCGATCTTGGGAGCAGCGACAACGATACAGTGCCATCGTCCGCACTTGTTGCTCGAGCAGCAGGCGGCAGATACGCGGTGCCTTGATTTATTGACGGAATGGGGCTACTCAACGATGGACTTAGGCAACTACCGGCAAATCCGTACAATCAGCGACTATCCAGCAAGCGCTCCCTTGCGCAACGTCGTGTGCATTCATCAAGATCGGCTTGCCGAGACTCCGTATCATTTTCCAATGTCCACCACCGATGCCTGTACGCTGGGTGTCTTGGATTTCAGGAAGAATCTTCTGAATGGCATCACCTCGAACATCTTTAACCTGGAATCGGGGAGATACCTGATTGACGTTGATTTTGTTGCAGAAGGCACGAAGAACAACATGATGTGCGGTGTTCGATCTGAAGGACGGGACGTGTTTCGATACCACGGCTATTCGAAGCTGATAGCCCACAGCTACCGCGAATGGGTCATCGATCTGCCGTGCAAGACATCCGTTGAGATTTACTTCGACTTTCGCGATGGTACGTCTGACCCAAGTTTTCAGTTTCACGAACTCAGTGTCAAGAAACTTACCGGCTTCGCCAGCCCCCTGTGGGCTTCGCTCGTAACGGACTAGTGCGACATGAAATGCGGTGAAGCTAACCTGCTGCGCCTTGGCTAACATCTGTTTCGGAAATCCTGCCCATGAGTTGTCGCATCTGTGAATCGAATACGCTAGAACTGGTTATCGACCTGGGCGAGCAACCCTGGTGCAACAACTTCCTGAAGAAGGAACAAGTCGGCCATGAGCCGTTTTATCCGTTGCGCGTGCTCTTCTGCCACGACTGCCACACATCCCAACTCGATTTCACCGTCAAGAAGGAGATCATGTTCGGTGATCACACTTACCTGTCCGGTGTCACCAGATCTCTCTCGGAACACTTTCGCAACATCGCCGCTGAGGTGGACAAGCTGTTCTTTTCCGAACAGAGCCAGAAGTCGGTGCTCGATATCGGCTCAAACGACGGAACCCAGCTGAAGCATTTTCAGGCATTGGGCTATGAAGTGCTCGGAGTGGAGTCATCGAAGACTACCGCCCGCATCGCCAACGAGGCGGGGGTTCCGACCCTGAATGCCTTCTTCAACGAGGACACCATGAGGGACATCGGCAAGCAATTCGATGTCTTCAACGCCTCTGGCGTGTTTTTCCATCTCGAGGAACTGCACTCGGTGTGCGACGCAATCAAACACGGACTGAAGGCGGACGGCGTTTTCGTCGTTCAATTTCTGTACATGAAAAGCATCATGGAAAACCTGGCTTTCGACCAGATCTATCATGAGCACCTCCTGTACTACACCCTGGAAACCATCGAGGTGCTACTCAACCGTCATGGACTTTCCATGTTCGACGCCTATTTGGCACCGATCCATGGCGGCTCGATCATCGGCTACATCAGTCATCGGGGCAAGCGCAACGCCTCAGAACGACTGGCGTGCATGCGCGAGGAAGAACGCGCTTCGGGTGTCAATACGATCGACGCATACCGGGCATTCGATCGGCGCATCAGGCGCATGAAGCAGGAGAATCTCGATTACCTTCGTGCTGCGAAGACCGCCGGCAAGCGCGTTTACGGTTTTGGCGCGCCAGTCAAGGGCAACACCTTGCTCAACTATTTCGGCGTCGGGCCAAACCTGATTCAATACCTGATCGAGAAGAACGAACTTCGTCGAGACCTTTACTCCCCGGGAATGCATATTCCATTGTTGATCGAGGATGAGGTTACACAACTGCCGGATATCTATTACGTACTCGCCTGGAATTTCAAGAAGGAGATTCTCGAAAACAGTCAGGGCCTAATTGAGCAGGGCGTGGAGTTCTATTTCCCGGTGAATCCGAAAGACGTCCAATGAAAGTTCTAGTTACCGGCAGTTCAGGCTTTCTTGGAACAACTCTGTGCGCCTACCTTGACGAACAAGGTTGCCAGTTGACCCGGCTGACGACCGCAAATTGTAATCTTCGCAAAGCTGACAGCCTCAGCGCGTATTCCGCTGAAAAGTACGAACTCATCTTCCACCTTGCCGCCTGGACCCAGGCAGGCGACTTCTGCCTCCGGCACCCCGGGGAGCAATGGATCATCAATCAGCAGATCAATACCAACACGCTCGCGTGGTGGGCCGAGAGCCAGCCGCAGGCAAAGCTAGTATTCATGGGTACCAGCTGCGCTTATGCGCCCGGTTCGGAATTGCGTGAAGACGAGTACATGGCGGGCGAACCGATCGACAGCCTTTACACCTACGCCATGACCAAGCGCATGCTCTATCAGGGAGCGCGCGCGCTAAACCGGCAATTTGGCTTGCGCTACCTGTGTGCGGTTCCTTCTACTCTTTACGGTGGAGGCTATCACACCGATGGCCGCCAGATGCATTTCATATTCGACCTGATTCGAAAAATCTTGCGCGGCAAGGAGTTCGGCGAACCGGTGGTGCTTTGGGGCGACGGTCACCAGACACGCGAAATCGTGCATGTCGGTGATTTTGTGCGAATACTGTGGGAGCTCACGCAACATTACGAAAACGACATTTTTAACGTCGGTGCCGGCAAAGAGTATTCGATCCGGAAGTTTGCCGAGTCGATTTGCGAGGTCGTCGGATACCCTGCCGAGCAAGTCATCTACGACGCTGCCCGATACGTTGGCGCAAGGTCGAAGTGCTTGAACATTGCGAAAGCCAGGGCAGCACTTCCGAACTATGAACTGCTACCTTTATCCTCCGGCCTGCGAGAAACCATCGAATGGTTCTACCGCTCCGGGACATACAAATGAACTCATTGCGTGTAAGCGACTATCTATTCCACTCAACTGAATGGCATTTCGAAAGCGCACTGAATGTCAACAGACCCTAGCCCAAATCGAAAGGCTCGAAGAACTTTTCCATGAGATGAATGCATGCTTCCGCCACCGCGCGGTCGCCTCCGGACTGTTGAGTGACGTGGGACGCGAAACGTTTCGCACTGGTGCATGCGTTCGCAGGAGCAATCGAATAGCCTACTTCGCGCATGACATAGTGATCGAATATTCCATCCCCCATGAATGCTACAGACTGCAATTCGTACCTCTCGCGTATCCAGTCAATCCGCTTGACCGTGCTTACCAAGTCGATCGGATACCCCATGTCGTCCTCGACTCTTTTGCGGCTGATCTCAAAACCCCTCTTGTCGCCAGTAACGAAGCGAACATCCAGGAAAGGCCTTAGCAAACCCAGAGCATCATTATCATCGGGACCGAAGACCTTCATTACCTTGCCTTGCTCGGTGTAATAGAACTGGCCCGTCGTGAGAACGCCGTCGACATCAAGGATGAATACTGTTGGTTTCATGTTGTTACGGACGGTAGAATTGTGTCAGTTGCGTTTGCTTGGCTGATTGGCGGAGCAGAACATGCTACTGCAAGTGGATAGCATGCCAGCCCCGACTTCGGAGTTGAACAACGGCTGTCAGGATGCTGACCGTCACCCTTGGGTCTGTCAACTGGGAAACTGGCATCCAACTGGTTCAACCCCACGATGCCTGCGTTATCCAAGGCAACAGCAAGTACTCCCTGTCGATGTCGCTGCTGACACTCGGGGCGCATTCCCGTGGAATGATCGGGCGTTGGCTGCTAATAACATGGCGAGAACAGGAGCTTCAAGGAATTGATCTCAGACCGCATCAATCGCTTCTTCTCTCGGCGCAGGGCAACGCTGATCGGAGTGGGTCCGATGAGCAAGAACTGCGTCGACGCAGCTATTGAACTAGCGCACGAACACAACATTCCGCTGTTTCTGATCGCGAGTCGCCGCCAGATTGAATGCCAAGAGTTCGGCGGGGGCTACGTTGAAGGCTGGTCGACGGAGGCATTTGCGAAATACGTGTCGTCACGCGACAAGAAAGGCCGGACGATTCTCGCCAGGGATCACGGGGGACCGTGGCAGAACACATTCGAAATTGAAGGCGAATTCTCGCTCAGGCAGGCAATGGAGTCCACCAAGCGCTCTTTCGAAGTCGATATCAAGTGTGGGTTCGAAATGATTCATATCGACCCAAGCGTAAGTATTCACGGCCCCTTGAAGATCAGCGACGTCATCGACCGCGTCTTCGAACTCTATGAATTCTGCTGGAGCATCGCGCGGAATCAAAAACGCGACATCATGTTTGAAATCGGCACTGAAGAACAAAGCGGCGGGATCCAGTCGCTTCAGGAACTCGAATACACGCTTTCAGAGACTCAGAAATACTGCAAGAAGAACAGGCTCCCGCTACCAAAATTCGTCGTCGTCCAGACCGGTACTCGAACCATGGAAATGCGAAATGTCGGAACATTCGACTCGCCATTTCGAATAAAGCACGAACTGCCCGCCGAAATCCAGATTCCGCGAATACTGAATCTTTGCAGCCAACACAACATTTACATCAAGGAGCATAACGCGGACTACCTGTCGGATGAGGCGTTGGAATGGCATCCACGATTGGGCATCCATGCCGCCAACGTAGCCCCCGCCTTCGGGACTGCCGAATCCATCGCCTTCGCGCGACTGTTGCGCAGCAACGGATTGAACAAGGAATTGGATGAGTTCATTGCGCTGTCAGTTGCCTCGGGCAAGTGGAGGAAATGGATGAGCCCCGAATCTACCGCTTCCGATTTTGACCGCGCCATAATCGCGGGCCATTACGTATTTGCGACTGAGCCGTTTCGCGCACTGAAGGAGAAGCTGAGTTCAATCTTGGCCAAGAACGGCACGTCCCTTGACTCAGTCTTGAAACAAGCCGTCAGAGAGAGTATCGGAAGATACCTGAAGGCGTTTCGACTGGTGGAAGTTCGAAATGCCAACTAAGACTGCGACTCTCATCCTCAACCGGAACTTGAAATCCGTTACCGAAGCCGCCTACGAACAACTGATGGCTTATGACGCAGAAGAAACTGACATCTATATTATTGAAAGCGGATCGGACGAGGCCAATCTTCCAAAATACCAGCATTGGTGGGCCAACTGGCCCGAAGCGCAGAGGGACGGGCTTCGCTATCCTCGCGGCTTCAACTATGGTTTGTGCAAGCTGATAGAACTGGGGCTTTACGAAAACTACGATTACTTCTTTTTGCTCTGCAATGATATTGAATTCCCGAAAGAACCTGTTGTCGGCCCTCTGGTTCAGGAGATGCAAAGGCATCCGCGAATGGGCATCCTCTCACCGCTATCACCCGAATGGGGCGAGAAAGAACTGATACCACCCAACGAAACCCGCTATTTTTGGCACATCGTCCCGGACGCCTGGCTGGTACGCCGAAAATTTGTTGATGCCATTCGGGAACGCGAGAGGCCAAACTTCCTGAACCTGCTCTTTGACGGTACCAATTTCCGCGGCTACGGAACCGAGATGGAACTAACCGCAAAAGCCTACGCAAATGACTGGGCAGCTGGGATAACCAGCACGGTGGTCATGACGGAAAACCAAAACCTCCTGCTCAACCGCGCCGACCTAATCCGAACGGACCCATGGGAGGAAAGCCTTAAATTGGCTGCTGCGGAGGGCAGGGCGTGGATGAGAAGGAAATATGGATTTAACAGCCGTTGGTCCATGCAGATGTACGTAAAATTCTTTTACGACAAGTTTTTCCAACTTTATCCCGAGAACGAGCGGTACCGAATCCTATGAATACAGTAATTCCAAAGCCATGGGGGCAAGAGGAAGTGCTTCACATCGATGACCGATATCTGCTAAAGCGACTGACAATGAAGGCCGGACACCGGTGCAGCCTTCAGTACCACCGGAAGAAGAACGAAACGATATACGTCGTGCATGGCAGTCTTGTTGTCTTCGTTGGCGCCAGTGGAGAGGAACTCGAACAAAGAGTACTCCAGGCAGGCGAACACATCACGATCATACCCGGCACAATCCACCGCATGGAGGCCAAGGACGACTGCGTGTATCTTGAAGCTTCCACGCCCGAGATGGACGACGTGGTCAGGCTTTCAGATGACTACTCCCGCGCATAGTAGTTCGACGCTCAAGTACAAGGTATTCATCCCGTGCGCCGGAACGGGTTCCCGCTTGGGCAGCAAAACGCGCTTCCTGAACAAGGCGCTGGTTACTGTCGGACTCAAACCGGCGATTTCCCGACTCATCGAGAAAATCTCGCCCGAAATTCCGATTGTGATAGCGCTGGGCTACGGGGGTAACACGCTCCGTGATGTCCTGGCTCTCGGGTACCCTAACCACGCCTTCGAGTTTGTCACCGTTGATCCATTCGAAGGATCTGGATCGGGGCTAGGTTTCACCCTGCTTGCGGCGCGCGAGCATCTTCAAACGCCATTTGTTTTTTGCGCTTGCGACACGCTCTTTACTGGAACCGTTCCACCGCCAGATCGCGGTTGGGTTGCTTACGCCTCCCTCCCCTCCGGAAGAAGCCTCAACGAATTTCGCTGCCTGACCTTACAGAACCGGGAAACAACATATGCCATCGATTTGACCGAAAAGGGCCAACACCGGGATGGAAGTGTTCCCTATGTTGGCATGGCCGGCATCCCCGACTATGTGGAGTTCTGGAACGAACTGTCCGCTGGCGGGAGCCAGGCCGTCGAAATTGGCGAGTCATATGCTTTGGAGCGGCTCCTGAAGACCCGGAACTACGCGGCCGTGAATATAGACGACTGGTGCGACACCGGCTCGCTTTCGGGTCTCATTCAAGCAAACCAAAGGTTCTTGCCCGAGGAAAAGGCGACCGTCCTCGAAAAAGAGAACGAAGCGATCTGGTTCATCGGGAACCAGGTCATCAAGTTCAGCGACGACGTTCGCTTCATTTCGCAGCGCGTTGATCGAGCGCACACCTTGCAGGGATTCGTCCCAACAATTACGGGCTCAGGCCGAAACGTTTATGCGTATGAGAAGGCCAACGGCACTATCCTCTCCGAAGGCATCTCCGTCGCCGAATTTGGGGAATTCCTGAACTGGCTTGAGTCCTTCTGGAAGACTCAGATCCTGCGAGCCGATGAACCGGCCTCATTCCGGCAGGCATGCGATCGCTTCTATCGAGACAAGACCTTCGAACGAGTGAAACTCTTTCACGAGAAATTCGGTCCTTTTGCCCAAGGCGAAGGCAATATCAACGGTCGCGACTATGCGACCACCGAAGCGATCCTAAAACGCACTCCGTGGCACCAACTTTCGAACGGTACTCCGGTAAGGCTGCATGGGGACCTGCATTTCGAGAACGTCCTGCGCGTCGGGGGCGATCGAAAGTTCATGCTCTTGGACTGGAGACAGAATTTCTCGGGCATTCTGGAATATGGAGACCTCTACTACGACCTGGCCAAACTCAACCATGGACTGATCGTCAACCATGGGTTGATTGCGCTCGACCGCTACGAGGTTCGAACAGAAGGCAACAGCATTTGCTTTGAATTCGAGCGCCTTTCGGTTCTGATCGAGTGTGAAGAATTTCTTTATTCCTATCTTGCCCGCACCGGGCGACTGGTTGAAAAGACCCGGATTGTGACAGCCCTGATCTTTCTCAACATAGCCGCGCTCCATCATGAGCCGTATGCCAGACTTCTCTACTGCTTGGGCAAAACCATGCTTTCCGATGCGATCGACCGTCAGACCGGAACGGAAACACGTTGAAATGAATCTGATAGACAGGAATGAAAGCATAATAACGGGCGGGGCGAATCTGGAACCACTTCATGTCATTCCGAAGGTTCCCGTTTTCTTTGGTTGCGTCGACCATCCGCAGGCCGACGATCTGTATGTCGACATGCGATGGATGATCTGTCCGGACAGCGGAGTCATCCAACTGGACAAGCTCATTCCCCCGGAGGTCCTGTATCAGGAACAGCACATGGACGGAACGGGGCCCACTTGGGCGGCTTACTGCGATACCTTTTCCGATTTCCTCGTCAACCGCATCGGAACGAAAGTCATCGAGATTGGAGGGGGCGCGGGAAAGCTCGCGGAGGCAGTGGTAGCCAAGCGCAAGGATTGCCGATGGACGATAGTCGAGGCAAATCCGCTGCATCCCGGCGGAAATCGGATCGAGGTGAACAAGCAATACTTCGACAATCGATTCACCTGCCTTGAAACTCCGGACACCGTCGATTTTTCTCAAGTTCTTGAGCATGCCTATGACCCAGGGGAATTTCTGAAGACCATATTCAGGATTCTTCCGGGCGGCGGAAAGCTATGCTTCGGCTATCCCGATTTGAAGCACTGGCTGGAGCGCAAGTTCACCAATGCGATCAACTTCGAGCACTCCATGCTATTGACCGACTATTTTGTGGATTACCTGCTGGCGCGAGAGGGATTCGAGATTCACGAGAAGACCGCATATGACAATCATCATTTCTTTTACAGTTGCGTGAAGGCTCGTGTACCTGCCGTCCTCCCCCGCATTGTCAATCACTATGACGAATACAAGCGCATTTATTGCGACTACCGGAGCTATTACGAGTCATTGGTGCAAGATCTGAACCAACGGGTGAAAGACTTTGCCGGCCCCGTGTTCGTGTTTGGTGCGCACATCTTCGCTCAAGCCCTGTTCCAGTTTGGCCTTGACGAAGCAAGAGTAGAAGGCCTGCTGGACAATTCGAGACTGAAGCAGGGGCGCAGACTTTATGGATCACGCCTCAGAGTTTTTTCTCCGGAGACAATTCGCGGGCTTAATGATGTCGCGGTGATCTTGAAGGTTGGCTTGCACCGCGATGGAATCCTCGACCAACTGAAGTCGATCAATCCCAACGTGGTTGTATTCGAATGATTTTGGGAGCAGTGGCAATTTTCCGACATCGCAACACACGGTGATGTGACTGGAATCCACGCTCATCTTCGATGACACTCCAAAACAATTCCCGCCTGCTGATCCTTGACAATCCACAAGCGACGTCGTTGTACGGACATACGGTTAGCGAATGGCTGGCCGGATCCAAGCTCGTTCCAAAGTGGCCCTTTTTGATCGATCTCCTCAGGGAAGGGAAAGCAGCCCTATATGACGATGGGCGGCGATCGATGACTTTCCCGAACGAGGGCAAATGGATTCAGGCAGAGCCCTTCCTGCACAAAGCCGAGCTTTATCTTTGGTTGCTCATTCATCGCCTCAATCCATTTCGAGTGCGGATCGTGAAGGACCTCAGGCAGCTATCGGCGGAAAATGTCCTATTCAGTTTCTATATCGGACGAATGGGTGTGGCAAAGGCACCCGATGACCAAGCCTATCAGGACTGCAAGTCGATCAAGATGGTCCATATGAGTCATTGCATGTGCAATCCGAGGCTTGGAGCGGCCAATCTCGAAAGGCTCGGTGTTTCAGTTCTAATGGCTGAGGCCGATCTCTCCGATAGCGGCTACTTCGAGAAGTACTTCGGGGCACTGAATCTGCCGTTCCTCGTTCTGCCTTATGGATTCAGCGAGAGATTCCGGCGAACAACCGCGTGGGTAAGCCGCGCAGGAAAATGCGCAGCGACAGGAACATTCCAGCGCATCGGCAGCCAAGAGGTGATTTGGAACGAATTCACCGAGTATTTCAAGACCGATACCTTCCATCCGCTAAGGCGGAATATTTTTCAGCATCGAGACCAGTTGGCGGATGTTTTTGACATCCGGATGTCCGACCTGGACGCCGAGATAGAGCCCGCCACCGAAAGGCATCCCGCGAACAGAGGATCTCCCCTACGAAATGTATACGAGTTTGCCCGCAAGTACTACGAGGAAAGAATGAGGCCGTTTCACGGCAGACGAAAGTACTATGACTTCGATATCGTGAGCTTTTACAATGCCAACAAGCTCTTTGTTGTCCCGGAAGAGCATATCGGCCTGCCTCCTATTGGCTTCGTTGAAGGAATGGCCTGCGGTGCAGGCTACCTAGGGCTGGATCACGACATGTATCGAGACCTCGGAATGGTACCTGGAGTGCACTACATCCCTTACGACGGATCCCTCGAGGACCTTGTCGAAATGGTCCGCTACTACCTCGCCAATGATGACCGGTTGCGGGCGATTGCGAATAGCGGCCACGAGTTCATTTCCGCCAATTTGTCAGGAGAAATGGTCAAGCAAAGATTTCTTGACGAACTTCGCGACCTTCAAACATCATCGGGATAGCAGATCCAGTTCTGAGCCATTCCCCTAACTCGCCATGCTACTCATATCCCGAACCCCTCTTCGCGTCAGCCTATTCGGCGGTGGCACCGACTACCCGGATTACTACTTGGAGCGGCGCGGAGCGGTAGTGGGCCTCGCCATAGACAAGTACATCTACATCGCCGCGCTCAAGCTATCCGGAATCCAGTCATATCAGTACCGCATCGCATACTCCAGGGTCGAACACGTCGATTCCGTTGCCGAGATCCAGCACAACGCCGTCAAGGCGGCGTTCGACCACTACGACATAGCCTGCCCCGTCGATCTGAGCGTCATGGCCGACATGCCGGCCAATTCCGGACTCGGCAGTTCCTCGAGTTTTTCCGTCGGGCTGCTGAACCTGATAGCCCACCTGAAAGGGCAGCAAGTCACCAAGCTGGATCTTGCCCTGAATGCCATCCACCTTGAACGAGATCTACTCAAAGAGAACGTCGGAGTCCAGGACCAGCTCCATGCCGCATTCGGCGGAATCAACCGGTTCGATCTCGACGGCAAGAACTTCCGCATCACGCCGATGATGATGCGCGGCGAATGCCTGCATCAACTGATGCAGTCCTTGGTGCTGGTCCACACAGGCGTCAGTCGCCATGCGTCCGCAGTGGTTTCCGAGCAACTTCAGCGGACCCGCAGCGGGACCATCGACCGCCAGCTGGATTCCATGCTTTCGCTGGTTGACCAGGCGTGTGACATTCTCACCTCCAGCCAGCCCGAGCACATGCTGCAGGAGCTTGGGGCGATGCTGAACGACTCGTGGATGCTGAAGCGGACGCTATCCCCCATGGTCAGCACTGCCGAAATCGATGCGCTTTTTGACAAGGCAATGACCCTGGGAGCCCTTGGCGGAAAGCTCTGCGGAGCAGGCGGTGGCGGCTTCTTGCTGATGATCGTTCCCCCGCCAGCCCGCGATTCGTTCATTGAGGCAATGGCGCCCGCCAGAGTGATCAACATTGGGTTGGACACCCAGGGTTCGACCATCATCTATTCGTGAGCATCGAGAACGCCCCGGCGCTGGTCCTAGTCGATCCGCTACTCAAGGATTTCGCCCATCACCACTTCAACTACGACATGGCCATCGTCCGCGCGGCACGGGAGCGCGGAATGCCCGCGAGGCTGCTGGCTAACCGTGCGGCATCGGACGGGGTCATTGCCGAGCTGCAAGCTGAACCGGTACTCAGGCCTCTTGCCTACGAACCAATACGGTTTGAATTGCTGAACAGGCTTCGTATCGGGCCAGCGTTGCAGTTTCTGTATGCTGTCATCGTGCGTTTCCTTGACCTGCGAAAGCATCTCGGATCCTCCGTCCCCCGCAGCACCATGGTATTCGTTCCGACCTGCGATGCGCGCAATCTTGCGGCATGGATTCTCTGGTGCGCCTGCCAGTCCAGCGCGACGTCCCCGGTGGTATTCCTGATGCTGCGGTTTCCCTGTGTGCGCAAGGACGACGAACCGCTGTCCGGTGCGATTCGAGCCGGGTATGCACTGTCGCTCCGGTTCCTTCCCCGGCTGGATGCCGCAGAGCGAATCAAGCTCTGTACCGACAGCAAGTTGCTGGCACAGCAGTATGGCGAACTGACGAGACGGCACATTGCGGTGCTTCCCATCCCGCACACGGAAGCATTCGTTGCTGGTCCGACCGTCGATCGCAAAGGCCGCGATTCGCGCGCCAGCGTCATTGTCGCCCTGGGCGACGCACGGAAGGAGAAGGGTTTCGACATTCTGGTGGACGCGATCATCACCGCGGCGTCTTCAAAGCTTGGTGGGGAACTCGTCTTCAAGGTGCACTGCCCCGTGCATGCGACGCACCTCGAAATGCAGCGCCATGTCGATCGACTGAGCAAGCTGGCGCCAGGCAACGTGCACCTGATTCAGGCATTTCTTTCCGCAGAGGAGTACTACTCGCTACTGGAAAGTGCCGATATCGTGGTCATGCCGTACCGGCAGGAGAGCTACGCAAGCAGGACATCCGGGCCGCTGATCGAAGCCATGGCAGCAGGAAAGATCGTGATTGGAACCGATCGGACCTGGCTAAGTGAGGAGATCGCGAAATATGGAGGGGGTCTGACCTTCAGGGACTGCGATAGCGACGACCTTTCGCTGGCTATCATGACGGCCCATCGCGACCGGACCATCCTGCTCGAACTGGCTTCCAGTGGCTCAAAGGCTGTCCGGGCGGAACACAATCCGGAAAATTTCCTGGACTGTCTCGCCGATATCGCGATGCCGCGCGCGACAACCACAGCCTCATTCTGATCCGACTATGCTTCCGCTTCGATCCCTGCTATCCGTAACACGGCTACTCGCCGGATTCCTGTCTCCGCGGTCACGCAGCGGACAGAGTTGGAGCGATGCTCTGTCACTGGTGCAAACCGGTGCTTGCGCCGCCGTCTCGCTGGACTGCTTCGATACCCTTCTGGCTCGCGGAATTCCCGACCACGAGCAGCTTGTGCTAGCCGAAACCGCTGGCATGGAAGCCGGATATTCCGCGCTCCAGGCTCGCGACAACCTGCGCGTTGCCCACCAGCGCGCCAAACACCTTTCGGGAGGTGATCAGGAACCCACGGCAGCGTCGATCTGGGTCCAGTATTGCATCATCAGCGGACTCTCCGAACAGGTGGCAACGCAACTGTGCGCTCACGAGCTGAAACTACTGGAAATGACCTCGATCGCGTCTGCGGACGCCTTGAATCTTGTCGCGGCCATCGAGTCTCGCCGACTGCCGTGGATCGTTTGCTCCGATACGCGCTTGTCGGCGTCCGTGCTGTCCGGCCTCCTGCGCGGCAAGGGTTTCGCCATTGCACCGGAATCAATCTTTTCCTCCTCCGATCACCGCAAGAGCAAGTTCCGTGGCGGCCTCCATTCAATCGCGTATCAGCACGTGGTTGAAACCCTTGGGCGAGACATCCCGCCCTCGGCCATTCTGCATGTCGGTGACAATTTCTTCGCCGACAACTGCTCTGCCGCAAGTTTCGGCATGCGGTCCGTCAATGTGCCTGCGGCATCGCTCCAGCCAGGGCAAGCCGCTGACACCGATGCCATCAACGCATATCTCGAATTGGTGCGGCGAGACCTCGCCCTCGACAATCGATGAGCATGACTGATACCGCCGGCCGGACCGACGTCGATCTGGCTGCCTACAAGCTGGGATACTGCGAGCTCGGCAGCATCTTCACCTGCTTCGGCCATCTGCTCCTGAGGCACGCGCATCAATTGCGCAGCAATCGCCTGGCATTCGTCTCCCGCGACGGCGACTTGTTGATGCGCTGTACCGCAAGACTGGCTGAACGCATCGGAAGTGGGGAGCGACCGGCCTTGTCCTATGTGCATATTTCCCGCCAGACCTCATTTCTACCCGCGCTGGAAACCATCGACAAGCAAGCGCTGGACGCGGCTCTGGAGCTTCGCGGGCAACGGAGCACCTTGGCGGAAGCGCTGACCTATCTTGGCATGCCGTTGACACCGATCGCCCCGATACTCGCCCGCCTGTCTATCTCGCCCGAGCGAGGGCGCGTTTCTCCAAGCGCAATTTCCTTGCTGGTTGGTGACGAGCAGTTTCGATTCGCCGTCCGGCAGGAAAGCGGGCGGCAGAAGACCCTGCTAGCCGCCTACCTCCAGCAGGAGCGTATCGGCGCTGGAGTCGAAACGCTGCTGGTTGACGTCGGTTGGCGCGGTTCGATCCTGTCCAACATGAAGATCGCATTTGCCGGAACGTCGGGGTTCGAGCCGCCGGCCGGCGCGTATTTCGGCCTGTGGTCGGAAGGCAAGCCGTTATCGGGATTCCCGACGGGCACCGTCGGTCTGATTGCCGATATCAGGCGACGACGCAACGTGCTGGAAGCCTCTGCATGGTTTGCGGCCTTTCTGCTCGAGGCCGTCTGCCGCGCCAACGAAGGCACCACGGTCGGCTATGAGTTCCGTGGCGATAAAGTTTCGCCGATCCTGGCGGGCGACTCGGAAAGCAGGCGCGCCGAAGAACGGGTCGTGCCTGTAGTTGCCGAAATTCGACGGGGAATCATCGACTATATTGACGAGAACGGCGCTACCAGCGACTGGCTTGGCGCTTCCAGCGATCAACTGCGAAGACGCACCCAGCGTTCCCTGTTGCGCCTGGCCTGCTTTCCGGATGCCAGGGAGATCGGGGTCGGCGCCGAGTTGGTGCACACCGAAGGACATGCGCCAGACTGGTGGGTGCCGCTGATCGATGCGACAGGCGCGGACCCGCTGTCTCACCCGCGCCGCTGGCTCGCCGGGCTTGCGTCTCCTTGGCGTGCCGGCTATATTCGACATACCGGTGGCCCGGTTCTGGCTGCCGGTTTTCTGCTTCTGGAGTCTGCATTACTGGTCGCGTCTCCCTACGTCCGCTCCCTAGTGTCCCGAACGGCTCGACGGGCGGCCGGAGTGGGTTTCCGTCCATCGTGACGCCGACGAGCAAAATGAAAACTCGACTGCGCCGGTAGCCATCGCCTTCATACCATCTGATCGAATCTCCGCATGAATAAAATCCTTGTCACCGGCGGTGCCGGCTTTCTTGGCTCCCACCTTTGCGATCGCCTCGTTGCCCAGGGAGCCGACGTGCTTTGCGTCGACAACTACTTCACTGGGTCGAAGCGCAATGTGGCGCACCTTTTTTCGAAACCCAATTTCGAACTGATGCGGCACGATGTGACCTTCCCCCTCTACGTCGAGGTCGATCGCATATTCAACCTGGCCTGCCCGGCGAGCCCCATTCATTACCAGTTCGATCCGGTGCAGACCACCAAGACCAGCGTGCATGGGGCCATCAACATGCTGGGGCTCGCCAAGCGGGTCAAGGCGAGAATCCTGCAGGCATCCACCAGCGAGGTGTATGGCGACCCGGAGATTCATCCACAGCCCGAGAGCTACTGGGGCAAGGTCAATCCGATCGGCATCCGCAGTTGCTACGACGAGGGAAAGCGTTGCGCCGAAACCCTCTTCTTCGACTACTTTCGGCAGCACCGGTTGCAGATCAAGGTGGTCAGGATCTTCAACACCTACGGCCCGCGCATGCACCCCGACGACGGCCGCGTGGTCAGCAACTTCATCATGCAGGCGCTGCGCGGCGAGGACATCACGATCTACGGCGACGGCCAGCAGACGCGCAGCTTCTGCTATGTGGACGACCTCATCGAAGCGATGTTGCGCATGATGGACACGCCGGCGGACTTCATCGGCCCGGTGAACATCGGCAATCCGTCGGAATTCACCATGCTCGAACTGGCCGAAAAGGTGCTCGCCATCACCGGCGGAAAATCCCGCCTGAGTTTCAAGCCGCTGCCCGAAGACGACCCGAAGCAAAGGCAGCCCGATATCGGTCTGGCGAAGTCCAGCCTTGGCTGGGAACCCAAGGTCGCCCTCGAAGACGGCTTGCGGGAAACCGTTGCCTACTTCAGGGGGCTGGTGTCAGGCGACAAGTGATGCTGGAGGATGTATCGCTAACAGGATATTTTTATACAAATTGACGACAACATTGTCGTAATGTATAAGCACGGCATGCTCTCTCGCGCCCTCACCGAGACCCTTCGTCGCTTTAGCGGAAGTTTCCCCGTGGTCGCCATCACCGGGCCGCGGCAATCGGGCAAGACGACGCTGGCGCGAACGTTTTTTGCCGACAAGCCCTACGTCTCACTGGAAGATCCGGTCGAGCGCGATTTCGCGATCGAGGACCCGCGCGGTTTTCTCGCACGGTTTGAAAATGGCGCGGTATTCGATGAAGCGCAACGCTGGCCTGAACTGTTTTCCTACCTGCAAGGCATCGTCGATGCCGGGCGAACCCCAGGGCGCTTTGTCCTCACGGGATCGCAACAGTTCGGCTTGCTCGCCGGGGTCACCCAGTCACTGGCGGGGCGCGTCGGCCTCACGCGGCTACTGCCCCTTGCGTTCGACGAACTGCCCTTGGCGTCGAAACAGCCGGGCATCGACTCGATAATGCTGCGGGGCGGCTATCCTCTATTGCACGCCCAGCCCGTCCTGACCTCTGACTGGTTCGCCAGTTACGTCGCCACTTACATCGAACGCGATGTACGACAAGTACTCAACGTACAGGACATGACTGCTTTCCAGCGTTTTCTGCGCCTATGTGCCGGCCGTAGCGGGCAACTCCTGAACCTGAGCGGACTTGCCGGCGAAGCGGGGATTTCCCACAGTACCGCGCGCGCCTGGCTTTCGGTACTGGAATCAAGCGATCTGGTTTTCTTGTTACCTCCCTACCACCGCAACTTCGGAAAACGCCTGGTCAAGACTCCCAAGCTGTATTTCCTCGACACCGGGCTCGCCTGCTGGCTGCTGGGGATTCGCTCGCCGGAGGTCCTCGCCCTCCATCCAAGCCGCGGCGCGTTGTTCGAAACGTGGGTCGTTGCCGAGTTCGTCAAAGGCCGCTGCAACCTGGGCCTGCCAGCTGATCTGTATTTCTGGCGCGACAACAACGGGCTCGAGGCCGATCTGATATTTGAAATCGGAACACGCCTTCAACCCGTGGAAATCAAGTCAGGACAAACGGTTACCCGCGATTATGTGAAGGCCGGCCAGGCGTCGGGGCGCTTTGCGGGAGGCGAAGCACTGACTCCCTGGCTAATCTATGGCGGTAACGAATCGTACGAAAGGAGTGGTGTGCGGATGGTAGGCTGGAGAGATATGGCGCCCTTTACCGTCCTGCCAGCACCGACTTTCTGATGACCACCGTCGCCCAGTACGTCGCCCAGCGCATTTCAAGACAGGGCGCCCGGCATGTATTCATGGTCACCGGCGGCGGAGCCATGTTCCTCAATGACGCCTTTGCCCACCAGCCCGGCCTGACCCCGGTCTGTTTCCACCACGAGCAGGCCGCGGCAATGGCGGCGGAAGCCTATGCGCGGATCGCCGGGCATCCGCCGGTGTTGAACGTGACCACCGGCCCCGGCGGCATCAACGCACTCAACGGCGTGTTCGGTGCCTGGACCGATTCGGTACCGATGATTGTCATCTCCGGCCAGGTCAAGCGCGCCACCTGCCTCGCCACCACGCCGGTGCCGGGCCTGCGCCAGTTGGGCGACCAGGAGGGCGCGATCGTGCCGATGGCCCGCGGCATCACCAAATATGCCGCCGTGGTGGAGCGCGCCGAGGACATTGCCTGGCACCTTGACCAGGCCCTGCACCACGCCTTTGACGGCCGGCCCGGCCCCGTCTGGCTGGATATCCCGATCGATGTGCAAAGTGCCGCCATCGACCAGGCGGCGCTGCGGCGCTGGACTCCGCCCGTTGCGGAACCGGCCTCCTGCGCCGATGCCATCACTGCCGTGATCGCCCTACTTCGTTCCGCCAAACGCCCGGTCATCATGGCCGGCACTGGAGTACGCGCCGCGCGCGCCGTCGCCGAGTTCGAGCGCGTGATCCGCCGCCTGGGCATCCCGGTCACCACGGCCTGGACCCACGACCTGATCACCGGTGATGATCCACTATATTGCGGCCGGCCCGGCAGCATCGGCACCCGCGCCGGCAACTTCACGGTGCAAAGCGCCGACTTGCTGCTGGTGATTGGCAGCCGGCTCAACATCCGTCAGGTCAGTTACAACTGGCAGGCCTTCGCACCGCGCGCTTTCAAGATCCAGATCGACATCGACGCGGCCGAACTCGCCAAGCCCACGGTGAAACCGGATCTGGCGGTGCAGGCCGACCTGAAGGAGTTTCTCGCCGCCCTCGACCGCGAACTCGTCGGTTGGCGTCCTCCCCCGCACCATCCCGAGTGGCTTGCCTGGTGCCGTCAGCGCGTCGCCGGCTATCCGGTAGTGCAAGCACATCACCGCCAGTTCGACGAAAAGATAAACCCTTACCATTTCATCGAAGAGTTGTTTGCGCGCCTGAATGGCGAGGACATCATCGCCTGCGGCAACGCCACGGCGACCATCGTTCCCTTCCAGGCCGGCAGCATCAAGCCCGGCATGCGCATGTTCTCCAACTCGGGCAGCGCCTCGATGGGCTACGACCTGCCCGCCGCCATTGGCGCGTACTTCGGCGCCGTCGCCGGGCGCGGGAAGCAGGAACGCGTGATATGCCTCGCCGGCGACGGCAGCATCATGATGAACCTGCAAGAACTGCAGACCATCGCCTACCACCGCCTGCCGATCAAGATCTTTGTCCTCAACAATCGCGGCTACCTGTCGATCCGCTCCTCGCAGGCCAATTTCTTTGGCCGGCTGGTGGGCGAAAGTCCGGACAACGGCGTCGGCTTCCCTGATTTCGTTGCCGTCGCCACCGCCTTCGGCATTCCGGCGCGCCGTATCGCCAGCGCCGACTTTGCTGCAGGAATCGATGAGCTACTGACCGCAGACGGGCCACAACTGTGCGACGTCATACTCGACGCCAGCCAGGGGTTCGAGCCGCGCATGAGCTCGCGCCAACTGCCCGACGGCAGCATCGTCACGCCGCCTCTTGAAGACATGTTTCCTTTCCTCGATCGCGCGGAACTTGCCAGGAATGTGCTTGATAACTGATTGCGCTACTCGCCGACCACCTCGCCTTGTTGGCAAAAGCACGTGATACCGCGACGAACCGCTTGGTTCGCGGTGCTGCTTGTTGTCGTAGCCGGCATGGCAAGCCTGTCATTCAACGAGGGGCCACAGGAGTTAGAGCCAATCTCCGTCCTATGTCGTGATCCGGACCCAGCTCTTGAGACAGGAGCGTCCTCCATGCCCAACTGGCGCACGAATCCTGATGTATTCATTGCCCACGGCGGGGGTAGTATTGACGGCCTCACTTTCACCGATTCACTGGAGGCCATCGAATCATCAATACGTCGCGGCTACAGGATGATCGAATTGGATCTACAGGTAACGACGGACGGTGTGCTGGTCGCAGCGCATGACTGGAAGTCATTCCGGCAATGGACCGGCCGTGGTCCCGAGGCGATAAGCGATGAACCGATGAGTCTCGCCCAGTTCAAGTCGAACCCCATTTACGGCCGCTATACTCCTCTTGATGAGGTCACGATACGAGCCATTTTCCTCAGGCATCCCGAATTGATCCTTGTCACCGACAAAATTGCAGACTTTCCGCGGCTGGTGCGGGCATTTCCATTTCAGGAGCGGGTAATAGTCGAAGTGTTTTCCCCGCAAGATGTCGCATTGGCCAAGGCAAGCGGCGTGGCCAATCCGATGCTTTCGATCGGCAATCTGGAAGCCTCCCTTCCCATGATCCTTCAACTGCCTGTGCGCCATGTGGCACTCAGCATCAATTCCTTGAGACGCTGCCCGGGGGCTGCCAAAAGGATAGTCGAATCGGGTCGAAAGGTCTTTCTCTTCACGACGGACGATGCAGCGCTCATGGCACGGAGCGTCGGAAGCCACGTCAGTGCGTTCTACTCCGACTACTGGCATGTCAGGCACGGACGCTGCGAGGGGCCGGCCTGCCCCGACAAGACGGAAGCTGCGGCCGATGGCCGGTAGCCCGTCGGACGGCGCACCAGGACTGCGTCGACTGCAGAATTCCTGGCCGAGCTGGGCTACCTATGTACTTCCGCTACTGATAATTTCATGGGCGCGCCCTGCAGGGATTGACGAAGTAATCGTCATGCTCTCCGGAGTGATCATCGGACTTACGCACTGGTTTCTATCACCCTTGACAACGAGTGTCTTTCTCCTCGGCTCCGGCCAGATCATTGCTCTCGCAAATGCCGAAAAGATCCGTGACACAGGCGACGCGATATTGTGGCAAGACCTGCTTTACGCAGTCCCCAATTTTTCCGGGAACCTTGGTACGGTATGGCAATACATCGGCCTCTCAGGAATGCTGGTGGGCGCAATGGCGGCAGGTGCATTGCTGCTGACAAAAGCCATGGAAAAGCGCTACCTGAAGCGTTCGTTTCCAATTGGCGTTGGCTATTCCGCTGCCATGCTGCTTTTCTACCTCCCGGCAACTGCAGACTACCTTCGCGATGTAGCGGCAGATATGGGGAAGTTTCGGGAGAACGCCAAGAATTTTGCGGGCAATCTTTACACTCATTCCTTTGCTCGATTCCTGCACTCGGCCACCCTGAAGCCAGCAGAATTCCAATCGACGGGCGGCAACCCCGCCCTGTTTGCAAACCTATCCGCTAGACTGAAGGTTGCCGCCCCGGCGGCGGACGCAAGTCCGGCGCCGGACATCTTCGTCATACTGAACGAGTCGCAATTCAATCCTTCCCAGATTGCCGGATGCATGCCGAAACAGGATTGCAGCATGGCCCTGTACGAGGATGGCCGCAACAGTGTGCTCAGGGGGCCATTGAAGGTACATACGCATGGCTGGGGTACATGGAACGCCGAGTTCACGCTAATGACCGGAGTACCGCATTTCTGGTTTGGAGATTCCGGTTTCTACTCGGCCTATACCACGGCACCGCGCATCCAGATGGGGCTTGCCAAACACCTAGGCTCGCTGGGCTATAGAACGATCGGCATCTACCCCACGCAAAAAGGGATGTTGAACGCTGCCCAAGCCTATCGGCGCTACGGCATTCAAGAGTTCCATGGAGCTGAGGACCTGGATTTGTCCTGGGACTGGTGCAATATTCCTGACCGACTGATGTACGAAAAGCTACTAGAAAAATATCAATTGGCCCGCGAAGAAGACACGCGGCCAATATTCATGGTCATGCTAACAGTGTTCAATCATGGCCCCCATGGCCAGCGATGCATGGATCAGCAGTTGGCAGACGCTCTCGGAAGCGACACGTCACCGCAAGTCGCCAAGCTCAAGGATTATCTACATCGTTCGAAGGCCGCCGACCTAGCGTCGGCCGAATTCAGGAGCGAAATTCTTGCTCTGCCGCGGCGCACCCTGCTTCTTTTTGCGGGCGACCATCAACCCAGCTTTGAAGGCCTTGCCTCGAGCTACCCGAGGCAGATGCATCGGTTGATGCCTGTTTCCGATACTCTTCTATTCACGAACTATCACTTTTTTGCAAACTATGAGGGCTCGACTTCGATGCATGCTGGTGGGCGATACCACGAACTCGACATAAGCTTTCTTGCCTCAACCCTGCTGGAATTGGCGGCACTCCCCTTGGGACGATTGTTCCAACCAAATATTCAGCTAAGGGAACTATGCGGTGGCCGCCTGGACTCGTGTTCAACAGCGATCGTTGACAGCTACAAATCGAATTTGATGCAAGTGGGTTTCTACCAATAGAATCAAGCACCCGGTTGATACGCAAACTACTTGATCGGATCACAGAATAAACATGAGCATCAGCCGCATCTTCGAAGACCTGTTCGTCCTGGAACTCGCCAACAACCACTGGGGGCGGGTCGAGCGCGGCCTGCGCATCGTCACCGATTTTTCCCGCATCGTGCGCTTCAATAATGTGCGCGCTGCGATCAAGCTGCAGTTCCGCGACGCCGACGCCTTCATCCACAAGGATTTCCGCGAACGCGACGACATCCGCTACATCAAGAAAACTCTCGATACCCGCCTGACGCGCGACGAGTACGCCACGCTGGTGGCGGCGATCCGCAAGGGTGGCTGCATTCCGATGGCAACGCCTTTCGACGAATCCGCCGTCGATCTTTGCAGTGATCTCGGCATCGAGATCATCAAGCTGGCGAGTTCCGACCTCAACGACTGGATCCTGATCGAGAAGATCGCGACCACGCGCAAGCCGGTGATCGTGTCCACCGGGGGCTCGTCGCTCAAGGACATCGACGACCTGGTCAAGTTCTTCGACAACCGCAATGTGCCGCTCGCCATCAACCATTGCGTATCGCTGTACCCCTCCGAAGACCACGAACTGGAGCTCAACCAGATCGATTTCCTGCGCGACCGCTATCCGGGCAACGTCATCGGCTATTCGACACACGAATACCACGACTGGACCAGCTCCGTGATGCTGGCCTACGCCAAGGGCGCACGCACTTTCGAGCGCCATGTCGACATCGACGCCGACGGCATTCCGGTATCGCCCTACTGCAGCCTGCCGGCGCAAGTCGACGCCTGGTTCAAGGCCTGGAAGAATGCCGTTGCCATGTGCGGCGCGCCCGGAACGCGCAAGCGCATCCCGCCCCAGCGCGAGATTGCCTATCTCGACGCCCTGGTGCGCGGGGTCTACGCGCGCCACGACCTGCCGGTCGGGCATGTACTCTCCGACGAGGACGTGTACCTTGCCGTGCCGCTGCAGAAGGGCCAGATATCCTGTCGCGAGCTGATGCATGGGGAAGTAGTGCTGCGGGCCGTACCGGCGCATGCACCGATACGCATCGACGACATCGACAGCCCCTATGCCAGCGACGATTCGCTGAAGGCGCTGATCTACTTGCGCGGACTTTGAGTTGCCAGCTTACCGATGCCATGACTGCCAATCAGGAAAGAACTCCGACCCGACGCCCCGGGATCCCCAACATCCTCCCGAAGGAGTCGCCGCTCACGATCATCACCAATGGAGCCACACTGGTCGGGGATAAGTCGCCCAAGTATCAAGGTTTGTTAGAGGCAGGATGTGCCAAGCTGGTTGCGTTCGAACCGGACGAAACTGCGCGGAAGGCCCTACAGGAGAAGTATCCGGCACAACATCTGTGCCTTCCCCTTTTCATCGGCGATGGAAATGCTGCACTTTTTTCTGAAACCAACTGGGGCTCGACCGAATCTCTTTTCTACCATGAAGTGCTGGTACAAAAGGGATGGTTATCCTGCCGCGAGCTGATGCGTGGCAAAGTGCTGCGGCGCGATTCCTGCGAACACGCCGATACGCAGCGACAACATAGATAGTCCCTACGCGAACAGTAGCGCGCTTAAGACTCGCATATGACCACATGGCCTATGATCCAGCCAATCCTGAGAAATCTATGACACCCCAAACCCACCATTACTGGCCTAGCGCCAGGGCGACGGAGATATTGTCTAAGCTCGCCAGGATCGGCACTCTTTCTTCCTTCCCCTATAGTTTCCGTACCAATCCATATGTTGGTGACAAGCTAGCCTATTTCCCGTCAGACCTGAATCAAGAGCTTCGGCAGTGGTCACCTGATCCCTTCCGTTACTACGCCAACGAGGGCGAGGTTGACGGCCCACGAATTGTCATTTTCCATTCGGATGGCGGTCCCGATGAAGCGAATCGCATTTGGGACCTTCGCCAGACAATGGGTCCGGACGCTGTAATCGTGCTCTGGATGTGGGACAACCATACCGCCTACATTCCGAATGTCCACTCGGCGCAAACGGCGGATCTCGTTTTCTACAGCCACTCACTGTATACGGACTACCTGCACAACCCCGCATCGGCGATCGCCGGTCATGTGCCCGCCTGTTCAGCCCAATGGGGGCACGACGAGGCAGCGGCACTATTTCAGGCAACCACCTCATCCAGACGCCGGCATAGCCTGCTGGTCAACTACGTCAGGTATGACTTCGCCAGCGAACGCAATGCGGTCATCACCTCCGTACGCGAGAACATCCCTGAGGCCACTGTACTCACCATGCCTGCGACCGACCGCAAGCGCTATTTTCAATTGTCTTCGCAACAGCGCTTTGTTGAGTGGGCGGAGCATAAGGCTACCCTGATACTACCGGTTCGGAACGACTTGTCTACGCGGCTATTCGATGCAATGCTTTGCGGACTGGTACCGATCGTTCCAACCAATATTTCGGATATCGACCTGCTCATTTCTGAGGAAGATCAGCAGCGCCTGGGCATAGTGCGTATCAACTCCTACGACATAGATGAGATTCGCCTTGCCACACAATCTGCACTGCAAAATTACGACCGCCTGGGTCCGGAAGGTGCGCTGGCTCGGCACCGCTTCGTGCTCGACCATCATATGTTGGTCAATCGCATAGCAGCGTTGCTTCAAATGATATATATGCTGATTTCGGGGAACCTGGACATCAGGCTCCGGAACGACCGTTCCGGGCCGGCCCTTCTTGTCCAGCCGACTGCAAGGCCGCCGGAGGACGAAGCTTCCGACGTGGCGCCCCCCTCGTCGTTCCTCATTCTTTGCAACGACCACGGATTGCTTTTCTCGGCTCCTGCCAGCCTGGATTGCATGAGCAGCTATGTACTTCTCGAACAGGGCCGCTGGTTCGAGAAGGAGATCGATTTTCTTTACGACGCAATTTCCCCCGGCATGACCGTTGTTGACATTGGCGCCAATATTGGAATGTACTCGCTGGCTCTGGCAAGCCTGGTTGGACCTCACGGAAAGGTTATCGCGTACGAACCGGGAACCGAGAATCGCCGGCACTTGGCGCACTCCCTCCAACTCAATCGGTTGGACAACGTGACCCTGTCCGCTGCCGCACTGTCGGACACCGAAGGTCACGGCATGTTGGAAATCGGCGATTCAGGCGAATTCAATATGCTGATCAGTCTGACAGATCCATCAACCAACACGGAATCCGTGAAACTGACGACACTTGATGCCGAATTTGCTCTGCGCAACTGGTCTGCCGTCGACTTCATCAAGATAGACGCCGAAGGTCAGGAATATGCCATCCTCCAGGGCGGCAAAGACTTCTTTGCGCTGTTCGACCCCCTCGTCATGTTCGAAATCAAGCACGGATTGAGTATCAACGACAAACTGATCGAAGCGTTCAATGAGCTCGGTTATCAGACCTACAGGCTGCTCGGGGATGGATCTGCACTCGTCGCGGTCGATCCTGGCGCCGAACTAGATGGATTCGAGCTGAACTGTTTTGCCGCAAAGCCGGCACTGGCTGCGCGCCTTGCCGAAAAGGGCCTGCTGATTCCCAGTGTGCACGAAGATTGGACTCTGTCAGATTCCGAGCGCCGCAGTGCAATCGAGCGCTATTGTGCGCTGCCGTTCGCTGAGAGTTTGGGCATCTCTTCAAGTGACGTGGAGAATTGCCCCTTCGCCGACGCCCTGACATGCTACGCAGCCTACCGTCTCCTACCCGGCCTGAATCCTCAAAGGCGTTTTGCGCTACTACAGAAAGCCTATTCGC
Organism: uncultured beta proteobacterium; assembly: GCA_903959855.1. Classification (GTDB taxonomy): domain Bacteria; phylum Pseudomonadota; class Gammaproteobacteria; order Burkholderiales; family Rhodocyclaceae; genus Sulfuritalea. The sequence goes on from CAJBYR010000043.1 coordinate 37,873, forward strand.
TGCTCGCCGACTTCACCACGAATACTGGTTCCGCAGCAGCACTTGCGACGCTGGCCCGCGTCGGGCTTGATCTCGGGCATCGCGGTGGAGCAATCGCTGCGTTGATTTCGCTGATCAATGACCCGGACCCGGAATTGGACCAACCCTTCTTTCCTCCAGCTGAGCGCTTCGAGAGCAGTTCTGCCGATGCTGTATCTTGGTTCGGCTACGCCGTGGGTGAGACACTCGAACTGAATCAAGGCTATTCGACGTTCTGTTTTGTGAACCACGAACGTCTCGGATGGCTGGCGCAACATCCACTCGCCTCGTCCAACATCCTGCGGCGGTGGATCACCTACGGCCTGCGCTCCTCGCGACCACGAAGCGAGCTGCTAACCCTGATGGCGCGACTCGGTGTACCCGTAAACTCGTACGAGAAGGCATGGTCTGACGCAGTCCTTTCCCTGATGGGCACCGCCTGAAATGGTTGTGCAGCACATACTGATCTCCATCGTCACCCCCTGCTACAACGAGGAAGGGAATGTCGACGAGCTGCACCGCCGTATCGCTGCGCAGATGGCCACGTTCCCGCAGTATGACTACGAGCACATCTACGTCGACAACGCGTCGACCGACGGCACCGTGGCCGCGATTCGCCGTCTCGCCAGCGCCGACTCCCGGGTCAAGGCGATCGTCAACAACCGCAATTTCGGCATCATTCGTTCCTCGAACCATGGTCTGTTGCAGGCCCGCGGCGACGCCGTCATCAACATGGCTTCGGACATGCAGGAGCCACCGGAACTGATCGGCGAATTCATCCGCAAGTGGGAACAGGGCTGGAAGGTCGTCGTCGGTGTCAAGCCCGAAAGCCACGAAACAGCGCCGATGTTCGCCTTGCGCCGCCTCTACTACGCCACGGTAGGCCGCATTGCCGACGTGACCCTGATTCCGCACTACACCGGGTTCGGCCTCTACGACCGGGAAGTGATCGAAAGCTTCCGCCGCATCGACGACCCGTACCCCTACTTCCGTGGCCTGATCGCTGACATGGGTTATAGCCACGCCGAGGTTCCCTATACCCAGCCGATGCGCAAGCGCGGCATCACCAAGAACAACTTCTACTCGCTCTACGACATGGCGATGCTCGGCATCACCAGCCACTCCAAGGTACCGTTACGTTTGGCAACCATAGCCGGCTTTGCGCTGTCCGCGGTCTCGTTGCTGATCGCCTTCGCCTATCTGGTGCTCAAACTCATCCAGTGGGACCAGATGTCTTTCGGCTTGGCGCCGATCCTGATCGGCTTCTTTTTCTTCGCCTCGGTGCAACTGTTCTTCATCGGGCTGCTCGGCGAATATATCCTGCAGATCCATACTCAGGTACAAAGGCGACCTTTGGTGATCGAGCGCGAGCGGATCAACTTCAATCCGCCGATCGATGGCCGGCATACCTGATCGACTCTCAGCGGCGGCGATCGCCTACCTTGCGGCTCCAGCCCTGGTCTTTTGCCTTGGCTGGCTGGAACTGGCGCCAGGCATCTTGCTCGCCGCCCTGCTGCTATCTGCGCTTTTCACGCTCATCCGGTCGTTGCCCGTAGCCGAGGCCAAACCAAAAACGACTAGCGCCCTGATCTGGTTGCTGCTCTTGGCACTTGCCTGGTCTGCCCTGGGAGGAGCCGGTCATCTAGTCTATGCCAACCTGGATTGGCGAACGCGAGACGCCGTGTATGCCGACATGATTTTCGGCGCCTGGCCTCCAGCCTATGGTGCCGATTCCGACGTTGCCCTGGTATTACGTTCGGCAACCGGCTTTTTCCTCGTTCCGGCGCTTATGGCAAAGCTGACCAATATTGCCCTCGCGCCGTCGCTCCTTTTAGTTTGGTGCACCATGGGAGTTGCGTTGTTCCTGTTGATGCTCCCCCTTCCGCGTCGACTGGGACCCAGGTTGGTATTACTTACTTTGCTGGTGATCTTGTTCAGCGGCATGGACTATCCCGCAGCACTTCTGGTTCACGGTCAAACACCAATATTTCCATTCCCACTCGAATGGTGGCGCCCGTGGACCTATACCTCCCTGAGCGGGCAGTTATTTTGGGCGCCAAACCATGCTCTACCACTTTGGCTCGGCATGCTGCTGCTGTTTCGAAACCGCGAAAACGATAGCTTGCCGGCGTTGACACTGGTGGTGCTCCCGCTGTTGTTACTATGGACTCCTTTCGCCGCCGGCCTGGTGCCTTGGTATTTTCTTGCCGCCTGGAAGCGCTTCGGTAATCTCTCCGCGGCCCTGCATACCACCTCCGCCCTCCAGTGGCTCGCCGCTCTGCCCTTTCTTGCGCTCATGATCGCCTACCTCAGCCGCCCCGGGGTAGGGGCCGCGCCCATCCTGATCGGCCCGGTCGATGCTTCCTCCCACACGGGTGCCGCCACCTGGTCGACGCTGGACACGCTCGTCGCCTACATGCAATTTGCGGCGTTCGAGTTCGGCCTGCTTGCCATGCTGTTGCGACCTCGGCTGGGCGAACAGCGTCAAGCCTTCGCAGTCGCCATCACCCTGCTCCTGCTGCTCCCCCTGATACGCATTGGCCCGTCGAACGACTGGATGCTCAGGATATCGACGCCCTGTCTGGTAGTGCTTCTGATCCTTGTTCTCGCTGAATTTGACAGCTCGGCTTCTGGCCTGGGCGGCTCGCTGCGCCGGGCAAGCCTGATTGTGGCTCTTGGCCTGGGAGCAATCACTCCCGGATTTGAGATCGCGCGCGCACTCATCTGGAATCGCACTCCGCCCAACTACGGCCAGACATTAGTCGAGCAACAGAAAGGCTATCTGCCACCGCACTATATCGGGCGGCTCGATCAGCCCGTGCTGCAAAGTCTATTCCGGCGCCCGGCGCAGGTGCCATCGGGATCCGAGCGAGGGGCTATCGCGCCGTAACCGCCTCGGTCGCCATCGTCAGATACAAGGCTTCGAGATCATGTGCAAATGAGCCCATGTCGAAGAGCGGTGCCATGGCCCTGGCGTCTGCCAGGCGCTGCCGGATCGCGGCCAACTTTGACCTGTCATGATAATACCGAAGTACCAGCGCCTCATAGCCGGCCTCGTCGGCAGCAGCCAGTTCCGGCAGACCGGCCGCCGCGACCAGGCTGGCACCGACGCGGGAAGGAAAGGTGTCCCCGAGCTTGGTCACCAAGGGCACGCCGGCAATCAGGGCATCGACGCCGGTGGAATGGGAGTTGTACGGAAACGGATCGAGGGCCAGGTCGGCCACGCCGATGCGGGCCAGATAATCGGCGCGCGCTGGTGCCCGGGTGGCGAATACCAAGCGCTCGCCGGCGACGCCGCGTTGCTCGGCTTCGCGGCGCAGATTGCCCTTGACCGTATCGCTTCCCTGCGAGAGCCACAGCACCGCATCCGGAATCTGCATCAATATACGGCACCACAGGTCGAAACACGGCGGATTAAGCTTGTAACTGTTGTTAAAAGAGCAGAGCACAAATCCATCGCGTGGCAGACCGAGATTTTCCCGCGTCGGTGGCGTTCCAATTGGATGGCGGGTATCTGCCGGCATGTACGTGTGCGGCATGCGGACGACGCGTTCGGTATAAAAGGCCTCGTGCTCCCGGGGAATCACGATCGGATCGCCGATGATATGGTCTGTCAGAGGCGACCAGCCCACGGTCCCTGCGTAGCCCAGCCAACTCACTTGGACAGGTGCCGCGCGCAAGGCGAGGACTTCGGCGCGTGCCCCACCCGTCCAGCCGTTGAGGTCCACCAGGACGTCCACCGCGTCGGCTCGAATCCGCGCCGCAATCTCGCGCACGGAAAGCCGATCCACGCTGGTGAACATATCGAAGGCGGACTCGATGCGCTTGCGTTGTTCGCTACCGTCATCCTTGTTCAGCGCATAGGCGGTGACCCTGACAGAGGCGCGATCATGTCGTTCAATAAGCTCGGCGATCACGTTTGATACTGGATGCTCGCCGAAATCCGCCGACATATAGGCAACATGCAAAGGCCTCTGGCCGGGCCGCCAGATCATTGGTAGCACCTGGATATGCTCGCGCACATGTTGTGGAATCATCGATGCCGCAAACCGTTCGGCCATGACCTGGAACTCCGCCATGCCGATGCCCCAGTACTTGAATAGGCCCCACGGATTGGCTGCCCATGAAGGTGAGTCGATCATGGGTTTGAGATGCCTGATGTTCCGCTCAATCGCCGCCCAGCTACAACGGTGCAGTTCCACCTCGGTAAGGCGGTGCAAGGGATACGGGTTATCCGGATAGGCCTCGTGCATCGCGTTGCAGACAGCAAAGGCCTCGTCCATGCGACGCGCGTAATACAGGCACTTCGCCAGGACCTCAATGGCTTCCAGATAGTCACCCGGATGTAGTTCAATGGCCTTGAGCAAGGAAGGAACTGCCTCGTTCCAGCGATTGACTCGGAACAGTGCCGTACCGAGGTTCTTGTTGATCTCGGCATCATCGGGCAGCCGGGAGAGCGCGAGCCCGAACTCGGCGATCGCGTCTTCCCAACGCATCGTCTCGGCCAGCGCAATCGCGCGATTGTTGTGCAGTTCTCCGTCCTCGGGCTGGTTGCGTAGGGCAAAATCAACTACGGGGATCACTTCCTCGAAGCGGCCTAGCCCCACCAGCGCGAAGGACAAGGCCTTCAACGCGAGTTGATGCGCTTGATTGCGGCCCAGAATTTCACGCGCCACACGCTCGACGTCAGCATATTTTTGCGCCTCGACCAATCGCATGAGCCGGATGGTATCAGCGTCAGCATGCCCGCCCCCTCCTGCCTTTTTTCCGATGACCTTCACGCTTGCATCTCCCTCTGCTTATTCATATCCGTCACTTGGTAACGAGCAGATTCAAGGAGACTCGCCGTCCGGCGCAAACCCGTTCGCTGTCATCGTCAAACAAACCAAATGATTCCACGTACTCGACGCTTGCAAATTCGATAGCCGCCAAATAATCGGCCAGGAAATCGAAGGTGAAGCCGATGCTGTGGAAATCATGTTGCGCGGCCTGTTCGCCGAACATCATCCGCATCACCTCAAATTTCTGCGGAGTATCGAGGTCCGGACTTGTCATCAGTTCCGCCAATACTTCTGTATCCGGGACCGCGAGGTACAACTTTCCACCGGGAAGCATGATGCGGTGCAACTCGCTGAGCACGGGCAGCACCTCGCCGAGGGCAATATGCTCCAGAACATGCGACATGTAGATCTCGCTGCAACTATCGTCCTCGATCATCGACAGATCGCGAATATCAGTTACGAAATCGACTTCGGGTCTCTCTTCTACGTCGAGAATCTTCCAACCTACGCGCGGCTCGCGACCACCAATGTGCAAGCGAATGATTTCAATTGCATCGCTCTCCGCTACCGGGACTGTTTCAGAACCATGAACTTCCTGACCGTGGCAATAGCGCTGCCACATCTGGCGCATGGCCTGCCCCATTGCCTCGCCCATCGCCGGCCGGTCGAGCAAGAGGCTCGACGCCATGCGACCACGCAGGGTGCGCCGCAGTTCGCGACAGCGCGGCAGATCTCCGGCCAGGGCCGCTGCAAGCTCGATATAGTGTTCGGCTGAACCGGCAACGAGTTCGTCGAGACCAATACCATGAAGAATGCTTGCTCCCACTCTGGACGCGTGGCGGTCGCCATTCAGGGTTATCACCGGCACACCCATCCACAGGGCTTCGAAGGTAGTCGTCGTGCCGTTGTAGGGGAAGGTATCCAAAGCGATGTCGATTTTCGCGTAATTGGCGAGGTGATCTTCGGTCTTGCGCGTTCCTTCGAGCATTTCCACCCGTGACGGATCGACACCCGCAGCAGCAAACCGCTCCACGAACTCCTGGCGACCGGCGGCATCGCCATTACCCGCCACGGACTTGATCACCATGCGCGCCTCAGGCATTCTGCGCAACAGCTCTATCCATGCCGCGACGCAAGCGTCGGAATACTTGGCACGAGTATTGAACGAGCCGAACACCACGGGCGCACCGGCTCCGGACCGTTCAGCCACATCCGGCGCGTTGCTCAGCGGCGTGTAACAAAGGAAACAGCGATTCAGGCGCCACAGCGTTTCCGAGTAAAACTCCTCGTCGACTCCCGGGGGATCGGCAGTCACGTCCGTCAAGCGATAATCAATGACATCGAGGCCCGTCGTATTCGGGTAACCCATGTAACTGATCTGCACAGGTGCCGGCCGGCGCGAAAACATCGCCAGGCGCGACTCGTTTGTGTGCCCGGAAAGATCGACCAGAATGTCGATCCTGTCGTCGCGTATCTGCCGATAGAGCGCTTCATTGTCGAGCCTTGCCACATTGCGCCAGACCTTGAACAATGGCTTCAGCCGCAATGTGTCGTTATCGGCGTAGTGGGAAACGCTGTAGGCGTAGAGTCGAAACTTGGAATGGTCAAGCTGTTCGAAAGCGCCCGGCACGAAGTAGGAGACCGAATGACGACGGAAGTCCCCGGACACAATCCCGACGTTAAGCCGTCGCTCTGGATCGCGGACAATATTCGCAAAATCGCGGTTCTCCGGCCCCGTCAGGTCACGCAGGAATCGTCCGAATTCCTTGTGGCGCTGCCAGATCTCTTCTTTCGAAATTGAAAGGTAGTTGGAAAAAAAGAGACGGATCATTCGCGGCGCGATCTGCGTCCCGGCTAATTCGATTGCCTTGTCATGCGCTCGATCAGCATCGGCGTGACGACCGAGGCCTTGCAGAGAGATGCCATAGGTTGACCACAGCGCTGCGTAGTTCGCAACCTTTTGAATGTTTTCTGCAGCAAATTCGGCCGATTCATGCATGCGCCCCAGGGCGTTCAGCGCCGCAGCAACCCGCTCAACCGCAAACGGCGATACCGGATTGAGCTGAAAGGCCCGGCGCGCATAGTACAAGGCCTCCATGTTCTTGCTGCGTCGGAGCAAGGCATCTGCCAGATTATTGTGCGCGTCAAAGTAATCGAGATGCTGCGCCAACACCTTGCGCAACAATTCCTCGGCTTCGTCCCAATTGCCGCGATTGATCTTCAATACCGCAAGGTTGTTCGCCGCCTCCGGGTAATCGGGCGATAGTTCGAGCGCCTTTAAATAGGCTTCCTCGACTTCGTCCGGGCGTCCCAACCCAGCCAGCGCCGTCCCCCGTTTGAAATGCCCGAGGGCCAGCCCCTGATCGGCCGCGACGACAGCATCGTAGATCGCCAGCGCCGCATCGAACTTACCGCCATCACGCAGCCCATCACCCCGGGCGATGAGCGCCTGAGTATCGTCACTGCGCGGCATTTGTACGTACCGGCTGTTTCGCATTATCACCAACGGCATGCATGAAGGCAGCCTCGAGCGACAGGGTTGGTCGTACTTCGCGCAGTTGATGCCCGCTGCGGCGAATTTCCTCGAGAACGAACCACAGATTCGAACCGGGAACTTCGGCGACCCAGTTGCCGGCACTTTCCTCTCGTGCGCCGGCAAAGGCCTCGCTCCCGGTACTGCGCACCATGACGATATCCTCGCTGCCGACCAGTTCTGCTGGCGAACGCACCGAGCGTAGTTGGCCGTTGTGGATCAGTCCAAAGCGGTCTGCCAGACGCTCGACATCGTGCAGCACGTGCGAGGTGAAGAACAGGGTACCGCCTTCGCGCTTGTACTCGGCGAGAATCTCCACCACCTCCCGCCGACCGATGGGATCAAGCCCGCTGAGCGGTTCATCCAGAACCAGAAGGCGGGGTCGGATTGCCATGGCGTTGGCCAAGGCCACGCGCTGTGTCATGCCCTTGGAAAACGACCGCACCGGCGCATCGGCAACATGCGAGACACCGAGCTTTTCCAGCCATATCATGGCTCGGCGTTTCGTGTCGCCTCTTTCACCCGGCAGGTGCAGGCGCACGCTCATGGACAGAATTTCCAATGGTGTCAAATAGTCATAGAGACAGGGATTCTCCGGTACATATCCGACACGCATCCGCGCCTCCGGATTCTCGGCATCTTTGCCAAATAGGCGACAGCACCCCGCGGTTGCTCGCGCCAATCCCATCAGTATGCGTATCGCACTGCTTTTTCCCGCGCCATTGGGGCCGACGAAACCAAATGCCTCGCCCTCGCTGACCTCGAGCGAAACCCCGGCAACCGCCCGCACCGGCCGACGCATGACACCCTCGGCATAGGTCTTTTCCAGGTTCTCGATCTGTATTGCTAACATCTCCATCCGTCCTCAGTTGCCGCCCGGTTCAGCGTTTCTGGGCGAAGACCGGCTCGCCCCGCGGATCCAGAGTGTAGCCTCGCCGGAAAGGATCTTCCGGAATGTGCTCAATGAGTTTCATCGTCACCAACTCGTCCAGGCTGTTCAAGCGGCGACCTTGGGTTTCGCGAAATCGTGCCGCAGCGTCCTTCAGCATGGCCAGATCGCGCAGACGTTGTGCTCGATGGTTGAGATAGCGCTTGAAGCGTCCGGGATTGGCGTTATCGGCCATGCCACCGACGATGCGCGCGGCATCAGCGGCGCTGTAGCCGCGCTCTATCCAGCGCGCCGCAAGATTCTGCATGGTCCAGCTTTCGCCCTCGTCACGCATTCGCGGTACGGCTTCAAGCAAGGCCTGCGCGCCGGCGATCGGGTCCTTTTCAAAGTAATAACGATTGAAGCCATAGTAGAAGAGCGGCTGCCAATCCGTCGGGCGCGCGTCGGCAGCGCGGCGCAAGATGTATTGTGCCGCCGGAATCAATTCTGGTACCGAGAGAATTGCGGCTGCAATGTAATAGTTGTCCTCGTGGGCCGGATTCAGCCAGGACACATCCTTCTGCAACTGGGCCTGCAGGGAAAGTTCCGCTGGTCCCATGCGGTAGGCCTCGGACACCAGGATGCGAAACCCCGACAGGTTGGCCGCCAGATAGCGGTCGCCCGCAGCGGTGAGAATCTGGAAGATCAGCGGAACTCGCAGGGTAAGTTCGCGGCTGCGCTCGTGCTGGGCTTCGCGCGGACCAAAGAGGACGGACATGGCGAATACAGCAACCGCGGCGGCAAACATGACTCCGCTGCGGAAGCCACTCGCCAGCGGTTTCAAGAAAACTCCCTGTTCTGCACGGCGCGTATGCCAAGCATGACAGCCATGGCAGTGTAAGACAATGCCATTACAGTGGCCCACAGCAGTTGTTCGGGAGACGGCGGCGCGCCATACACCGACCACTGACGCCAATCGAGACGCGAGAGGTCGGGGATCAGCCAACCGACCAGATCAACCCAGTTGCTCATTCGGTCGACGAGCGCGGTGTCGCCGTCGGCGCCGCGCGCCAGATATTCGACCGAGGCGCCCAGGGCCTTGCCGCCAACCGCAAAGGCGGCACCGATCGCCAGCGGCAATACCGGGACGGTGGAAATCATCGCCACCGCAGAGGCCACGGCGGAAATCACCGCAACGTCAAGTACGATGCCCAGCAGCGCCAGCCAGAAGGGGAACCCCAGTTCCACCGAAAATTCCTGCTCGTAGCTCGGGCTCGCCAGCAGCACCGCGAGTAACAGGCAAAAGCCAAGAATAACAATGGAGATGCCGGCTAGCACCACGATCGAGAGGTAGCGACCGATGAAGAAGGACGCACGCGACGCGGGCAGCGCAAGCGAATGCAGGATGATCTTGCGGTCGATCTCGCGGGTGAATAGCTCCTGCACCCAGAACAGCGCCAGCAGCACCAGCGTAAATCTCACGGCCGAAAAACCTATGTCGAGGGCTATGGTCTGCGGCTGCCGCGGCGAGAAGCTGGCGGCCAGATAGGCAAAGGCGATCAGGACCAGACCAAGCACGAAAGTGACCTGGATGCTGCGACCGCGCAGGCCGGAGAGCATCCCCGACCAGGTAAACTCAAGCGACTGAATACGCATTCTGCAAATCGAAAAATAAAAAGCGGGCAAACCGCAAGATCTGCCCGCCTCGCATACGCAGCGGCAAACGGAGGTGTATCAGCCCGCCGTCGGGTTACTGGCGCTGGTCAGCGCGTTGCTGGCGGCAGCCGAACCGCAACCGGTGCCGGTACACGTTGCATCGCTGGTCACCGAACCGCCAGCCGTGGAGCCGCGGAAGGTGCGGCTGCCGGCGGAGGATACCGTACCGACGCGGAAATAAGCCTTGCCCTGGTCATAGAGCATATGCACGTTGGCCGAACATTTCGGAGTGAACTGATTGACCACCATCTCGTTGGTGGCGCTGGTATCAACGGTAAGCGAGCCGTTTGTCGCGGCCGTGGGCCCAGCGCAAACGGTGCCCTGGGTGGCGGCATTGGCATCAACCATCGCGGATAGGGCAATGGCGCTGAGCACGGATGCAAGAATGATTTTTTTCATTGTCGGCTCCCGATCAGTTAGTGGAGTTAGCAGTCGCCTGCGTCAGCAGGTTCTTGCCATCGGACTGGGCAGCCTTGTCATTGCCCTTCTTGGTGTACTCGCTGAACTGCGGGATGGCAATGGCGGCGAGAATACCGATAATCGCGACAACGATCATCAGCTCGATCAGGGTAAAACC
>CAJBYR010000044.1 GCA_903959855.1 uncultured beta proteobacterium
CAAGGAATGCCTGCTGAATGGCTGGGACGACATCGGCCTGACCTTGCGCCATGCCGAGAAGATCCGCGAATTCGAAGCCCGGCGCCGAGCCGAGCAGCCCTGGCTGTTTTCCTGAAAGACCGAACCATGAAGATTTGTGTATTGCCCGGCGACGGTATCGGCCCGGAAATCATGGCCGAGGCCGTGCGTGTTCTCAAGGTGCTCGATCTCAATTTGGAAATGGAAGAAGGGCAGCTTGGCGGCTGCGCCGTGGATGCGACCGGCAGCCCTTATCCCGACGCGACCCAGAAGCTCGCGCTGGCCGCCGATGCCGTGCTGCTCGGTGCCGTCGGCGGTCCGCAATGGGACAACAATCCGCGCGAGCAGCGGCCGGAACGCGGCCTGCTGGGCATTCGCAAGCAACTCGGGCTGTTCGCCAACCTGCGCCCGGCGATTCTTTACCCTGAACTTGCCAACGCATCGACCCTGAAGCCGGAAGTCGTTGCCGGGCTGGATATCCTGATCGTGCGCGAACTGACCGGCGACATCTACTTCGGCCAGCCGCGCGGCATCGAGGTGCGCGAGGTCGACGGGCAGAAGCAGCGCTTCGGCTTCAACACCATGCATTACACCGAGAGCGAGATCCGCCGCATCCTGCGCGTGGCCTTCGAGGCGGCACGCAAGCGCAACAAGAAGGTCTGCTCGGTGGACAAGATGAACGTGCTGGAATGCACCCAGCTATGGCGCGACGTGGCGATCGAGACGGGCAAGGAATACCCGGACGTCGAGCTCAGCCACATGCTGGTCGACAACGCCGCGATGCAACTGGTGAAGAATCCCAAGCAGTTCGACGTCATGGTCACCGGCAACATGTTCGGCGACATTCTCTCCGACGAGGCCTCGATGCTGACCGGCTCGATCGGTATGCTGCCCTCGGCCTCGCTTGATGCCAACAACAAAGGCCTCTACGAGCCCTCGCACGGCTCGGCACCGGACATCGCCGGCAAGGGCGTGGCCAATCCGCTGGCGACCATCCTTTCCGCGGCCATGATGCTGCGCTACACTTTCGCTGATGAGGCCACGGCGCAACGCATCGAGGTGGCCGTGAAGAAGGTCCTGGCCCAGGGCCTGCGTACGGGCGATATTTACGAGCCCGGCACGACGCGGGTTGGAACCAGGGAAATGGGCGACGCGGTACTCGCGGCGCTGTAAATCAGGAAAGAGAATGCAATCATGAAGCGTGTAGGTCTGGTCGGTTGGCGGGGCATGGTGGGATCCGTGCTGATGCAGCGCATGCGCGAAGAGGGCGACTTCGCCCATATCGAGCCGGTGTTCTTCACCACATCCAACGTCGGCGGCAAGGCTCCCGACTTCGCCGCCGGGGCGCCTGCGCTCAAGGATGCGAAGAACATCGATGAACTGAAGTCGCTGGACATCATCATCAGTTGCCAGGGCGGTGACTACACCACCGAGGTTTTCCCCAAGCTGCGCGAGGCGGGGTGGAAAGGACACTGGATCGACGCCGCGTCGACGCTGCGCATGAAGGATGATGCGGTCATCATCCTCGACCCGGTAAACATGGACGTGATCAAGGATGCCCTGGCCAAAGGCGGGCGCAACTGGATCGGCGGCAACTGCACCGTCAGCCTGATGCTGATGGCGCTGGGTGGCCTGTTCAAGGCCGGTTGCATCGAGTGGATGAGTTCGATGACCTACCAGGCGGCCTCGGGCGCCGGCGCGCAGAACATGCGCGAATTGCTCTCCCAGATGGGCGAGGCGCACCGCGTGGTCAAAGGCCTGCTCGATGATCCGGCCTCGGCCATCCTTGACATCGATCGCGAGGTGGCGGGCATCCTGCGCGATGAGAACTTCCCCACCGCCAACTTCGGCGTGCCGCTGGCGGGGTCGCTGATCCCCTGGATCGACAAGGATCTCGGCAACGGCCAAAGCCGCGAAGAGTGGAAGGGCGAAGCCGAAACCAACAAGATCCTCGGCCGTTCGGCGACGCCGATCCCGGTCGATGGCCTGTGCGTGCGTATCGGCGCGATGCGTTGCCATTCGCAGGCGATCACCATCAAACTCACGCGGGACGTGCCGCTGGACGACATCAACGGACTGCTCGCGGCGCACAACGACTGGGTCAAGGTCGTACCCAACCAGCGTGAGGTTACCCTGAAGGAACTTACGCCGACAGCGGTTACCGGGACGCTGAGCGTGCCGGTCGGGCGCTTGCGCAAGCTGTCCATGGGGCCGCAGTATTTGTCGGCGTTTACCGTTGGCGATCAACTGCTTTGGGGGGCTGCCGAACCGCTGCGCCGCATGCTGCGAATTCTGTTGCAATGATGCTGCGCGTCAGACCCGCCTAAAATGTAATGGGGAAGTTGAGCTTGCATCGCTAACATCATGATGTTATTTTAGTTACGGTCGCAGTACCCGCCGCCGCATTGCCCGGCGCCACCTTGAGGTTATTTCGACCTAAAACATGAGACACAGCCCGTCGGGAGTCACAGTGCCCAATACTGCCAAGCGAAATCCTTTCAAGGCCACCCTGCTCGCGGCCGCTTTAGCTGTCCTCCCCTTTGCGACAAACGCTGCGGGGTTGGGCAAGATCAATGTGCTGTCGGCGCTGGGGCAACCGCTCAGAGCTGAGCTGGAGGTGACCGCGAACCGGGACGAGGCATTGTCCCTGGTGGCCCGCGTAGCCTCGATCGACGCCTTCCGTCAAGCAGGCATCGAATACTCGCCCGCGCTTATCAATCTGCGGTTCTCCAAGGAGATCAAGGAGCGCGGTGGCCGGCGCTTCATTGAGCTGACCACCGATCGTCCGCTCAATGAGCCCTTTATCGACATGCTGGTGGAGCTGAACTGGGCTTCCGGGCGTCTGGTTCGTGAATACACATTCCTGCTCGATCCGCCCGAACTATTAGCGAAGGCCCCTCCCGCCCCTGCAGTTGTCACTCCGCCGGTGGCTGAGGTCAGGCCCGCCGTGAAACCTGCCGCCGCCGAAGCTCAAGCCCGTCCGGTGATGGAGAGTCGTCCACCGGAGGTCACGGAGCGAGCTGTGGCGCCAGCCTCCAAGTCATCGGCCCCGGCTTCGCGCACGGTTGTTTCCGGCGATACGCTGGGCAAGATTGCGGCGCAGACAGCGCCATCCGGAGTCAGCCTCGATCAGATGCTGGTGTCTCTGTTCCGCAACAATCAGGATGCCTTTGACGGCGGCAACATGAACCGCCTGAAGGCCGGCAAGATCCTCTCGATACCGGATGCCGAAGCGGCAAGCAAAATCTCGCCGACGGAAGCGCGCAAGGAAGTCGTCGCCCAGGCGGCAGATTTCAATGCCTATCGCCAGCGCCTGGCCGGTGCGGCCGCTGCGTCGCCCGCGCGCGACGAGGGGGCAAAGCAGGAAGTCAAAGGAAAGATCGCCCCCAAGGTTGAAGACAAGACTCCGGCGCCGTCCGGCAAGGACAAGCTCGAGGTATCGCGTACCGAAGTGGCACGCGACGCCAAGGGCAAGCCGCTGCAAGGCCGCATTGCCTCGCTCGAGGAAGACCTGGTTGCGCGCGACCGCGCACTCAAGGAGGCGGGTACGCGCATCACCGAGCTCGAAAAGAACCTCAATGATCTGAAGAAGCTTGCCGAGTTGAAGAGCAAGGGTGGTGCCGATCTGCAGGCGGCGGCTCAGGCCGCCAAGCCGGCTGCCGCAGAGGTGAAGAAGCCTGAGCCTGCTCCGGCGCCCGCGGTGAAGCCTGAGGCACCCAAGCCTGCAGAGGCACCCAAACCCGCCGAGGTTGCCAAGCCTGCGGATGCCGCCAAACCAGCAGATCCGGCTGCACCCAAGCCGGCCGAAGGCGACAAGCCGCCGCCACCAAAGAAGAAAGCCGCACCGCCGCCCCCGCCGCCCCCGGAACCTGATTTCCTTGAGGAAAACGGACCGCTGGTGTTTGGTGGAGGTGCTGTCCTGGCGCTGCTCTTCGGCTGGCTGGGGATTTCCGCCTACCGCAAAAAGAAGGCGGCCAGTTCTGCGGCGAATGCGCCTTTGGGCGAAGCCGATCTTTCAGCACATTCCGTATTCAGCAGTACAACCGTCGCACCGCCGCCGAGCGAGCAGGAGACCAGCCAGTTCAGTACCACCGGCATGGGCATGGTTGCGGCCCAGGACACCGTCGATCCGGTGGTCGAGGCCGACACCTTCCTGGCCTTCGGTCGCGATGCCCAGGCCGAAGAAATACTCCTCGATGCGCTGACCGTCGACCCGCAACCCCAGGCGATACCGATCCGCATGAAGCTGCTCGAGATCTACGCCGGCCGCAAGGATGCTGCCAAGTTCGAGTCAGTGGCGAAGGAAGTCCATGGCTTGACCGGTGGTAGCGGTGATACCTGGGACAAGGTCTCTGCCATGGGCGCGGCGCTTGATCCCGCGAATAGCCTTTACGGTTCGGCGTCGCCCGAGGATGCGAATGCCACCTCGGTGATTGACCTTCAGGCGACGGCTATTCTTTCAGGAGGTGCGGTGGTGGCCGCTCTTGCGGCAGGCGAAGCTGCTGCTGCCTCTGCAGCCGACGACGCGTCTGCCGAAACGTCGGCTCTGGACTTCGATCTCGACATCGGTGCCACGCCGGCCCCCGCGGCAGCGGCGGCCGAAACTGTCGCCGAATCATCAGGGCTCGATTTCGACCTTGATTTGGGGTCCGATTCTGCCCCCACGGCAGCGGGATCGGCAAAGAGCGATGACCTGGCGCTCGATATTGATTTTGAAATGCCCGGCACGGCGCCTGCAACTGTGAGCGTGGACTCCGGTGGACTGGACTTCCCGTTGACTGTTGATGCCCCTGCCGCGCCGGCACATGAAGCGGCTCCGGTTGCGGCCGCATCTGCCGCCGACGGCAACGCCATCGATTTCAGCTTCGATCTGGGCTCGCCCGAACCGGCAGTTACGGCTCCCGAACCCGCGGTTGCGGTGTTGCCGGAAATGTCTATCGACATTCCCGCCCTTGAAATGACTCCGGCGGCGCCTCCGCTCGATCTTGGGGGCCTAAGCCTGGAACTTGATTCTCCGGAACCAGCCGCTCCGGCATCTGATGTGCCGGATAACCCGGAAGTCGCCACCAAGCTGGAACTTGCGGCGGCTTACGAGGAAATGGGCGACCGCGATGGCGCCCGCGAGTTGTACCAGGAAGCCGTGAATGAGGGCAGCCCTGCCCAGCAGGACGCAGCGCGCGCCAAGCTCTCGGCGCTGAGCTGAGCCCGGCCAGACCCCGGCGCCACGGTGCCGGGGTGGTTTCCCCGTGAGATACCTGCATCCCGCCAGCCTGATCCTGCTCGGCCTTGCCTTTCTGCTTGCCGCTTCGACGCGCAGCGGCATGTTTCTGCTGCTGCTCGGCATTGCCAGCAGTGCGTTCTCGTATGGTTTGGCGCGACAGTATTTCATCCGCATTGTGCGGCGTAGCCGCTGGTTGCTGATCACGATGCTGGTGCTTTTCGGCTGGATGACGCCTGGGACACCGGTCGCTGGCGTGCCATTCGCGACCCAGGAAGGGCTGATGCTTGCGGCCGAGAATATTGCACGACTGCTGATAGCAATCGCCACCGTCGCATCCTTGCTCAGTGCGCTGGCGCCGCCAGCTCTGGTTTCCGGACTGCGCACCCTGCTGGCGCCGCTCTGGCTGCCGGGAGGTTTTCGTGACCGTCTGGCGGTGCGCATGATGCTGACGCTGGAGGAAGTCGAGGCGGTACGACAGCGCGCGAATGACCTTGCCGCATATCCTGCGAGCCTGTCGCTACCCCGCGCCAGTCACGGTCCGGCGGATATTGTGGCGGCAATTGGAAGTGCCGTGCTTCTGGTGGTTGCCGCACTGGCATGAGATACGCACTTGGTATTGAATACGATGGCACACCTTTCTGCGGCTGGCAATCGCAGGCCGGCGGCGGGGCCGTGCAGGATGCCGTGGAGGCGGCCCTGGGCATTGTTGCCGACGCTCCGACGCGAGTGACATGCGCCGGACGCACGGATGCCGGCGTTCACGCCCTCGAACAGGTGGTCCATTTCGACACCGAGTCGCGGCGTCCGGACAGCGCCTGGGTGCGTGGTGTGAACACGCATCTACCTGCCAGCGTCGCGGTACGTTGGGCCCGGAGCGTGCCCGATGATTTTCATGCGCGCTTTTCTGCACGCGGCCGCCATTATCGCTACTTGTTGCTCAACCGGCCGCAGCGGCCAGGCCTGCAGACGGGGCGGGTGGGCTGGTTTCACCATCCGCTGGACGAAAAGTTGATGGCGCAAGCCGCCTTCCTGTTGCTGGGCGAGCACGATTTTTCGGCTTTTCGCGCCGCGGAATGTCAGGCGAAATCGCCTATCAAGCAGTTGCGCGAAGCCAGCGTGACGCGCCACGGCGAAACCATCGTCTTCGATTTTGCGGCCAGCGCCTTCCTTCACCACATGGTGCGCAATATCGTCGGTGCGCTGGTCTACGTCGGCAAGGGTGCTCATCCGCCGGAATGGGTCGCCGAACTGCTTGCCCGCCGCGATCGCAGCCTGGCGGCGCCGACGTTCGGTGCCGCAGGTTTGTACTTCGCTGGTGTCGACTATGATCCGGTCTGGCAGTTGAACGCCCGGCAAGCCGATAATCCGATAGTCGGCGCTGACGGTGCGGCGTTTCTGGCCACCACCAAGCCATGACTCGAACCCGAATCAAGATTTGCGGCATTACCCGTGAGGAAGACCTTGACGCCGCCGTCGTTGCCGGCGCCGATGCCCTGGGCTTTGTGTTTTACGGACCGAGTTCCCGCTACGTGACACCCGAGCGCGCTGCGCAGCTTGTGGCGCGTGTGCCGGCCTTCGTCAAGGTCGTGGGATTATTCGTCAATGAGCCGGCCGCTGTCGTTGCGGCCGTGCTGGACCGGGTTCCGCTGGACCTTCTGCAGTTCCATGGCGACGAAAACGCGGCCTACTGCGCGGGTTTTCACCGTCCGTGGATCAAGGCGGCGCGGGTAAAGCCGGGTATCGATTTGTTAGAATACGCAGGTGCTTATTTTGGTGCCCCGGGGGTAGCGGGCCTGCTGCTGGATGCCCATGTAGCGGGCTACGGCGGAGGTGGTCAATCCTTCGACTGGTCCCTGATTCCGCCGTCGTTGCCACTGCCCGTGATTCTTTCCGGCGGACTGCATCCCGGCAACGTTACCGACGCCGTAAGAAGGGTAAAACCATGGGCGGTCGATGTCAGCAGCGGGGTGGAAAGCGCCAGGGGCATCAAGGACATGCGGAAAATTACTGAATTCATAGCCGGAGTGCGAGATGCAGATGCAGGACCTGTCTTACCAACTGCCTGACGCGAGAGGGCATTTCGGACCCTACGGCGGTATTTTTGTTGCCGAGACCCTGATGCCGGCGCTCACCGAACTGCGTGAGGCCTATGAGACGGCGCAAGCCGACCCGGCCTTCCGCGCCGAGTTCGAGTACGAACTCAAGCACTACGTAGGCCGCCCCAGCCCGATCTACCACGCCAAGCGCTGGTCAGATCTGCTCGGAGGCGCACAGATCTACCTCAAGCGCGAGGATCTTAACCATACAGGCGCGCACAAGATCAACAACTCCATCGGCCAGGCCTTGTTGGCCCGGCGTATGGGCAAGCCGCGGGTGATCGCCGAAACCGGCGCCGGTCAGCATGGTGTTGCCACGGCGACAATCGCGGCGCGCTACGGCATGGAATGCGTCGTCTACATGGGCTCGGAAGACATCAAGCGCCAGGCCGCCAACGTTTATCGCATGAAACTTCTCGGTGCCACGGTGGTGCCGGTGGAGTCCGGCTCGAAGACGCTCAAGGATGCCTTGAACGAGGCCATGCGCGACTGGGTAACCAACATCGGCAACACCTTCTACATCATCGGCACGGTGGCCGGGCCGCATCCGTATCCCATGATGGTGCGCGACTTCCAGTCCGTGATCGGCGAGGAGTGCAAGACGCAGATGCCGGAACTCGCCGGGCGTCAGCCGGATGCGGTGATCGCCTGCGTCGGAGGCGGTTCCAATGCGATGGGCATCTTCTATCCTTATATTCCGTTTGCCGGGGTCAAGCTGATCGGCGTCGAGGCTTCCGGTTACGGTCTCGACTCGGGCAAGCATTCGGCATCGCTCACCGCTGGTCGATCCGGCGTGCTGCACGGCAACCGTACCTACCTGCTGCAGGACGAAAACGGTCAGGTGATCGAGACCCACTCGATCTCGGCCGGACTCGATTACCCTGGTGTCGGCCCCGAACATGCCTGGCTCAAGGATTGCGGTCGCGCCGAGTACGCCACCATCACTGACGCCGAGGCACTGCAGGCCTTCCACGATCTCTGCCATTTCGAGGGCATCATTCCCGCGCTCGAATCCAGCCACGCGCTGGCCCATGCCGCAAAACTGGCACCGACATTGCCGAAAGACAAGATCCTGCTGGTCAATCTTTCCGGACGCGGCGACAAGGACATGCATACCGTCGCCGAAAAATCCGGCATCACTTTCTGAGCCCCATGTCACGGATCGCCGCCACCTTCCAGAATCTAGCCATACAGGGCCGCAAGGCGCTCATCCCCTTCATCACTGCCGGTGATCCTCATCCGGACCAGACCCTGCCGCTGATGCAGGCGTTGGTGGCGGGAGGGGCCGACATCATCGAGCTCGGCGTGCCGTTTTCCGATCCGATGGCCGACGGCCCCACCATCCAGCGCGCCTCGGAGCGTGCATTGGTGCATGGCATGAGCCTGCGCCGGGTGTTGGCGCAAGTCAGCGAGTTCCGCAAGCAGGACGGCAAGACGCCGGTGGTGCTGATGGGCTATGCCAATCCCGTGGAAGCCTATGGCGTCGAGGCCTTTGCCCGCGATGCTGCTGTCGCCGGTGTCGATGGCGTGCTGGTGGTCGACTACCCGCCGGAGGAGTGCGCCGGTTTCGCCGCGACGATGAAGGCCGCCGGGATCGATCCCATTTTCCTGCTGGCACCGACGTCGAGCGAAAAGCGCTTTACCGAGGTTGCCCAGATGGGCAGCGGCTACATTTACTACGTGTCGCTGAAGGGCGTCACCGGTTCAGCCAAACTCGATCTCGACGAGGTCGCGGCACGCATTCCGCTGATCCGCGACAAAGTCGGCATGCCGGTTGGCGTTGGATTCGGCATTCGCGATGGTGCTACCGCGGCGCGCATCGGTGCGATGGCTGACGCCGTGGTGATTGGCAGTCGCATCATCGAGGAAATCGAGAACGCGCCGCCGGGCGAGGCGCCGCCGCGGGTCAGGGACTTTGTTTCAGGGATCCGCGCGGCGATGGATGCCGGCGCGGTCAAACAAGGAGCCACAGCATGAGCTGGTTGCAAAAACTGCTGCCGCCCAAGATCAAGCGCTCCGAGGGCGTGCGCAAATCCATACCCGAAGGGCTCTGGGCCAAATGTCCGGCCTGCGAGGCGGTGCTCTACAGCACCGACCTGGAAAATAACCAGAATGTCTGCCCGAAATGCAGTCATCATCTCCGGATCCGGGCGCGCGCGCGTCTCGATGCCCTGCTTGATCCTGAGGGCCGCTTCGAGATCGGCAGCGAAGTCATTCCGATGGATCCGCTGAAGTTCAAGGACAGCAAGCGCTACATCGACCGCCTGGTCGCCGCCAATGAAGAGACCGGCGAGGCCGATGCGATGGTGGTGATACAGGGCGCGATCAAGACTGTTCCGGTGGTGGTGGCCTGCTTCGAGTTCGAGTTCCTCGGCGGCTCGATGGGCGCCGTGGTCGGCGAACGCTTCGTGCGCGGCGTCAAGGCCGCGATCGAAGCCCAGACGCCGTTCATCTGTGTCACCGCCTCGGGCGGCGCGCGCATGCAGGAGGGCCTGTTCTCCCTGATGCAGATGGCCAAGACCACGGCGGCGGTGACGCAGTTGTCCCGCCATCAGTTGCCGTTCATTACCCTGCTGACTGATCCGACCATGGGTGGCGTTTCCGCCTCGTTTGCTTTCGTTGGTGATGTCGTGATCGCGGAGCCGGGGGCGCTTATAGGTTTTGCCGGCCCGCGCGTGATCGAGCAGACGGTGCGTGAAACACTTCCTGAAGGCTTCCAGCGCGCCGAATTCCTGCTGGAAAAGGGCGCGGTCGACATGATTGTTGACCGCCGCGACCTGCGCGACAAGCTGGCTGCGCTGCTGACCTTGCTGCAACGCGTTCCGGCTGCTTGATGCCGGCCCTGCCGCAGGATCTCGGCGGCTGGCTGGCGCATCTCGAGGCGCTGCATCCGCGCGGCAGTGCCGGTATCGAACTCGGTCTCGATCGGGTTGCGGAAATCAAACTGCGCCTCGGTCAGACCGAATTCTGCCCGGTGATTCTTGTCGGCGGCACCAATGGCAAGGGCTCGACCTGCGCCATGCTCGAGGGCATCCTGCTTGCCGCCGGATACCGCGTCGGACTCTATACGTCACCGCATCTCCTCGCTTACAACGAGCGTGTCCGCATCAATGGCCGGGCGGCGAGCGACGCGCAACTCTGCATGGCTTTTGGCCGGGTGGAGCAGATGCGCGGCGACACGGCCCTGACCTATTTCGAGTATGGGACCTTGGCGGCGTGGGAGGTATTTGCCGCAACCACCCCCGATGCCATCATCCTTGAAGTCGGGCTGGGCGGCCGCCTGGATGCGACCAATGTGTATCAGCCATCCTGCAGTATCGTGACCGGTATCGATCTTGATCACATGGACTTCCTCGGGCCGGATCGCGAGTCGATAGGCCACGAAAAGGCAGGTATCTTTCGCCCCGGAATTCCCGCTATCTGCGGCGATCCCAAGCCACCCCGGAGCCTGCTCGATCATGCCGGGAAAATTGATGCCGGCTTGCGTCTGCTGGGCCGGGACTTCGGCTACCTCCGCCAGGAAGGACAATGGCTGTTCTGGAACGGCGAACAACGGCGCGGCGGACTGGCTTTCCCGGCTTTGCGCGGCGAACGGCAGCTTGCCAACGCATCCTGCGTGATGGCGACGCTCGATGTGCTGCGTGACCGCTTGCCGGTGGCGATGCAGGATATCCGTCGCGGCCTCGGCGAGGTCGAGCTCGCCGGGCGGTTTCAGGTTTTGCCTGGCCGTCCAACCGTGGTGCTGGATGTCGCGCACAATCCCCAGGCTGCGCGGGTACTGGCGGCCAATCTTGGCGACATGGGCTTTCACCGCAACACCTGGGCCGTTTTCGGCATGCTCAGCGACAAGGACATCGACAGTGTCATCGACGCTCTGCGCGATCGCGTCACGCATTGGCTGCCGTGCACCCTCGACGGTCGCCGTGCCGCCAGCGCCGACTCCCTGGCAGCACGTTTGCGGGCTCACGGGATGACGGTTGCGGGAGAGTTTGAATCACCCGAAAAGGCGCTTGCCCGGGCGCAGGAGAACGCAGGTCAAGATGATAGAATTCTCGCCTTCGGATCCTTCCTCACCGTTGCTGCGGCCTTGCGTTTGCTGGGCCGGACCGCGTAATCACGATGGCGGAACAAGACACCTCGGCTGACGCCGACCTGCAGTTGAAAAAGCGCGCTCGCCGGCGATTGGTTGGCGCTATTGCGCTGGCTCTGCTCGCGGTGATTGTCCTGCCGATGGTGATGGATCGCGAACCGCGCCCGGTAGGCCAGGACATCCAGGTGCGCATTCCTAGCCAGGATCAGTCTAGCCTGGCAGCCAAGGTGATGCCCGGCAAGTCGGTATCGACTCCCTTGCCGGCCCCGGAGCCGAAGACCGTCGCCGAGCCGGTGCCGGAAACCAAGCCTGAGCTCAAGGCGCCCGAGTTTGTCGCTGCAGCACCTGTTGCGGCACTGGCCAAACCTGTCGACGCGGCGCCGGCTGCGGCAAAGCCCGTGGAGAAACCCGCGGCCAAAACGGTGGAGAAGCCCGCCCCAGCCGTGAAGCCTGCAGAAAAGCCAGCACCCGCTGCAAAGCCTGTTGATAAGCCTCTCGCCAAGCCAGGCGCCGAAGCGGGTGGCCAGTGGGTCGTGCAACTCGGTGCCTTCAAGGAGTCGGGTAACGTCAAATTGCTGCTGTCCAAGCTCAAGGGCGTGAATGTGCCCGCCTACACGGAAAATTATGATTCTCCGCAGGGATCACGCACGCGCGTGCGCGCAGGTCCGTTCCCGAGCCAGGAGGCGGCGGAAAAGGCGCGTGCAAGGATCAAGATCATCGGCGTGGATGGGCCGGTAGCGCCAAAGTAAGCCGATGACCGTGTTCGATTACGCCGTGTTGGCGGTGCTGGCGGTGTCTGTGCTGCTGGGTTTGTGGCGCGGTGTGGTAAGCGAGATTCTTGCCTTGGTGGCCTGGGTGGCGGCGTTCCTTGTCGCTCGCGCCGAGGCGGCGGAAGTGGCAAACTGGCTGGCGGCCCAGATAGCAGAGCCGGCACTGCGACTTGCCGCGGCGTACGTGCTGGTGGTTGTGGCGGTATTGTTGGTGTTCGCGGCCTTGCGCCTGGTGTTGAAGCTTTTGCTCAAGGCAGTGGGGCTGGGTGTGCTGGATCGACTGCTGGGTGGCGCATTTGGCGCATTGCGTGGCGTGCTGGTGGTAGTTGTGGCGGTCTTGGTGGCGGGCATGACGCCGTTGCCAACGATGGAATGGTGGCGCGAGGCGACTCTCTCGCCGCCACTGGAAACGGCGGTGCTGGCAGCCAAACCATGGTTGCCGGCGGATGCGGCAAAACGGATTCGGTATCGATAGAGGACGACCATGTGCGGAATTCTTGGTGTGGTGGCAACCACGCCGGTGAACCAGTTGCTCTACGATGGCCTGCAGGTCCTCCAGCATCGCGGCCAGGATGCCGCCGGCGTTGCCACCGCCGAAGGCGGACGTTTCCACATGCACAAGGGTTCCGGCCTGGTGCGCGATGTCTTCCGGACGCGCAACATGCGCAGCCTGGTCGGCAACTGGGGCATCGCCCACTGCCGGTATCCCACGGCGGGTTCGGCCGACAACGCCGCGGAAGCGCAACCCTTCTACGTCAATTCGCCCTTCGGCCTGATGTTGGCCCACAACGGCAACCTGACCAATGCCGACCAGCTCAAGCAGGACATGTTCCTGCAGGATTTGCGGCACATGAACACCAACTCGGATTCCGAGGTGCTGCTCAACGTGCTGGCGCATGAACTGCAGGCGGCGTCGACCAAGTATCAGGTCGATGCCGAGACCATCTTCAAGGCGGTGGCCGGAGTGCATCGTCGCGTGCGCGGTGCTTACGCCGTGGTCGCCATGATCGCCGGCTATGGGCTGCTGGCCTTCCGTGATCCCAGCGGCATCCGCCCGCTGGTGATCGGTCGCAACGTGACCAGCCGGGGTACGGAATACCTCGTGGCTTCCGAGAGTGTTGCCCTCGACACCTTGGGTTTCAAGATACTGCGTGATGTCGAGCCGGGCGAGGCAGTTTTGATCGACATACACGGCAACTTCGTCAGCCGGCAATGTGCCGATCGCACCCTTCATGCACCGTGCATGTTCGAGTTTGTCTACCTGGCGCGTCCGGATTCGGTAATGGATGGCATTTCGGTTTACGAGACACGGGTCAAGATGGGCAATTACCTTGCCGACAAGATTCGCCAGACCATGCCCCACCTGGAAATCGACGCGGTGATCCCGATCCCGGATTCCAGCCGGCCCTCGGCCATGGCCTTGGCTACCCGCCTCAACCTCCACTACCGCGAAGGTTTCGTCAAGAACCGCTACATCGGCCGCACATTCATCATGCCGGGCCAGGCGACGCGGCGTAAATCCGTGCGCCAGAAGCTCAATGCGATCAGCCAGGAGTTCAAGGGGCGCAATGTGCTGCTGGTCGACGACTCGATCGTGCGTGGCACGACCAGCCGCGAGATCATCATGATGGCGCGCGAAGCCGGGGCCAAGAAGGTTTATTTCGCGTCAGCCTCGCCGCCGGTGCGCTTCGCCAACGTCTATGGCATTGACATGCCGACGCGCAGCGAACTGATCGCCGCCTTCCGCAACGATGAGGAGATCTGTCGCGAGATCGGCGCCGACGGGCTGATCTACCAGGATCTCGATGCGCTCAAGGCGGCAGTGCGCGAGGTAAACCCTGCGGTGACGTGCTTCGAGACGTCCTGTTTCGATGGCAGCTACATCACGGGCGACGTGACTGCGCTTTACCTTCAGCACATCGAGAACCGTCGTGACCAGCCTTCGACGAACCAGTCCGAGGACAGCGACGGGTTCGATGGTGCCGACGGTGAGCAACTCGACTTGAATCTGGTGCAGGCGGGATGAGTGGAGAAAATCCTGACTGGTCTTTCGAGACGCTCGCCGTCCGCGCCGGCCAGGAGCGCAGCCAGTTCAACGAGCATTCCGAAGCGCTGTACCTGACATCGAGCTTCGTCTTCCGTAGTGCTGCAGAGGCGGCGGCGCGGTTTTCCGGCGCTGAACCCGGCAATGTTTATGCGCGTTTCACCAATCCGACGGTAACGACCTTGCAGGAGCGCCTCGCCGCCCTTGAGGGCGCGGAAGGCTGTATCGCGACCGCCAGCGGCATGGCGGCGATCATGGCGACCGTGATGGCGCTGATGAAATCGGGCGAACACATTGTCGCCTCGCGCAGCATTTTCGGCGCCACGCAACAGTTGTTCGGCACCATCCTGCCGCGCTTCGGTATTGACACCAGCTTTGTCGATCAAGGATCGGACGATGGTTTCCGGGCCGCCATGCGACCGAATACCAAGCTGGTATTCATCGAGACGCCATCGAACCCGCTGACGGAGGTTTTCGATATCGCGGCACTGGCCGAGGTGGCCCATGCCGGTGGTGCGTTGCTGGTGGTGGACAACTGCTTCTGCACCCCTGCCTTACAGCGTCCCTTGCAACTCGGCGCGGATCTTGTGATTCACTCGGCCACCAAATATCTGGATGGCCAGGGCAGGGTCCTGGGCGGCGCGGTCTGCGGCAGCAAGGCATTGATGGAGGAAGTGTTCAAATTTCTGCGCACTGCCGGCCCGACCCTGTCGCCATTCAATGCCTGGGTCATCCTCAAGGGTCTGGAGACGCTCACGGTACGCATGCGTGCACAATCGGCCAATGCCCTTGAAATGGCGCGGTGGCTCGAAGCTCACCCGCGCGTGGCCCGAGTGTATTTTCCCGGCTTGCCGTCGCACCCCCAGTACCAGTTGGCCTGCCGGCAGCAGGCCAGCGGTGGCGCCATAGTTTCCTTCGACGTCAAGGGCGAGCGCGAGGCGGCTTGGCGCGTGGTGGATAACTGTCGTTTGCTGTCGATTACCGCCAACCTTGGCGACACCAAGACCACCATTACGCATCCGGCATCCACTACCCATGGCCGGATTTCGGCAGAGGCGCGCGCGGCGTCGGGTATCGGCGAAGGATTGTTGCGGATCGCGGTCGGCCTTGAAAGCCCGGCAGACCTGCAGGCTGACCTGGCGCGCGGGTTGGGTTAAGCCGACAGGTCGAGGCGGCGCAAGCCCGTCGCACCGATTTCAAGCGCATCGCCGCGTCCCGTGTCCCAGTCCGACAAGACATAGCGCTCGGCACGGCCCGATGGCAAGTCGTAGGAGTCTTTCCCTGGTCGATGGGTGTGCCCGTGGATCAATCGGCTGCAGCCATGCGAACTCAATGCGGCACGAATCGCATCGGCATTGGCGTCCATGATCTCGGCGGACTTGCCCTGCATCGCCTCGGCGCTACGGCGGCGCAGGTTCTCGACTTCTGCGCGGCGTTCTGCCAGTGGCCTGGCCAGAAAGCGCCGCTGCCATTCCTCTCCGCGGACCATGCGGCGAAATTCCTGGTAGGGCAGGTCATCCGTGCAGACGGTGTCACCGTGCAGCAGCAGGGTCGCCGTGCCACCAGCGCCGACTTTCATCGTGTCTTCAAGCAGGATCATCCGGGCGGCGGCGGCAAAGCGCGGGCCGATCAGGAAATCACGATTGCCGGCAATGAAATACAGGCTGGTGCCCATGTCCGCCGCACTGCGCAGGAGATTGCAGACATCGGCGTTGAACGGATCAGCAAGATCGTCGTCACCTATCCAGTATTCGAACAGGTCGCCGAGGATGAACAGGGAATCGACGTTGGCTGCCGCTGTATCGGCGAGGAATGCGGCAAAACGTTGCACCAGGTCGGGCCTTTCGGCGCGAAGGTGAAGGTCGGAGATGAAACGGGCGGTGCCGCTGATTTCGGTCATGGAACCGCCCGGAGAGTCAGGCCTTTTCGGCGCGCTCGATGATCACGTCCTCGCGCGGAACATTCTGGTGGAAGCCCTTGTTTCCGGTCTTCACTCCCTTGATCTTGTCGACTACATCCTGGCCTTCTACGACGCGGCCGAAGACGCAGTAGCCCCAACCGTCCTGGCACTTGTCGTTGTCGAGGAAGTCGTTGTCGCCGACGTTGATGAAGAACTGCGCTGTCGCCGAATGCGGATCGGAGGTGCGTGCCATTGCGACCGTGTAGCGCTCGTTCTTCAGCCCGTTCTTTGCCTCGTTTTCGATGGGTTCGCGTACGGGCTTCTGGTCCATTCCCGGTTCGAAGCCGCCGCCCTGGATCATGAAGCCGTCGATCACCCGGTGGAATATTGTGTTGTCGTAATGACCGGCCTCGACATAGGCGATGAAGTTCGCGGCACTCTTGGGGGCTTTTTCAGCGTCGAGTTCGATGCAGATGACGCCGTGATTGGTTGTCAGCTTGATCATGATTGTGGTCCTGTTGGGGGTTATTTCCGGGCCGGCAGGAGCTTTACGGATTCGATCACTACCGGCGTAGTGGGTACGTCACGATGCGGTCCGGCGTTTCCGGTGGGCACCTTGGCAATCTTCTCCACGACCTCTAAGCCCTGCACGACTTTGCCGAATACGGCATAACCCCAACCATCGCGGCTGGGATAGTCGAGGAAGCTGTTGTCCTTGAGGTTGATGAAGAACTGGGCACTGGCGGAATGCGGGTCGTTGGTCCGCGCCATGGCCAGCGTGCCGGGCGCGTTTTTAAGGCCGTTTTTGGCTTCATTCTGGATTGGCGTACGCGTCGGCTTTTCCTTGAGGTCAGGCGTCATGCCTCCGCCCTGGATCATGAATCCCGGAATAACCCGATGAAAAACAGTACCGTCGAAAAATCCGTCTTTGGCGTATTGAAGAAAGTTTTCGACAGTCGTTGGCGCTTTATCGGCGAAAAGCTCGATGGTCAGCGTGCCCTGCGAGGTTTTGACTTCGAGTTGTGGATTGGCCGCATGTGCGCAGAGGGCGACCAGGTACGTGACAGCAAACAGGAAAAGACGACGCATGAAACCTCCGGAACGGTAAAAAACAGGCTGCCTGGGGTCAGACCGCGCCTTCGTAGAGGATCTTCCAGCGACCGCCTTCCTTGATCCAGTATTGGCGCTTCTTCATCTGGTTGGAAAGGTTGTTGGAGCGATAGTCCTGTTCGAAGGTGACGACGACGTATTCTTCCTTGCCGGGATTGCGGAACATGCTGATGTTGCCGGTACCGACCTTGATCCAGCTCTTGCCGGAATTGATCTTGCGCTTATGCTCCACCCAGTCGCGGTATCCTTGGCCGTCGGCATTGAATTTCCTTGAATAGTGCCGCGCATAGGCATCGACGTTGCGACTTTCCCAGTCACCGCGCCATTCCTCGATCATTTTCAGCAGCGAACTGCGCTCCGACTGCCAGTCATCGAGCGACAACCATTCGACACTGTTGCTGATGATCACCGGCGTGAGGCCGACCTGAAGGCTCTTGGCCAGCGAGTCGAGATCCTGGTTGGCAAGCACCACACAACCGTCCGAGGCTTTTGGCGGACGTGAGAAGGTGTCCGATGGTGTGCCGTGGAGCCAGATCCCGTGGCCATTGCGGCCCTGGCGCTTGTCCCACTCATTAGGGTAGTTGATGGGAAACGCGCCGCTGCCGTAGAAATCCGTGAGCTTCTGTCGCGGCAGGCTGGATGTGACGTGATAGACGCCAATCGGTGTCTTCTTGTCGCCTTCGCGTGCCTTCTCGGCGCCAAGCTTGCCTTGGGAAATATAGTAGTCGGCGACAAAGCGAGGTGTGCCCTTGTCGTTCTGATAGAGGTAGAGACGCGACTTCTGGGTGTCGACCACTACCGCGTGCTTCTGCTCCGGATGCATCTGCAGCAAGTAGCGCGGAACGAAGTCCGCCGATGGCTTGGTGCGATAGCCCTTGAGTCTGACGATGGCTTCGTCGCGCAGGTCGGCGACCTTCTCTCCGGCGGCCGATCCGCCGCCCTGGCCAAAGCTTGTCAGCGGGCGTGAGCGAGCGAGCAGCAAGTCACCGCGAACGAGGTGGGCCAGACGGAAATTCGGGTAGGCCTTGATCAGCGTGTCGGTCTGCTGCATGGCCAGGTCAAGGCTGTTGGCCTCGATGGCGTCAAAAACCTTTGCCAGCAGGGGCTCGGGGCCGGAATCGGTGTAATGCGCCTCGACCGCATTACTGTCCTTCTTCAGGTGCTTGGGGGCCTTGCCCGCAGCATCGGCGAATCCCGCGACAAGAAGGGCTCCAGCCGAGAGAAAAAGGCCCAGTCGGCGCATCGAGCCTGCCATCAACTGCCGACCCGCTCCTGCAGGATCTGCCATTTGCCGTCACGCTTGCCGAGTTGGAGCACTTTGTTGCTCGATGTCTTGAGATTGGCCGACTTGTAGTGCTGGCGGAACTTGGCCGTTGCAGTATCGCCATCGACGGTTATCTTCAGGTTTTCGTAGCTGACCTGGATCGAACCAGGCTTGTTGATGCGCTTAGTGCGCTCGCCATCCCATGCCGAGCGCGCCTCACCTGCGGGTGTTTTGAAATCCCTGGCATATGCGCCCAGGTATGCCTTGATATCCTTGCGCGACCAGGCAGCAGCCCAGAGGTCAAGCGCGCGAGTCACTTCGGCAACGGCATCACCGGCCGGCTTGGCGGCGGCGGACTTGGGTGTCTCAGCGGGCTTGGTCGCCTCGACTGGTTTGGTCTGTGCCGGGGGGGCAACCGGCGGCGTTGCTGTTGCCGCGACCGGCGCGGTCACCGGCTTGGGTGCTTCGGCAAGCTTCACGGGTTCGGCGGGACGGGCATCACCTATGGGTCGGGTCGCCTTTCCGGGGCGGCTGTTTCCCATCAGGTCACGAATCAAGGCGAGCTTGGCTTGAGCGCTGGAGTTCGATGAGTCGATCTGTAGTGCCTTGTCGTATGCCTGGCTGGCTAGCCGGGCATAAATGTCTCCCAGATTTTCGTGAGCCGTGGCGTACGAGGGGTGGGTGCGGATGGCCATTTCCAGGGCCTGCTTGGCCTTGTCGAACTGCTTCTGCTGCGCGTAAATCACTGCCAGATTGTTGTAGGGCTCGGGCAGTTCGGGGTATTCCTCGGTAAGTTTGGTGAATACGCCGATCGCGTCGTTGGCCCTATTCATCTCGGTCAGGATGATGCCCTTGAGGAAGCGGCCCTGCGCGTCTTTGGGCTTGCCGGCGAGGTATTTATCGACCTGCTCCAGCGCCTGCGCGTGCTGTCCCTGTTTGATCATCTTGCTGATGTCCTGCAGGGCGTCGGCGCTTGCCGGAGTTGCAGCAAGCAGCATTGCCATCGAGGCGAAGGCTGCCAGCAGGCGCGTAACGTTGAGGCGGATTTGGCTCATGGTATATACTTCTCGCTGGCGTTTGCCTGTGATTGAAAGTGTTGCGGCCGCGTTACCGATGCCGTGAAAAACGGCTTCAGCCTGTCCTGAAACTGCCTGTTCCACGGAAAAACATGCGGGATTCAGCGTCGGATTCTAACAAGAAGCCCGCCTTCCCCACAACCGGAAGCACTCGATAGAAAGGCTGATAATGCCGGCCTTTCCAACCCATTTTGCTGCTTTTCCCGCCTCCGGCGAGTGGTCCTTTCAATGCTGAAGATTTACAACACCCTGGCCCGCGAGAAGCAGGCCTTTGTTCCGATCCAGTCCGGTCGTGCAAACATGTATGTGTGTGGCATGACGGTCTATGACTTTTGTCATCTCGGCCACGCGCGCGTCATGGTGGTATTCGACATGGTTGCCCGCTGGTTGCGCAGCAGCGGTTACGCGCTCACCTACGTGCGCAATATCACCGACATCGACGACAAGATCATCAGGCGAGCACAGGATAACGGCGAGTCGATCCGCCAGTTGACCGATCGTTTCATCGCCGCAATGAATGAGGATGCGGCAGCCCTCGGCGTGCTGCGGCCTGATGCCGAACCGCGCGCCACCGACTATGTGGCGCAGATGCTGGACATGATCGGCACCTTGGAGAAGAACGGCTACGCCTATGCCGCGGAAAACCGCGACATCTGCTACTCGGTGCGCAAGTTCGATGGTTACGGCAAGCTTTCCGGAAAATCACTGGAGGATCTTCGTGCCGGCGAAC
Organism: uncultured beta proteobacterium; assembly: GCA_903959855.1. GTDB lineage: Bacteria > Pseudomonadota > Gammaproteobacteria > Burkholderiales > Rhodocyclaceae > Sulfuritalea. The sequence goes on from CAJBYR010000044.1 coordinate 20,320, forward strand.
GCGTCGATGTCATGGCCGGCAAGCAGGATCCGCTGGACTTCGTGCTTTGGAAACATGCACGGGAGGACGAGCCGGCCGAAGTGAAATGGGAGTCGCCCTGGGGGCCGGGGCGCCCCGGCTGGCATATCGAGTGCTCGGCCATGGGTTCGCAGCTGCTCGGCCGGCACTTTGATATCCACGGTGGCGGGCAGGACCTGCAGTTTCCCCATCACGAGAACGAGATAGCCCAGTCGGAAGGCGCCCATCACTGCCAGTTTGTGAACTATTGGATGCACAACGGCTTCGTGCGGGTCGATGACGAGAAAATGTCCAAGTCCCTTGGCAATTTCTTCACCATTCGCGAAGTACTGAAGAAGTACGATCCCGAGGTAGTGCGCTTCTTCATCCTGCGTGCCCATTACCGCAGCCCGCTGAACTATTCCGACGTGCATCTCGATGACGCCCGTCAGGCGCTGACCAGGCTGTATACGGCGCTCAAGGGGGTGACAGGAACGACATCGGTAACTTGGGACGAAGCCCATGCGCAGCGTTTTAAACTAGCCCTGGATGACGACTTCGGTACGCCCGAGGCGATGGCGGTTCTGTTCGATCTGGCCGGTGCCGTAAATCGCGGTGAATCCGCGCTGGCGCCGCAACTCAAGGCTTTGGCTGGTGTGCTTGGCCTGCTGCAGCGCGACCCCGTGGAGTTTTTGCAGGCGGCGCCGGCTGGAGGACTGAGCAACGAAGAAATCGAGGCGAAAGTCGTCGCCCGCGCCACGGCAAAGAAAATGAAGAACTTCGCCGAGTCCGATCGCATTCGGGATGAACTCAAGGCTGCGGGCATCGTATTGGAAGACGGACCCCAGGGAACCAGCTGGCGCCGGGCTTGACGCCTTCCTTCGATCGACCGTCGACACTGACCAGCAAGCAGCGCGAGGGGAGTGTCGAATCAGTAGCGCATCGGCGTCGATAGCACGGCCATGGTCACTCGCGAAACGCAGACCAGGCGCTCCTTTTCGTCGTGGATGCGAACGTCCCACACATGGCTGCTGCGGCCAAGATGGATTGGTCTGGCGACCCCATAGACCCAACCGCTTTCAACCGATCGGATATGGTTGGCGTTGATTTCCTGTCCGACGCAATGAAATTTTGCAGGGTCGACCACAAACGCCGCCGCCCAGGACGCCAGGGTCTCCGCCAGAACTACCGAGACGCCGCCGTGGAGAACTCCCGCCGGTTGCCGGGTCCGCTGGTCCACAGGCATGCGAGCCTTGAGGTAGTCGTCTCCGGCCTCGGTCAGTTCGATGCCGAGGGTGGCATTGGCGCAGCCTTGTCCTCTGCGATTGGCTTCGTCCAGTGGAAAGCCTGTATGCCAGATCGCCATGCGCAGGTCCGTCAGGATTCCACCTGCCGCCACTCACCCTGACGCAGGGCTTCCAGCGGTTGGAAATTGGACTTGTAAGCCATCTTGCGGCTGTCGCGAATCCAGTACCCGAGGTATAGCCAGGGCAGGCCAAGGTGCTGGCATTGCGCAATTTGCCAGAGGATGGCGTAGGTGCCATAGCTGGCACCGGCCTTGTCGGGATCGTAGAAGGTGTAGACCGACGAAAGGCCATCCGTGAGTACGTCGATGATGCAAATTGCGCGCAGTTGCTCGGCTTCGCGGAACTCGATCAAGCGGCTATCGACATGGGTCTGCAACAGAAAGTGGCCATACTGATCGCGGCTGTCCTGGTCCATGCCGCCACCGGAGTGGCGTGCCGCCTGGTAACGATGGTAGAGCTGGTAATGCTCTTCGCGGAAGCTGAGGCTGCATTCCCTTGCCGTCAGATCGGAATGGCGCGCCAATGCGCGCGTCTGGCTGCGATTTGGGACGAACTCAGCGACCTTGATCCGCACCGGCTGGCATTCGCGGCAGGCATCGCAATAGGGGCGGTAGGTGAATACGCCGCTACGGCGAAATCCGGCGCGCACCAGTTCGCCGTAGGTAGCGGAGTCGATCAGATGGGTCGGTGTGGCAACCTGCGATCGTGCGATGCGGCCCGGCAGATATGAGCAACCGTAGGGTGCCGTGGCGTAGAACTGCAGCAGTGGAAACGGCGGAAGGTCGCGCAGGTGGGTCACGGCCGCACTCTGTAATATCCGTCGATGGCGCCTGCGGCCCATGATCCCGCGGGGTCGCCGGTGGCGCAGAGCGCGTCAAGGCGCTCCGCAAATTCGCGGCGGGAAATCGGCCGGGCGCCGAGCGATGCGAGGTGTCGGGTTTCCATCTGGCAGTCGATTATGCCGAATCCGCGGTGCTTGAGGTGCGCACACAGATGGGCCAGGGCGATCTTGGAGGCATCCCGGCGCAAAGAGAACATCGATTCGCCGTAGAAGGCCTGTCCGATTGCGATACCGTAGAGCCCACCCGCCAACTCGCCATCGATCCAGGTTTCGACGCTGTGTCCGTAGCCGATCCGGTGAAGTTCAGTGTAGGCCTGCTGCATCTCCCGGGTAATCCAGGTGCCGGGCTGACCGGCGCGCGATACTCCCGCGCAGGCCGTCATTACCGCGGGGAACGCTGTGTCGAGGCGGATTTCGTAGTCGGCGTTGCGCAAGGTTTTTGCCAGCGACCGGGTAATTTTCAATGCATCCGGAAACAGCACCATTCGTGGGTCCGGGCTCCACCAGAGGATCGGTTCGCCGGCGGAATACCATGGAAAGATGCCGCGCCGGTAGGCGGCGATGATGCGTTGCGGGGACAAGTCGCCGCCTGCGGCAAGCAGGCCGTTGGGGTCGGCAAGGGCGGCCTCGAGCGGCGGAAATGCGCACTCCTCGGGCAGCCAGGGGATCATTTGCTCCGGGTGAAGGTTACGACGTGGTCGACATCCAGGCGGATACCGATTTTCTCGCCGATCGAGTGGTTGTGGTGCGAAGGCACCAACGATAGAACCTCGGCACCGGACGCGAGGCGCAAGGTGTAAAGGAACTGCGCACCGCGAAACGCCTTGGCGACGACCTCCGCCTTGACCTCGCTGGCATCGTCATGGATCACATCATCCGGGCGCAGCAGCACATCAAGCCGGCAGCCACGGCCGCATTCCACGCAGCTCGAAGCGCAGTCCATGGGCAGTTCGGAATCCAGGCGTCCGAGTTCGACTTCCACCACCTTGCGCGAAAGGACTTCGCCCGGCAGGAAAATGCCTTGCCCGATGAAGTCGGCGACATGGCGTGTCAGAGGTCGGTGATACAGGTTGTACGGCGTATCCCATTGTTCGATGCGGCCATCGCGCATAATGCCGACGGAATCGGCTACGGCGAAAGCTTCATTCTGGTCATGGGTGACGAGGATCGCTGCCATGCCCGCGCGTTTGAGTATGTCGCGAACTTCCAGCGAGAGGCGCTCGCGCAGCTCGACATCGAGATTCGAAAACGGCTCATCGAGCAGCAGCAAATGAGGTTGTGGCGCCAGCGCGCGTGCCAGTGCCACGCGCTGTTGCTGTCCGCCGGAAAGTTCGTGGGGATAGCGCTCGCCGCGATTGGTCAGGCCGATCAGGTCGAGCATTTCCTCGACGCGTTGCCGTCTCGCCAGCGCCGACTCTCCGCGCAGACCGAAGCCGATGTTTTGCGCGATCGTCAGGTGAGGGAACAAGGCGTAATCCTGGAACACCATGCCAATGCGCCTGTCTTCGGCGGGAACCTGCTCTTTGCCATCGGCGATCGTTCTGCCATTGAGCCGGATGCTGCCGGAAGAAGGTGCCTCGAAGCCGGCGATCAGGCGCAACATCGTCGTCTTGCCGCAGCCTGAGGCGCCTAGAAGGCACGCGATCTCGCCGGGCTCCAGGGAAAATGACAATTCCCTGACCACGGCGTGATTGCCGTAGGCATGACTGACCCGATCAACTTCCAGCAAATGCATGGGCGCCAGCGCATTCCGCGCTGATGTAGGAATGAGTCTCAATTATAATCAGCGCGCCGTGTCTCGCCCAATCAGTTCCTCACCGCTGGATTCTTTCGCCCTCCTGCTCGCGCTGCTGGTGGCTCTGCCGGTGCTGGCCGTCGGCGTCAACTTGTTCAGCGGTGGTACGGCGGGCACCTGGGGGCACCTGATGTCAACGGTGCTGCCGGAATACGTCGCCAATTCGATCTGGCTCTGTCTCGGGGTTGGCCTCGGAGTCGCGTCAATGGGCACCGGCGCCGCCTGGCTGGTGGCACTCAATGATTTCCCCGGACGACGCATAGCGGAATGGGCGCTGCTATTGCCAATGGCCATGCCTGCCTATGTGCTGGCATATACCTATACCGATTTCTTCCAGTTTGTCGGGCCGGTGCAGACCGGATTGCGTGAAAGCTTTGGCTGGAAAAAGGGCGATTACTGGTTTCCCGAGGTTCGCTCGCTGGGCGGAGCGGTGGTCTTGTTTTCCTGCGTTCTTTATCCCTATGTCTATTTGCTGGTGCGTACGGCATTTCTGGAACGGGCAGGCGGCATGATCGAGGCCGCGCGCGCGCTCGGCTTTAGCCCGTGGCAGGGCTTGTGGCGGATTTCTATCCCCATGGCACGTCCGGCGATCGCCGCCGGGATGGCGCTGGCACTGATGGAAACGCTTGCCGACTACGGTACCGTAGCTTACTTTGCAGTACAGACCTTCACCACCGGCATTTACCGGGCGTGGTTCTCGCTCGGAGATCGGGTCGCGGCGGCACAGCTGTCGGCTGCTTTGCTGGGTTTCGTGGCCCTGTTGATCTTGCTGGAGCGCGTCAGCAGGGGACGTGCGCGCTACCATGACAGCACCGGGCGACGCCGGGCCGCGCGTGTCGTGTTGACCGGTTGGCATGCGCTGCTTGCGCAGATCGGCTGTGCGATTCCGGTCGTGATCGGCTTCGTTCTGCCAGCCGTATTGCTGATTCGCTTGTCGATGGGAGATGTGTCTGAGGATGCGGGCGGTTTTTCCAGCCGTTTCGTTGTCCTGGCGCGAAACAGTTTTGTTCTTGCCACGGTAGCTGCCTCCATTGCGGCGCTGATGGCGCTGGTACTTGGTTTCGCGGCGCGTGACGGGAGGAGGGTCTCTGTCCTTGCCGGGCGGGTCGTCGGCCTGGGGTATGCGGTGCCGGGTTCGGTGATTGCTGTCGGTGTGCTGATTCCGGTGACGCGGTTGGATCACTGGCTCGCGGATCTATGGCAGCAGTTGAGTGGTACGAACCCGGGATTGATTCTTACCGGTGGAATCGCCGCGCTGGTTTATGCATATCTCGCGCGCTTTCTTGCCATTGCGCTGCAGTCAGTTGAAGCCGGGCTTGCACGTATCACTCCCAGCATGGAGGCGGCGGCGCGTAGTCTGGGTAGCGGTCCGACAGAGACACTGCGGCGCGTGCATCTGCCACTCTTGCGCGGCAGCCTGCTCACCGCTGCTTTGCTGGTTTTCGTCGATGTGATGAAGGAACTGCCGGCGACGCTGGTGATGCGGCCCTTCAATTTCGATACCTTGGCGACGCAGACGTTCACACTTGCGGCCGATGAGCGGTTGGCCGAGGCGTCAAGCGCTGCGCTGGCGATTGTCGGAGTTGGCCTGCTGCCGATAATTTTGCTGGCCCGACAGATCACTGCCGGTCGTAGCCAGGTCAGCTCCTGCTAGAGCGATTTGTGGGTACCGTCGCACAGCACGCCATTCGCACTGTGTTTGCAACCACAGAAATATGCCGTCTTGCTTTCATCTGCCGTGTATTTGGTTGGTGCAAAGTCGGAGCCTTTGTGGCTACCATCACAGAATGGTTGCGATTTGCTTCTGCCGCAGGAGCACCAATAGTAGTCCTTGCCTTTTTCGACATTGACTGCAAACGGACTTTTGGCGGCGATCTCGGGTTTTGACAATTTGTTTCTCCGTTGGGTAGGGGGAGCCGTCACTATAAGCACATTTCCAAAGTGATGAAATCCTTTGGCGCCAACAGTTTGTTTCAAGTGGGCGAACAATTCAATCTGTAAGTCGGCCCTGGCGGTACGCCGAGCCCGGCTTCCGCAAAGTGCCGGATGCAACGCCTTTGGTGCTATTTCCAGCCGACGCGGTCGTAGATGCGCTGCGCTGCCGGCGCGTTTTTCGCCAGTGTTGCTATCGGCAATTCGTCGGCTTTGAACTTGCCCATGGCGTCGAGTGCGGAGTTCTTGACCGTCACCGCCGGCACCGAAGGCCATTCATTGTTGCCGTCGGCAAAGTAGCGCTGGGCCTCATCCGATACTAGGTACTCGAGAAATCGTTGTGCAGAGTCCTTGTTTGGTGCGGTTTTCAGCATGCCGCCGCCGGAAATGTTGATGTGTGCGCCGAAGCTCTTCTGATTCGGCCAGATGATGGTGATTTTTTCCATCAGTTTGCGGTCCTCAGCCTTTTCAGAGCGGAGCAGCCGGGCGAGGTAATAGGTATTGGAAACGGCGACGCCGCATTCTCCGGCAGCTACCGATTTGATCTGGTCGGTATCGCCTCCCTTGGGTGGCCGGGCAAAGTTTGCCACGACGCCACGCGCCCATTCCTCGGCCCTGGTTTCCCCAAGGTGGGCAATCAACGCCGACATCAGCGAGAGATTGTAGGGGTGGCTTCCCGAGCGCGAGCAGACTTTGCCCTTTAGTTTCGCCTTGGCCAAGTCCTCATAGTTCTGGGCGTCTTCGACCTTTACCAGATCGCGATTGACGATGATCACGCGGGCCCGCGTCGAAAAAGCAAACCAGTCCGGGCTGCGCAAGTGGATGGGGATGCGATGTTCGAGGATCTTTGATTGGACCGGGGCGAACAAGCCCAAATCATCCGCCTTCGCCAGTCGGGCGGCATCCACGGTGATGAATATATCGGCCGGACTCTTCGCGCCTTCGTTGCGGATACGTTCGAGAAGTTCATCCTCTTTGGCCTCGATCCGATTGATTTTGATGCCTGTCTGGCGAGTGAAATTGGCGTAAAGCGCTTCGTCGGTCTGGTAGTGCCGTGCGGAGTAAAGGTTCAAAACCTTTTCCTGTGCCTGTGCCGAAAGGCTATGGGCGACTGCGGCGGCAAATATGGATGCGATCAGAGCTGATATTTTCATAGTCAGTGCGCGGAATGAAGGAGTAATGGATTATTGTATTGAGAATCATTCGCATTTACAAGTTAAAAAAAAGGCCATTGGGCGTATGCGCTTTCCTAGTCCGGGTTGACTCGGCGGGCGCCATTGAAGCGTTTGACCCAATAGCCTTCACGTAGATCCTCGATCCTGACACGGCCGCCGGCACGGGGGGCATGAACAAACTGGTTGTCACCGAGATAAATTCCGACGTGGGAGAAAGCGCTACGCATTGTGTTGAAAAACACCAGATCTCCGGGCTTGAGTTCGTCACGACCGACAACCTCGCCAGATTTGCTCATTTCCTTGGAGCTGCGCGGAAGAATGAGGCCGAGTCCCTCGCGGAAAACGTGACTGACGAATCCCGAGCAGTCAAAGCCGGACTCCGGCGAACTGCCGCCGCGTCGATAGCGAATGCCAAGCAGTTCCAGCGCATTGTCTATGGCGTCCTGGGCAGAAGCAGAAGCCCGGTCGACGAAAGAGACGGACGGAGACGGGGGCACGACGACGACTTCGTCGGCTTGAGAAGTAGAGACAAATGCCAGGGTCGCGAGAACAAATAACCTCGCAACGTATAGTTGTATTCCTTGCATGGAGCCGGACTATATCTGCGATCACTCCCTGCGTAAACCCCCGGGGTCTTCAACTGTTGGGAGTTAATGAGTTGTCCGGTTCTGTAGCACGCCATCTGTCCGGTTGTCATAGTGCCCCGAAGGGGGAACGAGATGAGGCGGACGGAACTGCTACAGGAGATCCGGAACATGAGATTCGAAGAAGTGTACGAAGG
>CAJBYR010000045.1 GCA_903959855.1 uncultured beta proteobacterium
CTTGATCACGGTCCATGGCGCATCCGCCGTGTCGGTATGGAAGAACATCGCTTCCTTGGCCTTGGTGTAGTCCTCCCATTTGTCGAGCGAGGCGAGGTCGATCGGCGACAGCTTCCATTGCTTGAGGGGGTGGGATTCGCGTTCCTTGAAGCGGCGCCGCTGTTCGGGCCGCGACACGGAGAACCAGAACTTGATCAGATGCACGCCGCTCCTGACCAGGGTGCGTTCGAACTCCGGGGTCTGGCGCATGAATTCCTCGTACTCGGTGTCGGTGCAGAAACCCATGACGCGCTCGACGCCGGCGCGGTTGTACCAGGAGCGGTCGAACAGCGCGACTTCGCCGGCGGTCGGCAGGTGCTGCACGTAGCGCTGGAAGTACCACTGGCCGCGCTCGGTTTCGGAAGGCTTTTCCAGGGCGACCACATGTGCGCCGCGCGGGTTCAGGTGTTCCATGAAGCGCTTGATGGTACCGCCCTTGCCGGCGGCGTCGCGGCCCTCGAAGAGAATCACCACCTTCTGCCCGGTTTCCTTGACCCAGGCCTGCAGCTTGAGCAGCTCGACCTGCAGATGGTATTTCTGCTTTTCGTAATTCTTGCGCGTCATCAACCGGCGGTAGGGATAGCCGCCGTCGCGCCAGCCGGGCGCCAGTTCCTCGTCGGGGTGTTCGTCGACGGCGACTTCGCTTTGCAGCAGCGCGTTCTTCAGCGCTTCGACATCGTCGGGCGAAGCGCCTTCGACCACGGCGGTGAGCGCCTGCGCCAGTTTGGCGCCTTCGCCGGGCTTGGCGTGGGCGACGATGTCGTGGATGGCCTCGATCTTGGAGTCGCGCGCCGCAGCCGAGCGATCCTTGACCACGAAGTTCTTGATGCCCGCTGCCTTGCTGGATGGCGCGATGTCGCCCGAGGCCGGCCGGCGTCCGGCGCGGGCGGGACGGGGTTTGGGCGCCGCAATGGGTGTTCGCTGGGGTGCCGGTTTGGGCGTCGCCTTGGGTGCTGGCTGGGCTGCCGGCTTGGGTGCCGGCTTGGCTGCTGCCACTGCGGGCCGGGGCGTCTTGCTTGCGGGTTTCGTGACTGCCATTTATTCCTCCTCAAGTACTTCGAGCTTTTCGTTCAATTCCAGCCAGCGTAATTCTGCCGCGTCGATATTCTGCGTCAACAGGCTCTGGCGCTGGCCAAGTTCCGCCAGCAGCGATGCCTGCGTTCCTGCATACAGCGCCGGGTCTGTCAGCCGCGTTTCCAGCAGCTTGAGTTCAGCCTGCCAGCCGGCGATCTGCTGTTCCAGCTTTTCGCTTTCCTGCTTCAGCTTTTTCGATGCCGGCGTCGCCTTTTTCGGCTCCGTGGCGGTGGTTTGCTTCGCCACCGGCGCCTTGTCGCGCTCGGCGGTTTTCTCCGCGCTGCGCGCCTTCGCCAGCCAGTCGGCATAGTCGTCGAGGTCGCCGTCAAAAGGCGTCACCTTGCCGTCGGCGACCAGCCAGAGCTCGTCGCAGGTGGCGCGCAGCAGGTGGCGGTCGTGTGAGACCAGTACCATGCCGGCTTCGGTTTCCTGCAGGGCGATGGTCAGTGCCTCGCGCATTTCCAGGTCGAGGTGGTTGGTCGGCTCGTCGAGCAGCAGCAGGTTGGGCGCGGTGCGGATCATTAGTGCCAGAGCCAGCCGCGTCTTTTCGCCGCCGGAGAAGCGCCCGCAGGGTGCCTCGGCCATGTCGCCACGGAAGTCGAAGCCGCCGAGGTAATTGCGCAAGTCCTGCTCGCGGGTGCGCGGCTCCAGCTTGATCATGTGCCACAGCGGCGATTCGGCCGGGCGCAGTTGTTCGAGCTGGTGCTGGGCGAAGTAGCCGAGCTTGAGATTGCGGCCTTCTTCGCGCACACCGGCCAGCGGCTGCAATTCACCGGCCAGCAGTTTCATCAGCGTCGACTTCCCGGCGCCGTTACGGCCGAGCAGGCCGATGCGGCTGTCGGGGCGCAGCGTGAAGCGCAGTTTCTCGAAGATCGGTGCCGTGACGTCATAGCCGACTTTTGCGTCGTCGATCAGCAGCAGCGGATCGGAGAAGCCGCTCGGCTCGGGGAAGCTGAAGCTGAAGGGCGTGTCGATGTGGGCAGCCTGGATGTCACCCATCTTGGCCAGCATCTTGATCCGGCTTTGCGCCTGGCGCGCTTTCGAGGCCTTGGCGCGGAAGCGGTCGATGTAGCTTTGCAGGTGGGCTGCCTCGCGCTTCTGCTTGGCCGCCAGCGCCAGGTCGTTGGCCAGGCGCTCGGCGCGAGCGCGTTCGCAGGCCGAGTAGTTGCCGGTAAAGAGTTGCAGCTTGCCGGCCTCGATGGCGAGGATGTGGCTGGTGACCACGTCAAGGAAGTCGCGGTCGTGCGAGATCAGGATCAGCGTGCCCGGGTAGCTTTTCAGCCAGGCTTCGAGCCAGATGATGGCATCAAGGTCCAGATGGTTGGTCGGCTCGTCGAGCAGCAGCAGGTCGGAACGGCACATCAGCGCCCGCGCCAGGTTGAGGCGCACGCGCCAGCCGCCCGAAAATTCGGCCACCGGGCGCTGGAAATCCGCGTCAGCAAAACCGAGGCCGTGCATCAAAGCGGCGGCGCGTGCCGGCGCGGCGTAGCCGTCGATTTCCGAAAGGCGTCCATGCAGCAGGCCGATCTGCTCGCCGGCGTGGTGGTCGTCGTGATGGTCTTCTGCCGCGGCCAGATCACGCTCGACCTGGCGCAGTTCGGCGTCGCCGTCGAGCACGAATTCCAGCGCGGCGTCGGGCAGCGCCGGTGTGTCCTGGGCGACGTGGGCCATGACCCAGCCCGGGGGGCGTTCGAGGTCGCCACGGTCGGCATGCAGTTCGCCGCGCAGCAGCGCAAGGAAAGAGGACTTGCCGCAACCGTTGGCGCCGGTGAGGCCGACCTTCCAGCCGGGATGCAGTTGCAGGGATGCGCCAGTGACGAGGGGGTCGCCGTTGCGGGAAAAGCCGAGGTCGCGCAGCAGGATCATAGGAGTCGGATGGGTGAGGCCTGCTCGTGGCGGTAACCGCGGCGGCCTTCGTAGCAGAGGGCGATTTGCGCCATGTCGGTGGCTTCGTCGCCGGTGAGCGTGATGGTGGCGAGCAGGCCGACTTCGTGCTTTTCGTAGTCGACGGTGGCCATGACGACCGGCACTCCGGCCGCCAGGGCGATGCGGTAGAAGCCGGATTTCCAGCCGGGTTGCAGGCTGCGCGTGCCTTCAGTGGCGATGATCAGATGAAAGTCTTCGCGGTGGCGGAATTCGTCGGCGACGCGCTCGACAAAACCGGTGCGCTCGCGACGGTTCACCGCGACGCCGCCCAGGCCGCGCATGATCGGACCCATGAGGCCGCGAAACAGCGTGTCCTTGGCGACCCACTGCGCGCCATAGGGCAGCGCCGCGAGCGCCAGCAAGGTCAGCGGAAAATCCCAGTTCGAGGTGTGTGGGTAGGCGATCACCACCGCCTTGGCCGGACGCTGCGGCAGGTCGATCAGCTTCCAGCCCAGCGATTTGAGAATCAGGCGGGCCGGGCCGCGAAGAACGCTCATTTGTTCATTGCCGCGAGGTGGAAGCGCTTGCGTCCCGGCAGCCGATAGGTTTCGAAGTCATTGCGATCGAGTGTCCACACCGTATGAATGCCGGTTGTCATGGCCGCCACCACCAGCGAGGCATCGGCCAGGTCCATCGGCCGGTCGGCGTACTTCTCGATCCAGTCGATGGCGCGTACCAGTTCGTCGCGACCGAGCGGCAGCAATTCAAGTCCGCGCTTGTCGATCCAGCGATACAGCGGCAAGGTTGCCGCAACCGTCGGCGCCAGGTGCGAGAACTCGGTCAGCACGGCCCACGTGGTAAGCAGCCGGCCGCTATACGCAGCGAGAAACGCCTTGCATTCTTCATGGGCGTTGTCACGTTTGTCCGCCAGTGCCACCAGCGGACCCGTATCGACCAGAAGCGAACTCACCGTTGGTGCTTCTTGCGAATTGCGGCGACCACGCGTGCCTTGGTGTTGCCTGTACTTTTGCTGCCCGAAACGCAGCCGATGAAGCCGGCTTCCTGCGCCAGTTCGTAGGGTGTGCGCTCGGTCCGCGTGCCCATGAAGCGCTGCTCCAGCAATTCAACGATCACTTCCGATTTGGTGCGCTTCGCTTCGACGCAATAGGTTGCAAGCGCCTGCTCGACTCGAAGGGGAAGGCGAACGGTGGTGGTCATGCTGCATGCTCCTCGGGATGGATCGTATTAACTGTAATACAAACCATCGAATTCTGCAATCGCGGGCCTCAGCCGAGGCCCTGGCTGGATAAATATTCTTCGTAACTTCCCCGGTAATCGACGATCGTCCGGTCCGGCTTGATATCGATGATGCGCGTCGCCAGGGACGAGACGAACTCCCGGTCATGCGAGACGAAAATCAGCGTGCCGGGGAATTTTTCCAGCGCGGTGTTGAGCGACTCGATGGATTCCATGTCGAGGTGGTTGGTCGGCTCGTCCATCAGCAGCACGTTGTTCCGCAGCAGCATCAGCTTGCCGAACAGCATGCGGCCCTGCTCGCCACCGGAAATCACATTCACCGGTTTCTTCGCCTCGTCGCCCGAGAACAGGAGGCGACCGAGCGTGCCGCGCACCAGGGTTTCCACATCGCCGCCGTCGTAGCCGCCGGCGCGCACCCATTGCACGATCCATTCGGTGAGCGGGGTCTTGTCGGCGAACTCGGCGGCGTGGTCCTGGGCGAAGACGCCGGGGCGGGCTTTTTCCGCCCACTTGATCTTGCCGCCCTGCGGCGTCAGGCCGCCCAGCTTCTCGCCGGCCAGCAGACGCAGCAGCGTGGTCTTGCCGACGCCGTTCTCGCCGATGATGGCGACCTTGTCGCCGGCTTCGATGCTGGTCGAGAAGGATTTGATGACCGGCACTTTGGGCTCGTAGCCGAAGCCGAGATTCTCGATCTCGCAGGCCAGGCGGTGCAGCTTTTCCTTCTCGTCGAAATCGAAGCGGATCCACGGATACTGGCGCGAGGAGGGCTTGATGTCCTCGGGGCGGATCTTGTCGATCAGCTTGAGGCGGCTGGTGGCCTGCTTGGCCTTGGATTTGTTGGCTGAGAAGCGGCGCACGAAACCCTGCAGGTCGGCGATGCGCTCCTTGGCCTTGGCGTTGGCCGAGACCTGGCGCTCGCGCGCCACGGTCGAGGCTTCCATGAAGTCGTCGTAGTTGCCGCCGTAGACCTTGATCGTGCCGTAGTCGAGGTCGGCCATGTGGGTGCACACCTGGTTCAGGAAGTGCCGGTCGTGGCTGATGATGACCATGGTCGACTCGCGCTCGTTGAGGATGTCCTCCAGCCAGCGGATGGTGTCGATGTCGAGGTTGTTGGTCGGTTCATCGAGCAGCAGGATGTCGGGGTTGGCGAACAGCGCCTGCACCAGCAGCACGCGCAGCTTCCAGCCCGGTGCCACTTCGCTCATCGGCCCGTTATGCTTTTCGATCGGGATGCCGGCGCCC
>CAJBYR010000046.1 GCA_903959855.1 uncultured beta proteobacterium
ACGACATCGCGCTGAACGACCTGGTGGCCCAAGCGCACATGCGCTGGCGTATCGAGCGGGACTATCAGGACCTGAAGCAGGAACTAGGGCTGGGCCACTATGAAGGGCGAGGTTGGCGAGGCTTTCATCATCACGCGGCATTGAGTATCGCCGCCTACGGATTCCTCGTTACCGAACGCATTGCCGCCGGCAAACCCGCCGGCGCCAAAAAAAACTTCGCCGTCCGCAAAGTTCCTGCGCTTCCCGCGGATTACATCCCTCGCGGCAGCCCAGCGCGCACAGCGGCACGTATCAGACTCAATCACCACAATCCGTTACCAGCTCAGCTTTCAGTTGATCGAACGCCTCGGACAATGTCCTTGCTGCGGGAGACAAGACGTAAGACGACGCTTGTGACACAGTAAGACTAGGGCGTGTTCTCAATTGGTCGGCGAGCCGTCGCCCAATTGAGAACACGCCCTGACCCACCCAGTGGCGCCGGCACCCACCTCGGAACGACCAACCGGATCATCAGAATCGAAAAAACGCCCTGGCGGATTTCACCTCGCCGCCCGTGAGCTTGAGGTCGCAGGTATGTCGGGACATGCTCAAGTCCGTGCTCACACGCAGCATTCCCTCCAACTCGGCGAATTCCAGCCCGCCTTTGGCGGCAAGGCGCCTGGCCTCCGCGGCTGGCTTGCCGATCAATTCCTGGCTGCAGAAATCCTTGACGGCCTGGCCACCGAATCGCACATAGGCGATGACCGCGACATTGCTACCCAGGTAAGCCGCCATTGCCATAAACAAGACAGCCCACAAAACCTTCTTCGTGCCCCAGCGCTTGCCGGTGGCCGGTGGATCGGCTGCTTCTGGGGGCCGCACGGACATGGGCGGTACTGCGGTGGGGAGATGCGCGCCAGTATAGGTGAGCATTTGCATATCGCCGCCGCCCCTGCAATCGCCAGTCTCAAGAGTCGGCGCTGACGGCACGGCGATGGCAGCGCAATTCAGGTATTGAGCAGCATCTTGACCAGGTTGGGCATGCCCTTGCCCTGGATGTAGGGATCGCGACCCAGGTCGGTGCACTGCGCCAGCAACAGGGCCTTAACGCGGTCCGGGTAGCCGATGAACTCCTTGCGCGCGGAAAGGAAGGCGGCGAGCAGTCCGGCGACATGCGGGGCGGCCATGCTGGTGCCGCTCATCTCGACGTAATAGTCGCGCGCCGTGGCGGCAGCTTTTGGCCAGGTGTGGCGCGCGGACAGAATATTCTCGCCCGGTGCGACGAGGTCCGGCTTCATGCGTCCGTCGGCGGTCGGGCCGCGCGATGAGAAGTAGGAAACACCATAGGTGTGCGGATTGGTCTTGTGAATCGAGCCGACCGCGATCGCCTCGTCGAGATTGGCCGGATCGCCGATCGACAGGTCCATGTTGGCCGGGATCACGCCACCCGCCGAATCGAGCAGCGCATAACCTTCGTTGCCGGCGGCGAGGCAGACCAGCACGCCCTGGCGCCAGAGGCGACGCAACTCCTGACACAGCGGGGTGTGACCGCAGCCGAAAACACTGGGATCGAAGCCGCCGCCGAGGCTGAGATTGACGCCATGGATCACCAGCTTGCCGGCTCGCTCGTTAAGCCCGGCGATGATGTCGAGTGCCCGGATGATGTAGGCATCCTCGCCGCCGCCATCGTCCTTGAGCACCTTGAAGCCATAAAGCTTCGCCTCGGGGGCCATGCCCTGCATGGCAAGGCGGGTCGGGTCGTGCGGGTCGCGTGGCAGTTCCAGCGCGCCGGCGATGGTAGCGGCCACATGGGTGCCGTGGCCGTTGCCGTCGAGCGTGCCGAAGCCCTTGTCCTTGGGATTCAGCCGTTGCGGCTTGCCGCCGCCGGTGCAGTCCCATTGCGCAACGACATTGTCGTGAGCCTTGAAGTGCGGGTGGGCGGCAGCAATCCCGGTGTCGAGCACGGCCCAGGCGATGCCCTGGCCGCGAGCGCCATAGCCGAGGTTGGCGGGGCGGGCCTGGATGGTGTGGGCCGACTGGTGCAGCAGGGCGCGCTTGACGGCGTTGCGCCAGACGCGGTCGATCTTCAGTTCGCCGCAGTGGGTGCGCAACTGTTCGATCTCGGTGCGCGTCAGGTCGGCCGAAATGAAGCGGCGCATCAGCTGGATGCGCCCGGCATCGCGCGTCGCGCCATTGAACTTGAGCACTTTCCGGATCAGGTCATCGAGGCGCTCGCGCACCTCGTCGAGCGAGCTTTCCGCGCTGTCGGCCGACACCAGCTGGATCAGCGTCGGGTGGCGCTGTTCGCGGTGGCCGTTTTCCATGTCGTCGACCAGATCCTTCATCAGGATGTTGCGACCGACCAGATTGCCGAAGCCGGACCCCGCCGTCTCGCGCACCGCCTGACGCACGATGTCGATGGAAAGATAACCGGTAGCGGAATGCGGATTCGATTCCCACTCCGGATTGATCTGCAGGCCGACGACGTTGTCGACGGCCACCCCTCGATTGTTCGGCGTGTAGTCGTTCGAGAGGTCGGCATCGAGGGCGACGGGATCGAGGCGCTCGGCGACATTGAGCCAGCGGTCGACGCATTCCGGCACCGCCAGCGGCGCCTCCGCGACCAGGGTTCCCAGCGCGTCCTGTACTTCCTGGATGCCGAGCGGCGAACCGATGGTGACGAACAGGCGCACGTCGCAATCGGCCTTGCGCAGCTGGCGCAGCACCTGGTACGCGATCATCGAACCCTGGCTGTGGCCGATGACGATGAAGGGGCCGCCGCCGACAACGAGCCGCTCGCGCAGCGATTGTTCCATCAGGCGGCGTTTGCCGGCATCGAAGAAAAAATCGCGCGCGTCCTTGAGGAACAACTCGGTAAGCAGGCGGGTGACCCAGCGCCGCATGAACTCCGGGAGTGGCAGCAGCTTCGCGGCGACGCCCGCCGGCGGCGCTTCGCCCTGGCGCAGGCGCTTCTTCAGCGCCGCCATCAGGCGGCGCCCCCGGGCATCGAGTTCGGGGCCGGCCGCGGCTTCCAACCCGGAAAGGCCGAGCACGCCGGTGCCGGCGGGGCCCGTAATCAGGCTGTCCATGTCGGCACACGCGCCCGCCTCGGGCACGGGGTAGCGACTACGATCGACCCAATAGGCCAGCCGGGTTCGATCGCCCATCGGCGCACGGAACAGCGCCGTGTCCCACTGACACTTGAGTACCGAGGCGAGCGGCTTGTTGCCGATGCCGTGGATATAGATGATCGTGCCGACGTCCGGCGCCTTCCCTTCCCTGGCCAGCATTTCCGGAAAGGCTTCTGCCTCGCCGGCGTCAAGACCCGGGAACATCGCGAAGGGATCGCCTCCGCGGGCGCCAGCGGCACCGGTGCCGCGCTTCCTTGTAGCCATCGCTTTCTCCTTGCCAGAGTTATTCACAATGGGAATGCGTTTCGATTTAACGCCCGACGGCGAACTGATGCAAGCTGCATTGCAGCATGCGCGTTCAGCAGTTCATTCTGTCCCTGGCCGACAAACTCGAATACCAACATCGGCGGAGTAGTTGAATTAACTGCCCGACTCCCCTATGTTCCGGCGTACCGTTGCGCTCGCGGCCGAGAGCGCCTGAACGACCACCATCAACAAGGACCGACCCACAACGTGCGCTTTGCCTTCGACAACAGTTTTGCCCGCGAGCTGCCCGGCTGCTATGTGAAGTGGCAACCGCAGCGCGTGCCCGGCCCCAGCCTGGTCTTCCTCAATCGCGGGCTGGCGGATGAACTTGGCCTGCAGCTGGGCCATGACACGACCGCGCTGGCCGAGATGTTTTCCGGCAATCGCCTGCCTGAAGGGGCGGAGCCGATTGCCCAGGTCTATGCCGGCCACCAGTTCGGCAATTTTTCGCCGCAGCTTGGCGACGGCCGGGCGCTGCTGATCGGCGAACTGGTCGACCGCCTCGGGCGGCGGCGCGACATGGCGTTCAAGGGCTCTGGGCCGACGCCCTTTGCCCGCGGTGGCGACGGCAAAGCCGCGCTAGGCCCGATGCTGCGCGAGGTAGTGATCGGCGAGGCGATGCACGCGCTCGGGGTTCCCACCACGCGCGCGCTGGCGGTAGTTGCCACCGGTGAATCCGTGTATCGCGAGACACCGCTGCCCGGCGCCAACCTGACCCGGGTCGCCCTCAGTCACCTGCGAGTTGGCAGCTTCGAATACCACGCGGCGCGCGGCGACCAGGAGCGGGTGCGGCGCCTCGCGGATTACGCCATCGCCCGCCACGACCCGGCGCTGGCGGGCACGGAAGCGCGCTACGGGGATTTCCTGCGGGCGGTGATGGAGCGCCAGGCCGCCCTGATGGCGCGCTGGATGGGCCTGGGTTTCATCCATGGCGTGATGAACACCGACAACATGAGCATCGCCGGCGAAACCATCGACTACGGGCCCTGCGCCTTCATGGAGACCTACGACCCGAAGGCCGTGTTCAGCTCGATCGACCGCGGCGGCCGCTATGCCTATGGCAAGCAGCCGGGCATCGCGCAATGGAATCTCGCCCGCCTGGCCGAGGCGCTGCTCCCGCTGCTGGCCGAAGACCAGGACGAGGCGGTTGCGCTGGCCATGGCAGTCATCAATGATTTTCCCGGCCGCTACCGCCACCATAGGCTGGCGGTGATGCGGGCAAAGCTGGGGCTTGCCGCGCGCGCGGAAGAGGACGGCGCCGACCTGAGCCTGGCAGAAGACTGGCTGGCACTGCTGCATCCATCCCGCGTCGATTTCACCCTGGGCTGGCGGCATCTGGCCGATGCCGCCGAGGGCAATTGCTCACCCTTGCGCGAACACTTCACCGACCTGCCGGCACTCGACGCCTGGCTGACGCGATGGCAGGCACGCTGCGCGGCCGAGGCTGCGGCGCCCGCCACACGCGCCGCCGCCATGCGCCTGGCCAACCCCTGGCTGATCCCGCGCAACCATCTGGTTGAGGAGGCGCTGACGGCGGCATCGGAGGCGAACGACTTCGGGCCCTTCGAACGCCTGCTGGAAGCACTTGCCCGACCCTATGAGGAGCGCGCCGGATTCGAACGGTTTGCCACCCCTGCTTCAGCATCCTTCACCGCGGCGTATTGCACCTTCTGCGGCACTTAGGGTGAGCTTCGTCCCAGCATCTCCCGATACAGACCTCGCGCCCAGTCCAGATCCTCGCCGCGCGGCTGCGGGTCTTCGTGCTGACGTACCGTCTGCACGATGAGGCCGTCGCCGCGCAGGCGATAGCGCGCCTCGATGCGCATCATCTCCGCCGGATCGACGGCCGTGTGCACGTAGCACTCGCTGTCGGGCAAAGTCGGCGCTGGCATCACGCCGCGCGCGCGGGCAATGATCTCGTCGGCGGCGATGCGCCCCTGGCGCGCGGCCATGTGCGCGCTCTTGGGATAGGCGCCGAACAGCGGCGAAGCGCGCCCGAGCAGATCGCCGACGAGGAATACGCGCTCATCGCCGACAGCGTGCAGGTGCAACGGATCGAAGCCGGCCCAGGCACCGGGCTTGCCGGCGGCATCGGTTTCGAGCAGGCCGGCCTGGCGCACGATGTCGGCCGCGCCCTGCGGCGGAATGATGATCGCATCGTCGAAGCGGATTTCGTCGAATTCGGTGGCGAGGGTGCGCGCGAACGGATCGATGGCCTTGATCGTGGCGTGGGTCAGATGTTGGATCTGATCCTTGTAGCGTTCGGCGAAAACGCGGTTGAAGCGCTGCATACCGCCACCGGCATCGACCAGCAGCAGGCGGCCCTTGATGTTGCGCGCCTTCAGCGACGCCGCGATCATCACCGCGCGCTCGTAAGGCGCCGGCGGGCAGCGTGACGGCCCCGGCGGTACGGTCATCAGCAGGTCGCCGCCCTTGAATTCATCCAGCTTGCGCCGCAGGACATCGAGTTCGCCGGCGACATAGCCGGCCGGGTAGAGCCGGCGCACCGCCTCGATGGCGCGTGCGTCATCACCCAGCCAGGGCGCGTAGTCATAGCGGATGCCGGCGGCGAGGATCAGCCAGTCGTAGTCCAGTGCCTGCGGGCCGGCCTGCACGCGGCGGGATTGTCGATCGATGCCGGTCGCTTCGGCCTGCAGGTAACGGTAGCCGAAGGTCCTGGCGGCCAGCGCGTAGTCCTGGGGCGGCAAGGCCTCGGGTTCGCGCCCGAGCAGCCAGGCGTTGGACAAGGGCAGCGAGCGGAACGCGGCCTCGCGCTCGACCAGTATGATGTCGAACTCGGGTGCAGCCAGGCGCAGGCGACGTGCAGCGGTGAGCCCGCCCCAGCCGCCGCCGACAATCACCACGCGCTGTCGGGCGCTGCCGGGCAATTGGCCGAATGCCCGGCCGCCGGCCAGGGCAAGACCACCGACCAGGAAGTCGCGACGGGTAGTCATGGCGCGGGGCGCCTCAGCGACCCTCTGCCGTCATCGCCTGACGAATGCGCTCGCCGATCGCAGCCGCCGGCATGGCGTAGGGGAAGCGGGCCAGGAAGCGGCCGCGGGTATCCAGCAGCACCATGCCGGCGGTATGGCTCATGGTGTAGTTCTCAGGCGCAGCGCCGGGTTCGCGCACGATTTCGTACTGGACACGAAAGCTGTCGGCGGCGCGGCGCAGCAGTTCAGGCGAACCGGTCAGA
>CAJBYR010000047.1 GCA_903959855.1 uncultured beta proteobacterium
GAGAAGCAGATGTTCCTCGCCGACATGGGGCTGGAGGAGCCCGGCCTCAGCCGCCTGATCCGTGCCGGCTACCACATCCTCGGCCTGCAGACCTACTTTACCGCCGGGGTCAAGGAAGTCCGCGCCTGGACCATCCACAAGGGCGACACCGCACCGCAGGCGGCCGGCGTGATCCACACCGATTTCGAAAAGGGTTTCATCCGCGCCCAGACTATCGCTTTCGATGACTTCATCGCCTGCAAGGGCGAGCAGGGCGCCAAGGAAGCCGGCAAGATGCGGGCGGAAGGCAAGGAATACGTCGTCAAGGATGGTGACGTGCTCAACTTCCTGTTCAACGTGTGAGCCGGTGCTGAAATCGCGCCGGCGGCGTCACTACACCGCCGGCCGGATTTCGGCGTCGGGAGGCCGTGGCCGGGCGCGCCGTTCGTTGGCAACACGCAAGGTAACATCGGCGATCATCCACACGCTGTGATTGCTCTCGCCGGCCATGCGTCGCCCCGACAGTTCGGCCCAGAACTGCGTCCCGTCGGCGCGGCGCATGCGGTACATCCCCTGCGCTACCCTGCCCTTGTCAAAAGCGGAGGTGCTGTCGGCAAGAAACTGTTCGGCTTCCGCGGGGCTGAAGAACTGGTGTTGCAGCGTTGCCCCGGTGAGATCCTGGATACGTTTCCCGAGCAACTCGGCCAGGCGCATATTGCATTTGACGATGCGCTTGTCCGCCAGCATCGCGATACCCAGCGGCGACGAATCGAAAATGGCGTGTTGTTCCGCAAGTAAATTCTCGGCCTCGGTGCCACGTTCGAGATTGGTGCTTTCCGATCGATGCAAGGTACGTTGCAGGAGCACCAGGACCACGATGCAGCAGACGGCGGCGGTGATCGGCCATTGCAGCTGGCGGCCCAGCACCTGCGAGTAGTGCACGATGGTCGGCACCAGCGCTGCCAGGGTGAAGAGCCAGAAGGCCGCGTTGCTGAGCGCCAGAAACACCGCACCGGCGAAGGTGGTGACAAGGACCAGCAGCACGATCATGATGCGCGCTTCGGGATGCGTCACCGGCGGATGCAGGGGGCCGAACAGAGCCCCCCAGCCCAAACCCGAAAGCAGCGCGCCGGCGGCGAACAGCCATTCCCAGCGGCGGACCGATTGGCCATTGAGGTCGGCATTGCCGAACATGTACCAGATCCAGATGCGAGCCGCGAGCACGGAGACCATGTAGACCGCCCAGGCCTTGATCAGGTCGAGGTTGACGCTGTCGAAGAGCACGACGAAACAGAGGAAGATGCCGATCAGCGCCGAGGCGGTTCCCGAGGGCTGGCGCGCGTACAGCATCTTGACGCGGCGAATGTCGGCGTCAGGGCTCATTGCCTGACCAAAAAAGTGCTTCATGCTGGCTGATTTCGCTGGCTGTTTCCGGTGACCGAAGGCACTTGCGGTGTTTCAGGTGCTTGTGGTCTGGCTGGCAATGTCGGCACGTACCTGGTCCATGTCGAGCGCCATGACCTGCTCGATCAGTTGATCAAAGGCCTGCGCCGGCAAGGCACCTGCTTCCGAGTATATGATGATCTGGTCGCGGAAGACCATCAGCGTCGGAATCGAGCGGATATTGAAAGCGGAGGCAATTTCCTGTTGTTCCTCGGTATTTACCTTGGCGAAGACAATGCCCGGCTGCTTCTCCGAGGCTGCCTCGAAGGTTGGCGCAAAGCCGCGGCAGGGCGCGCACCATGGCGCCCAGAAGTCGATGATCACGTTGGCATTCTCGTTGATTGTCTGTTGAAAGTTGTCAGCATTGAGCTCCAGCGTGGCCATGATCCGATCCTTGAATGAGATGAAGGCAATCCTACCGTTTTGTGGCGCACCTCGCCATCACGAAACGCGCCGGGCATGCTGAAGAATGCTTATCGCGGACGCTTTGCGCCGTCGCCCACCGGACCGCTGCACTTCGGTTCGCTGGTTGCCGCGACCGGCTCGTATCTTGAGGCCCGGACGCGAGGCGGCGAATGGCTGCTGCGCATCGAGGACGTCGATGCGCCGCGCTGCAGTGCCGCGGCGGCCGACGATATCCTGCGGGTACTGGAAGCCTGCGGTTTCGAGTGGGACGGCCAACCGGTTTGGCAGAGTCGGCGTTCCGAGGCCTACGCCGCCGCGCTGCACCGATTGAAGGCAGCCGGGCAGATTTTTCCCTGCGCCTGCACGCGGCGCGAGCTGGCCGACTCCGCGATAGCTCCGGATGGTGCAGCGATCTATCCGGGGACCTGTCGTACCGGATTGCCGCCGGGACGCGAGGCGCGCGCCTGGCGCATGCGGGTGGGGCAGGCACAGATCGCGTTTGATGACGCCATCCAGGGCCCGATCCGGAGCGTTTTGGCTGACGATGCCGGGGATTTCGTGCTGCGCCGTGCCGACGGCTTGTACGCCTATCAGCTGGCCGTGGTGGTGGATGACGCCGAGGGCGGCATTACCCATGTCGTTCGCGGGGCTGATCTGCTGCTCTCGACCGCGCGCCAGATCCATCTGCAAGGCTGTCTCGGGGTGGCCACCCCGGCGTACGCCCACCTGCCAGTCGCGGTGAATGCCGCCGGCGAGAAGCTTTCCAAACAGACGCTGGCGATGCCGCTGGATGCGGCCCGCCCGGTGCCGGCATTGATCGCAGCACTGCATTTTCTCGGGCAGTCTCCGCCGACCGGTTTGGCGCGAGTGAGTGATGTCTGGGACTGGGCGGACGAACACTGGAAACTGGATCGGGTGCCGCGAGATCCGGCGGTCTGGAGCGACATGGACGGAATGGCATAATCGGCCAATGATCGAAGGAGAAGCCCATGTTCGTGGATGACGTCGCCGGCCTGCGCCGGGTGCTGCAAGGCAATCGCGTGATCGCGGTGGTCGGCCTCTCGCCGAGCTGGAACCGCCCTAGCTATTTCGCTGCCAAGTACATGCTGGAACATGGCTATACGGTGATCCCGGTTAACCCGTCGGCACCCGAGATCCTAGGGCAGAAGAGCTATCCTGACCTGGCATCGATTCCCGTGAAGGTGGACATGGTCGACGTCTTTCGCAAGCCGGAGGACGCGCCGCCAATCGCGCGCGAGGCGGTACGCATCGGCGCACGCTGCCTTTGGTTGCAGCTCGGGGTGATCAATAACGAGGCCGCCGGGCTGGCGAATGCAGCCGGGCTTGATGTGGTCATGGATCGCTGCGTGAAGATCGAATACGCGCGCCTGTTCGGCGGCCTGAACTATGCCGGCGTCAATACGGGGGTGATTTCGGCCAAACGCCCGCCCTGCCCGATGCTGACGGTGTAGCGGAGCGGTTCAGCGCCCCGGGGCATTGCCCCACAAGACCTTGTGCAGTTGCAGCTGGAAGCGCGCCGGCAGGCGGTCTTCCAGCAGCCATTGCGCCAGCAGCGCGGGATCGAGCTGTCCCTGCACCGGTGCGAACAGCACCGGGCAGCGTTCGAAGAGTCGGCGCTCGCGACACGCCGAAACGGCCCAGTCGTAATCCTCGCGCGAAGCCAGGACGAACTTCAATTCGTCATGCGGGGTCAGCAGATCCAGGTTCTCCCAGCGGTTCTTCACATCCTCGCCGGAGCCGGGCGCCTTGAGGTCGACGATGCGCGAGACGCGCGGATCGACGCTGCCGATGTCCAGCGCGCCGCTGGTTTCCAGCGACACCGAGTAGCCGGCGTCGCACAGTGCGGCAAGCAGGGCGGGAGCGTCCTTTTGTGCCAGAGGTTCGCCGCCGGTGACACACACCGTGCCGCAGTCAAAGCCGGCAACGCGGCGCAGGATCCCGTCGAGTTCCAGCGGTTCGCCGCCGCTGAAGGCATAGGTGGTGTCGCACCAGGTGCAGCGCAGCGGGCAGCCGGTGAGGCGGACGAATACCGTGGGCAGCCCGACGCGGCTGGTCTCGCCTTGAAGCGAATGGAATATCTCGGTGATGCGCAGCACGCCGCGAGTGCCGGCGGAACTACTTGCGCTTGAGGCGCAGTTTGGCCCGCTTGCCGGGATCGCTCGCCGGGTACTTGTCGGCCAGCAGTTCCAGCGTGGCACGAACACCCTTGAAGTCCTTCAGTGTTTCAAGGCTGGCAAGGCGGCTTTCCAGCGCGCCGGGGGCGCGGTCGTCGGCCGGCCAGCCGGCGGCAAACTTGCCGAAGAGCTCCGCTGCGCCGGCATGGTCCCTGGCCTGGGAATGGGCGTAGCCGCCCCAGTAGTGGGCTGATGCGGCCAGCGTGCCGTTCGGATAGGTCTTGATGAAGGCGAGGAAGGCAGCGGCTGCCTCCTTGTATTTCTGGGTTTTGAGGTTGGCCAGCGCGGCTTCGTAATCGCGCGTTTCCTGGGCCGGATCGAGCTTGGGCGTTTCCGGCTTGGCTTCCGGCGCGGGTACTGCCTCCAGCTTGCGCACCCGGTTGTCCAGATCGACGTAAAAGTCTTTCTGCCGCTTCTGCGTGGCCTCGAGCTCGTAGGTCAGGACTTCGATCTGTCCGCGCAGCTTGGCGAGGTCGGCCTTGATCGCCTCGACCTGGTTGGCAAAATCGACCTGGTTGCGGTTGATGCCATCGACCCGCTTGACGAGTTCGGTGTGCTCACCCTTGAGCGCCGTGATGCGTGCGCGGGCTTCATCGTCATCGAACACGCCGGCCTGCACCGGCAGGGCCAAGGCGGCGGCGACCAGAAGCACCGCGCGCAGCGCAGCCTGGAATCGCATCCTCAGAACTCGCCCGAGTAGAGCATGTCGCCGCGGCGATTCTTGCCCCAGCAATCTTCTGTGCCATCACTGCAAGCCGGCTTTTCCTCGCCCAGGCTGACGGCTTCGAGCTGGTCCTCGCGGGCGCCGAGCAGGGTCAATGCCTTGCGCACGGCGTCGGCGCGCTTCTGGCCCAGCGCCAGGTTGTACTCGCGGCTGCCGCGTTCGTCGGCATTGCCCTGGATCAGCATTTTCAGCCTCGGGTTGGCAGCGAGCAGCTTGCCGTGGGCGCCCAGCAGGGTCTGGAACTCATCCTTGACGACATAGCTGTCGTAGTCGAAATACACGCTGCGCTTCGACAAGGGGCTGCGCGGATCCTTCAATGCGGCAATGCTGTTCGGATCAAAGGCGGCTTCCGGCTTGACTTCCTTGACCGGCGGGGTCTCCACCTGGATGCCGGAGGGCGTGCGCGATTCGACACCGGCGGGATTCTGCTCGGGAGCGGGCGGCTGCGAACCGCAGGCGGCCAGGAGCAGGGTGACGGCGGAGAGGCTGATGAGTGCGCGCATGGTGGTTTCCTGAATAAGGGCGGCAAATTTGTGTCTATCGGACCAGCGGGCCCCAGGCGGGTTCCCGCACGTCGGCGGCCTGAACCGAAAGTTTCTGCTTGACGCGACCGTCGGCCGAAACAGCGGCCAGGACGCCGCGGCCGCCGATTTCGGTGGCATAAAGAATCATGCGACCGTTGGGGGCGAAGCTGGGCGATTCGTCCTTGGTCGAGTCGGTGAGGATCTGCACCTGCCTGGTCGCCAAATCCATCAGCGCCAGCTGGAACCGACCGCCGTTGCGGGTGATGAAGGCGAGGCTCTTGCCGTCGGGCGAAGGCCGCGGCGTGACGTTATAGCTGCCCTCGAAGCTGATGCGTTCGGCATTGCCGCCACCGCTGGCGACGCGGTAGATCTGCGGGCTGCCGCCGCGGTCGGAGGTGAAGTAGATGTACTGGCCGTCAGTCGACCAGCGCGGTTCGGTATCGATGCCGGAGGAGGTGGCGATGCGGGTCACGCCGCTGCCGTCGACGTTTACCACGTAGAGCTGGGACGAGCCATCCTTGGTCAGCACCACGGCCAGTTGCTTGCCGCTGGGCGACCAGGCCGGCGCCGAGTTGGAGCCCTTGAAGTTGGCGGCGACATGGCGCCGGCCGCTGGCCAGGTCATGCACATAGACCACCGGCTTTTTGGCTTCGAAAGATACATAGGCCAGCTTGCTGCCGTCCGGCGACCAGGTCGGCGAGATGATCGGCTCGCGTGAAGCCAAGGCTGCCTGGTCGTTGCTGCCGTCGGCGTCGGCGATCTTGAGTTCGAAGCGCCCGGTGCTTTTCACGACGTAGGCAATGCGCGTGGAGAACACGCCGGGCTCGCCGGTCAGCTTTTCATAGATGTAATCGGCAATGCGGTGCGCCGTGGCACGCAACTGGGCGCCGGTATGCAGGTAGGCCGGGGTGCCGAGCGCCGCCTGTTTGGGAACGTCGGAGAGCCGCACGCGGGTTTCGTAGCGGCCCTCGCCGGCCGTGGCGACGCTGCCGCCAGCGACGGCATCGATGCCGCGCGACTTCAGGTCTTCGAAAGGAGGGCTCAGGTTGTCGGCCAGCGGCGCGCCGGCATCGATCAGGCGGAACAGGCCGCTGCGATCGAGGTCGGCACGCACCACGGAGGTGAGCGCCTGGGCGACGATGCGTTCGCCGGTGAAGTCGGCAATGGCGACGGGAAGCCGGTTGGCGCCGGCGCCGGTGATCTCCACCGTGAGCTGGGCATGTGCCAGCAAAGGCGCCACCGCCAGTCCGGCGGCAACGAGCAAGGCATTGAATTTCATGGCCCCGATTATAGCGGGCTAGTCATCCCTGGGCCGGTAGGGGATATTCAGCAAACGATTGAAAACATCTCGCTGTTCCGGCTCTGGCAGAGGACTGGACTTGAGAATCGCGCGTTCGACGGCGGCATCCAGGGCAGCGTGCCCGGAGGATTTTTTCAGCTTGACGCTGATGACTTCGCCGCTGGGAAGTTGCGTCACCTCGAAGATCGCTTCCGGATTTCCCTTGATCTCGGGAGGCAGAACGATGTTGCCGCGAATCTTGCCGCGGATGCGTCCGAGATAGTCGGCCACGGCTTTGCTGCGCGCTGCTGCCGCCTGGCTGGCCTTGACCTGGGCCAGCTCCTGCGCCGCGTTCTCGGCCTGCTTGCGCTGGGTCAGGTGCTCGGCCTCGCGCTTGAGCTGCTCCTGGAACGGATCGACGCGTGGCGTCGGTATCGGCGCGGGCACCGGTTTGGGCGGTGGCGGCTTGGGCTTTTCCTTTTCCTTGATCGCGATATCCGGTTTGGGCGGCGGTGGCGCGGGCTTCGGTTCCGGGGCGGGTGGCGGCGGCGGTTCGGGAGTCGGCGCTGGCGGCACGGCGACCGGGGCCGGCGCGGGCTCGGGCGTGGCACGCACCAGTTCGACCTCGACGGCATCCGGCACCTTGGTCTGCCAGCTCACGCCATAGAACAGGAACACCGCCAGCAAAACGTGCACCGCCACCGCCAGGGCGATGGAAATGCGTTTGCCGGCCGGATTGCCCGGCGGCCTGATCGGTGAATCGCCGGCCAACTACCTGCCCGCCGCCGGTTGCACCAGCAGTCCTATTTTTGTGACCTGCTGCTTTTGCAGTTCATCCATGACATTCAGTACCAACTCGTATTTGACATTGCGGTCGCCGGCGATCAGCACCGCCTGTTGCGGGTTGGCGGCCTGCGCCTGCTTGAGCCGTGCCGGCAGGTCGGCCTGGCTGACAAGCTGCTCGGCGTTGCCTTTGGACCGGTCGCGCAGCGAAAGCGAGCCGTCGGCCTTGATGATCACCTCCAGCGGCGCCACCGGCGGCTGGCTGCTCTTGCCGACGCTGGGCAGATCGACGCTGCCGGTCTGGATCATCGGTGCCGTGACCATGAAGATCACCAGCAGTACCAGCATGACGTCGATGTAGGGGACGACGTTGATCTCGTTCATCAGGCGCCGGCTACGCATCGGAAGCTCCCTTGCGGTCGAGGTAGTGCGCCTTCAAGCGTTCGATCAGGGAGTGGGGCTCATAGGTGGCGTTCTTGTCGAACAGGTTGCGTCTCCAGCTTTCGTGCCAGAGATGGATGCCGTAACTCTCGGGCGGCATCACGGTCAAGCCGCCGATCAATGCCGTCATGTTCCAGAAGGGCACCGGGCAAAATACATTCGGATTCAGCAGCGCCGAGGTTATGTTGTATTTTTCGATGGCGCTGTGAAGCAATAGCGGTCCGGTTGTCGCTCCGCTATCGATGGTATCGCGACATTCGCGCAGCAAAGGGCTGCCGGTCGGTGCCTTCATCACGCAGCCCGATGCCCGGATGCGCAGCTTGCCCTGATCCTCCGGCTGTGCCGGGAGCAATTCGGAGGCAAAAAAGTAGGTCATGTCCGTGGCGAAGTCCAGCGGGCGCAGGCAGACGACGTCAATGTCGGCCCAGATCCCCCCCCGCTCGCAAAGCAGCGCATACGCGAACTTGTCGGAGAACCGGGTCGGCGCGATACCGGGTGCCGCGTGCTGGGTGTCGGGCTGCGGCGGAAGAATCGCGCGCGCGTCACGGATGTGCAGCCCTTTCGGTGCATTGGCCGGCTTGCCGTAGGAGTACAAATGCACTTCATGACCGTTGGCCAGCCACGAGGTTAGCGCCAGCCGCTCCAGCAGGGAAAGCGGCCCTCCGACCCACAGCATCTGTACCGGCGCATTTGTTGTAGTGACCATGTCACCGCATCTGCCGCTGAAGGATGTTGGAAAACTCTTCCATGAAGCTTTCGAAGCGCACCGCCAGACGATCGACGTCATGGGCGAAGCGGTTGTAGGCGATCACTGCCGGGATGGCGGCAAAGAGGCCGATGGCGGTAGCGACCAGCGCCTCGGCGATGCCGGGCGCGACCGCCTGCAGCGTCGCCGTGCTCATGTTGGCCAGCCCGCGGAAGGCATGCATGATCCCCCAGACGGTGCCGAACAGGCCGACATAGGGCGAGACCGAGCCGACCGAAGCGAGGCAGGCGAGGTGGGCTTCGAGGTCGTCGATCTCGCGCTGGTAGGTCGCGCGCATGGCGCGCCGCGAGCCGTCGACCACCGTCGTCGGGTCCATTCCCTTCTGCCCGCGCAGCTTGCTGAACTCGCGGTAGCCGGCCTCGAAGATGCGTTCCAGCGCGCCGCAGTGGTGGCGGTCGTTGACAGCGCTCTGGTACAGGGCGGTGAGGTCGCCGCCGCTCCAGAAATCGCGCTCGAACTTCTCGGTCTTGGCGCGCGCGTCGCGGATCGCGAAGGCCTTGCGGAAAATCCAGTACCAGGACATCAGCGAGACCAGCGTCAGTAGTGCCATCACCAGCTTGACCACCAGGCTGGCATGGAGCACAAGTTCGATGATGGACAGGTCTTGGGTAACGTTCATTGCGAATCTTTCGTCAAGGCAGCCAGTTGCGCATGGATGGGCGGCGGGATTCGTATCGGCCGGCCGGCGGCGGGATCAATGCAGGCAATGCGTATTTTCGCATCAAGCAGCAGTTTTCCGCCCCGAAGTATGCGCTGGGCGAAGGTGAGTTGCGCCCGACCCAGTTCGGCGATGGCGGTTTCGACCGACAACAGGTCGTCCAGCCGTGCCGGCTTGAGATATTCGGCGGCGACCGAACGTACGGCAAAAGCCACGCCCTCCTTCATCAGTTGATTCTGGTCGTGGCCGAAAGTGCGCAGGAACTCGGTGCGCCCGCGTTCGATGAAGCGCAGGTAGTTGGCGTAATAGACGATTCCGGCGGCATCGGTGTCCTCGTAATAGACCCGGACCGGCAGTACTTCAGTGTGTGACGGATGTTTGTTCAAGCGGGACTCCGGAAACAGGGGGGCGACGATCGCACGGCTTGCTATGCCGACACGGGATAGGAATGCAGCCAGGGCGGCAACCACCAGCTCACGTTCGGATCAGGCACATGGCGCAGGGGCTGGACCTGCCCGCGCCATGCCACGCCCATGATCTGCATGGTCTGATAGATCATGACATTCCAGCCACGGCTGCGCAGGTAGGCCAGCCCCGGTTCGACGTCGGGGAAGGCGAGGTCGTGAAACAGGATCAGCGCGGTGTCGTCGGCAAACTCTGCGGCGATACGCGCATCCTCGAGCGGGCCAGGGGCCTGGTGGCTGCCATCGATGAAAAACAGCTTCCAGCGTTTGCCTTCGCGAACCGCGATTTCCCGGACTGCCTGCGGGCTTTCCCCGGCATGGAGGCGGCAGCGATCCAGCACGCCAGCTGCTGCCAGCGACTGGGTCACGCTGTCACTTACCGCTGGCTGGTCCAACATCGGGTCGACAACGTCGAGTACTACGCCACCGAGGGCGAGGTGGCAGGCCGACCAGCCCAGCCAGCAGCCGATCTCCAGAGCCGGTGCGCCGGGCAGCAGCCGCGCCGTGTTGTACAGGATCAGCGCTTCCTCGCGGGAGACGAAGCCGTTGGCCGGGTTGCGGGCGTCCACGTACCACTTGTGCGGGATCTCGCGGCGCAGGAAGGGTGAATTCACCTTCTGCCGGTTGCCTTCGACCATGTTGGGAAACGCAGCATCCGGCGTCACCACCGCCATGCCGGGCGGCGCGTAATCGTAGGTATTGAAATCGGCGGCCAGCGCGTCGATCAGTTGCCGGCTATGAAACGGCGATTTATCCGGTTGCTTGTTGGCCAGGCAGAGCTTGAGGAAGGCGCGCCGGTGGTAGATCGTGACCGGTGTGCCATCGGCATAGCTGGCGTAGCGATAACCGCGAAAGAACGCGGCATCGGCTTTTTCCAGCGCGGCGATGTACCGGGAGGTGAAGGATCGCCAGAACGCGTTATCGGAAAGGTCGCGGCGGATGTAGTAGGACAGCAGTTGCGGCGCATCGCGGCGCCAGCCGCTCAGGTGAAGGATGGTGATCGGGCTGCCGCCCGCCGCGGGTTGCCCCGTGCCGTCTGCGTTGCTGAGGAATGTCTCGTCGGTGCCCAGGCTCCAGGGGCCGAAGTTGGTCCCGCGATCCTTGAGGATGAAGACATTGTCGAAATACATCGGCACCGGGACCAGCCAGCTCTGGTCGCCGAACAGTGCCAGCCTTTGATCGGGCTGCAGGGACAACGGCCGCCAGGTATCGACGCGCCCGAAATCGAGCAGCCGGTCATGGAACCAGTTGGCGAACTTTCGTGCGGATTCGCTGCGGCGTAATCCCAGCAGGCCGCCGTTATAGGCCCCGTAAGCCAGCGTGGTGAGATCTTCTTCTGCGGTTGCGGGCGGGCTGTCGCGATGTGCCGAGAGCAGGATGTCGCACTGCTGGAGTTTGGCAAAGATCCCGTCCAGCGGCGCGAAGCAGTACATGTCGGCATCAAGGTGCAGCCAGGCCTCGTGCTCCGTGTGCTCCATGAGCCACTTGTGCATGCCGCCGCGACCTACCATGCACAGCTCGAAGGGGTCGTAAAGAAACCGCAGCCGGTCTGCCCGCTCGCCATAGAGCTGGTCGAGGCTCAGCAGCGTAAGCGTAAGCGCATTGCCGCGGCCAAGATACGCCAGAATCCGTTCCGCCAGTGCCGCGGATTCCTCCCGGTCAATATCGATGACCAGTAGATAAACATGGAGCGCGGCCTCGTGCGCGAGGATGCTGTCAATGAGCACCAGCAACTGCCCGAGGTGGCTTTGCGAGGCTTCGGTGCAGATCACCTTGGTCATTGATGTCCCCTCGTGACCGGGCCGCGCCCTATTCGAACAGAGTCGGTTCCGAGGACTTGGGGGCCAAACCGAAATGGCGCCAGATGCTGGCGGTGGCCACGCGTCCGCGCGGGGTGCGCTGCAGGTAGCCTTGCTGGATCAGGTAGGGTTCGAGCACGTCTTCGATAGTGTCGCGCGCCTCGCCGATGGCGGCGGCGAGGTTGTCCACGCCGACCGGCCCGCCGCCGAACTTTTCCAGCATGGCGCCGAGCAGCTTGCGGTCCATCACGTCGAGGCCGAGATGATCGACGTCGAGCATGGTCAGCGCGGCGTCGGCAACGCTGCGGGTAATCTTGCCGTCGGCCTTGACCTCGGCGAAATCGCGCACGCGGCGCAGCAGTCGGTTGGAAATGCGCGGTGTGCCGCGTGAGCGTTTGGCGATCTCGACCGCGCCGTCTTCGACGATATCGCAATTGAGAAGTCGCGCGGAGCGGCGCACGATCAGCGCCAGTTCGTCCGGCGTGTAGAACTCGAGCCGGGCGACGATGCCGAAACGATCGCGCAGCGGATTGGTCAGCATGCCGGCGCGGGTAGTGGCGCCGATCAGGGTGAAGGGCGGCAGGTCGAGCTTGACCGAGCGCGCCGAGGGGCCTTCGCCGATCATGATGTCGATCTGGAAATCCTCCAGCGCGGGATAGAGGATTTCCTCGACCACCGGCGAGAGGCGATGGATTTCGTCGATGAACAGCACATCGTGCGGTTCGAGGTTGGTCAGCATTGCCGCCAGGTCGCCGGCGCGTTCCAGCACCGGGCCCGAAGTCTGGCGCAGGTTGACGCCCATCTCGTGGGCGATGATATGCGCCAGCGTGGTCTTGCCCAGTCCCGGCGGCCCG
The DNA here is from genome assembly GCA_903959855.1 of uncultured beta proteobacterium. Lineage (GTDB taxonomy): Bacteria > Pseudomonadota > Gammaproteobacteria > Burkholderiales > Rhodocyclaceae > Sulfuritalea. The sequence goes on from CAJBYR010000047.1 coordinate 12,315, forward strand.
AACAGCAGCACGTGGTCCATCGATTCGGCGCGCCGCTTGGCGGCCTCGATGAAGATTTCGAGCTGGCCGCGGATCTTTTGCTGGCCGACATAATCGGCCAGGCGCCGTGGCCGCAACGCGCGTTCGAGCGCCTCTTCCTGGTTCGATTCGCTGCCTGCGGCGATCAGTCGTTCCGGGGCGGGTTCGGCAAACTTGTCGGTCTGGATGGCCATGAGGCGAGTTTAGAGCCTATTTCAGGAGGATTTCGAGAGGAGCTTGAGCGCCGCGCGGATGCCGTCCGATACCGAAGCATCGGGCGCCAGTGCCTTCATCGCGCCCAGCGCCTCGCGTTCGTTGTAGCCGAGCGCCAGCAGGGCGTTCACGATGTCCGAGGCATTGTCGCTCGCCGTGGCGCCGGCGCCGACTCCTGCGCCGCCGACCGCCAGCGTCTTCGGCAGACGGTCGCGCAATTCGAGCAGCAAGCGTTCGGCGGTTTTCTTGCCGATGCCCGGCACCTTGGTCAGCCTGCCGGCCTCCTGCAGGGTCACCGCCTGCGCCAGCTCGGCTACCGACATCCCGGAGAGCACCGCCAGCGCGGTGCGTGCGCCGATGCCGGAAATTTTTAGCAGCTGACGAAAGGCGGCGCGTTCGCCTTCCGAGGCAAAGCCGTAGAGGAAGTGGCCGTCTTCGCGCACGATCAGGTGGGTGTGCAGCGATACCTTCTCGCCGGTCGCCGGCAGGTTGTAGAAGGTGCTCATCGGCACATCGACCTCGTAACCGAGGCCATGGACATCGACGGTGATCGCCGGGGGATTCTTTTCGATGAGGGTTCCGGTGAGGCGTCCGATCATGGCGCCTCCCGACGGGCCGCCCCAAGGGAGGCGACGCCCCCTTGGGGGGCAGCGAACGAAGCGAGCGTGGGGGTCATTGTTGCTTTCTTTCAGGCGAGTAGTTCGTCGACGCGGCGGGCGAGGTTGCCGAGCACCGCATTCTGGTCGAAGGCCGCATATTTTTTGGCGAAGGCTTCGGCGTTGCCACGCCAGCCCGGATTGGCGAGCAGGTCGGCCAGTACCGGGCGCAGGTCGCCGGGGGGCTGTTCGGGATTCACCAGCCGTCCGGCACCCATTTCCTCGACGCGTCTGGCGAGCATGTACTGCTCCAGGTGCCCCGGCAGCAGCAGCACCGGTTTGCCGGCGAGCAGAAAGGCCGTGGTCGTGGCCAGGCTGGCGTAGGTCACGGCGCAATCTGCCTCGCGCGTCATCTGCGCGATGTCGGCGGCATGGTCGAGGAAACTCAGGTGCGGGGCGCTGTAGCGCGCGCGCAGGGCCGGGTCGATGCCGGGGAAGAACACCAGTGTCGCCGCGCCCAGCTGCTGCAAGGCGTCGAGCACGGCAACATGGTGGGTCGTCTCGCGCCGCAGATAAGCGAAGATTCGTGGTCCGCAAGCTGCAGGCCAGGTGGCTTCGCGGCCGGTACCCGCGCTGGGCAAACTGCCCCAGTAACGCGCCGGTCCGCGCTGCGGATAGTGGTCGAGCTCGGGGAAGGTGATCATGGTTTCCTCGGCCACGTCGAACAGGGCCGCTGTGCTGACCAACGCCGGTTTGCCGAAGCGATGCAATACCGTATTGATGCTGTCGCGCGCCGTGTCGTCGAGCGCGTGCAGGTGGCTGGCCGCTACGTCCGTCCAGGGCCGCATGTTGGGCAGCGGATTTAGCCGCGGCGGCACAGTGAAGCCGTTGGAAAACAGCATCACCGGCAGGTCGAGGGTACGTGCCGCCAGCAGTGCCGTGGGCGCGTGGTCTGCCAGCACCAATCGCGCGCCGGTCAGGCGCATCAGTTCGCGCCAGGCGCCGACCAGACCGTAAAGAGTCTTCGGGTCGGCATAGCCGAAGCGCAACAGGATGTCGGCGTAGCTCAGCGGCGGCCCGGGCTGCACCGCCTCAGTGGCCATCGGCGCGGGCAGCCAGGTGAAGCCTTCGCCGGCGAGGTAATCGCCAACCTGGCCTGGCTGGGTGACGGCCCAGTGCAGTTCGTGCCCGCCGGTACGCAGCTGCGATGCAAAAGGCATGAAGGCGCCGACATGCCCGAGATTGGCGCCGAACTCCCAAGAATAGAGGATGGACGCCATCAGACGATGCGCCCGCCGCGCACGCGTTTTCCCAACGTGGCCAGGGCGCCCAGGCCCTGCCCGCC
>CAJBYR010000048.1 GCA_903959855.1 uncultured beta proteobacterium
CATGAGCTCGGCCATCGCCATCGGTCACACCGGCCGCGAAGGCGCCGCGACCGGCGGCCTGTTCTCGTTGCTGGCGCTGGCCACACTGGCGCGCATGGCCATCGTCGCTGCCCAGCTCAACAAGGATCCGGGCTTCGCCGCGTTGCTGCCCTGGTTGCCGGTGCTGGCCTGGGCCGGTGCGGCGCTGGTGCTGGCGTGGCTGGTGGTGCGGCCGCGCGAGGCGTCGACATTGCCGTAGCCCCGGCGCTGATTCATGGCTGCTTTGGGGGTACGGCCGAGGTGGGCAGTAACTCAGCGTGGATCAACTTCTGCTATGTGCGTTAGCGGAGCTAGCTGGCCCAGAAAACGGACACTCAGGAACGTCTGAATTCACCGGACCTGCGCGGCTTTTCGCGCAGGTCCGTGGAATGATGGGTTCGGCCACATTCGCTACTACGCGTGCCGTTCTTTGCGCCCAAGACCTTCCGCGATGAACGTTAGAACAAGGGTATTTAGTGACACACCCTCTGCCTTTGCGCGTGTAGCCAACCGCGCGTGGATCGTCTTTGGAACGCGGGCGACAAACTTCCCGGATGCGACACCCCCGCTGTTCGGGGCTGGAATTGGCAGCTCCTTGGCCTTGAGTGCGGCAATCGTTGACTTCAAAGCGTCCTTCCCGTTCGCGAGTGCTTCCTCGACTGTCTCGCCATCAGAAAGACACTCCAAGAAATCAGGGTACGAGATAAGAAAGCCACCGCCTTCCTCAGCCGACAGCGGGCGGATCTCAAACGGGTAGTTAATTCTCTTTCCCATGGTTCATGCTCCTTCAACGAGTTCCAGGAACTTCTTGACATAGATCGGCTTGATAGGGCGCCGGGCCGGAACGGGGAGCGTCTTGCCATCAGCGCGCACAAAGACGCAGTGACTCGTTCCAACGTGCCGCCAATCGATTCCGTTCTGGCGCGCTACTGTTTGAAGCTGCTGAAGCTTCCAATCGAGCGGATTGCTACGCATGGCTTGAAGCAGTTTTGCAGCAGTGTTCATGGAGCAGATGATACTGCGGGCAACATCACTGCGCAAGTAGTGCAAATGCAAGAAACGGAGCAAAGAGCAGCAAGGAACTGGAACCCTTTCTCTGGGGCCGACTTTGATATCGGGAGGCAGTTTTGCGCCATAACTCCTGCGCGTGACGTATAACTACGGTGTGTTTTCTGGCAAAAGTATCTCAATATCAACGAGCCTCGGTTGTTTTGCTGAATTGTCATCCAGTAGTAAGCGAATTGCGAAAAGCGGCACGACCCGCTTCCCCTGGACGCGGCCAAGATGCTTAGTCAGTTGCCCGGTGCATCGGCGATTTCCGGCTAAGAATACGGATCGAAAAATGCCATGTCAATGGGATGGGAATGTCCGCTATTTGGAATATTTCCGAAGGGCCGCACAATGGCCGTTGGCGGCTCCACTGCTTTCAGTGTTCAAGCCACCGCGCGCGACTTCGCAATCACACCTTCACGCTGCAGGATGGCGCTGACCTCGGGTCCGAGCCGGGCTTCGCGTACAGTTTGGAACAGGCGTTCGGCCTGCGGATAGCGGCGCTGCATCAGCCCCAGCCATTGTTTGAGACGGCCCGGGGATTGCGCGGGCAGGACCTTGCGCTCCACTCGGGTCCAGAAGTCACCAAGCATCGCTTCGATCTCGCGCCAATCGTCATCGTTCGGCTCCGCTTCTGCACTACAGCGGATGCGCCGCGCCAGCAGCGGGTCGGCAACGGCGCCGCGGCCGAGCATGACATCGTCGCAGCCGCTGGCGGCACGGATGGCGTGCCAGTCGGCGACGGTCCACACCTCGCCGTTGGCTATCAGCGGCAGCTTCACCACCTCGCGGATGCGCGCCACCCATTCCCAGCGCCTGACCGGCTTGTAGCCATCGGCCTTGGTGCGGGCATGGACCACGAGCTCATTGATGCCGCCGGACTCCAGCGCCAGGGCACAATCAAGCGCCTTGCTGATGAGCGCCATGAGCTCGGCCATCGCCATCGGTCACACCGGCCGCGAAGGCGCCGCGACCGGCGGCCTGTTCTCGTTGCTGGCGCTGGCCACACTGGCGCGCATGGCCATCGTCGCTGCCCAGCTCAACAAGGATC
>CAJBYR010000049.1 GCA_903959855.1 uncultured beta proteobacterium
CGCCACCGTGAATCGCCGCTTTGGCCACAATGTCGCCGCCTTGCGCGGACAAGTCGGCTTTGCCCACGCCTACGACCTGGTCCACCTGCTCGCCATTGCCGTGCATAAAGCCGGCAGTACCAAGCGCAGCGCGATTCGCGATGCAATGGAGGCCATCGACCAGCATGACGGCCTGGTACGCAGCTACCGCAAGCCCTATGGCGCCAACGATCATGAAGCGCTTGACCGCAGCCAACTTTTTCTCGCCCGTTTCGACGTCGACGGCAATCTCAAGGCGATAAGCAAGCGCTAGGCGGGACCACCGATCACTCCGCGATGAATCGACTTCTGGAACACTTTCCTGCCTTGCGTGCAAGCTTTCTGCAGCTCGATCTGCGCGGCAAGATCACGTTTGCGCTGCTGGCCGGTACGCTGGTCCTTGGTCTTGTGGTTACCCTGACGGCTTACCTCGCCGCGCGCTACCAGATCACCGGACAAAGCCAGATGCTGCTCGAGGCGCGGGCCAAGCTTGAACAGCGCGAGATTGAACTCACAATGGCCGGCATGGTGAGCCTGGCGGAATCAATCGCCGGCAATACCGTCACCGCCAATGCCCTGGCAGACTCGCGCGGACGCGAAACCTACCTGGAACCCCTGCTGCGCAACCAGAAGCTCGCGGTTGCCGGAGCCACCCTGACGGTTGCCGACTATCGCGGTCGCCCGGTCGCCAGTACCACGACCCCAGCGCCGGACTACAGCAGAGATGCCGCGTTCACAGCAATGATGGAAACCGGGAGCGCCCATGCCCGCCTGCTGCGCCCACAGGGAAAAGCTGCCCTGATCCAGCTCGCGCTGCCGATCCGCTATCGATTGACCGACAAGGCCGAAGGCGGTGTGTTGCTGAGTATTCCCCTGGATCGGGTAATTGCCGCAGCAAGCGGGGTTGACAGCCACTGGCTCAAGGACAGTGGTGGTGAACTGGCTGCCGGCGTGAAACCGGTGCGCGAGGTCTTCGCCGTGGATACGCCCCTGGTGCTGCCTGCCTCGCTGGCGGAACTGAAACTCGTGCTGACGGTTGCGCGTGATCGGGCCGATGCCATGCGCGCCGTCCGGTACCTGATGGCGATGTTCATGGCAATTGGCGTCTTTGTGGTCCTTGGCGTGATCGCATTTGCACGCTCCGGCACACGCCTCATCACCGCGCCGCTGGGCGAAATCGCAATCGCTGCGGAACAGATTGCCGCCAGCGGCCGGCCGGTGGCGCGCCTGCCGGCACGCGGCAACGACGAATTCGGCCGCCTTGCGATCGCCTTCAACACCATGGTGGACCGCCTCGCCGAATCCTACGCCGAGCTTGAAAACCGGGTCGCCGAGCGGACCCGCGACTACGAGGAAAGTCGCCACGAAGCCGAGAGGGCGAGCAATCTTTTGCGCGAGGCGGTCGACAGCATTGCCCTGGGCTTCACCATCTACAACGAGAATGACCGGCTGGTGCTGTGCAACGAGGCCTATCTGACCTTCTACGAAACCAGTCGCGATCTCATCGTCCCCGGCAACAGCTTCGAGGACATCGTCCGCCGCGGCGCCGAGCGCGGTCAATACGGCGCGGCGATAGGGCGCGTCGACGAATGGGTCCGGGAGCGTGTCCGGCAACACCAGCGCGCCAACGGAGAGATCCTCGAGCAGCAACTGGCCGACGGGCGCTGGCTGATGATCGTCGAGCACCGCACCCCGAGCGGCTACATCGTCGGCAACCGCATCGATATCACCGAACTCAAGAACGCCACCGAGACATTGCGCCAGCGGGAGCTTTACCAGCGCGCCACCCTCGACAATCTGCCCTTCTTCTTCTGGCTGAAAGATGCGCAGGGGCGCTTCCTCGCGGTTAACCAGGTATTCGCCGATGCCTGCGGCCATCCCGATCCGGACCAAATCGTCGGCCTGACCGACTTCGACGTGTGGCCAAAAGACCTGGCCGAAAGATATGTGGCCGATGACAACGATGTCATGGCCTCGCGTCGTGAAAAGTCGGTCGAAGAGCCCGTTGCCGGCGGGTCCGAAGCCGGCTGGATCGAGACCTACAGGAAGCCGGTAGTCGCCCCGGACGGCATGGTGCTGGGCACAGTCGGCTTCGCCCGCGACATCAGCGACCGCCGCCACGCCGAGGCCAGGGCCCATGAGCATGCCGAGCAGCTCAATGCCATCTTCGACCTCAGTCCCGATGGCTTCGTCTCCTTTGATACCGCGCACCAGGTGAAGTACGTGAGCCCCGCGTTCACGCGCCTGACCGGGCTGGAAGAGTCCGCAACGATCGGTCTCGACGAAACCACGTTTACCCACCAACTGGCGGCGGCCTGTACGGCCGATGCGCGTTTTGCCGGCATGGCGCCCCTGCGCCAACCGCGGGTGGCAGACCGCTCCGGCTCGGGGACGCAGCATGAGCGCCGCCAGTTCATTGAGATCGACGCGCCCGGTCGGCGCGTTCTCGAAGTCGGGCTGCGCGAATCCCGCGCGGAAACTGTTTCACAGATTTTGTATCTGCGCGACATCACCCACGAGACCGAAGTCGACCGTCTGAAGAGCGAGTTCCTGTCCACTGCAGCGCATGAACTGCGCACGCCCATGGCCAGCATTTACGGCTTTGCCGAGCTGATGCTGGCGCAGACATTCGATGAAACGGAAACGCGGGAGTTCCTGACCACGATCTTCAGGCAATCGGAGCTGATGGTCTCCATCATCAATGAATTGCTTGATCTCGCCCGCATCGAGGCGCGCCGCGGCAAGGACTTCAACATCACGCGCATTGATCTGTGCGGGCTGCTGCGCGAAGTCGTGGTCGGTTTCAAGTCGCCCGATGGTCGCCCCTCGCCCAGGGAACCTGCAACCCGGACGCCGCTGTGGGTTCGCGCTGATCCCAAGAAGCTCACCCAGGCCATCGGCAATGTTCTGTCGAACGCCTATAAGTATTCCCCGGAAGGCGGCAAGGTCGATGTCGAATTCGTCATCCCGGAAGGGGACGCCAGTGATCTCCTGGGCCTGCGTATCCGCGACCACGGCATCGGCATGAGCCCGGAGCAGCTGGCCCGCGTTTTCGAACGCTTCTACCGCGCCGACACCTCGGGCAAGATCCCCGGCACCGGCCTGGGCATGAGCATCGTCAAGGAGATCGTCGAACTTCACGGCGGCCACATCGAGCTCGCGAGCAAAGTCGGCGCTGGCACCACGGTGACGATCTGGTTGCAGGCCGGTTCGCCAGCCGGCGACGCCCCTCCGGCTACCTATTCGGCTCCTGGAAAGAACGCATGAAACGTATCCTGATAGTCGATGACCAGAGCGTGATCCGCTGGATGATCCGCCTTGCCCTGCGCGACAATTTCACGTTGGATGAAGCCGACAACGCGCAGGCCGCATGGGGCCGGATCAAGAAACAGCGCCCCGATGGCATTGTCCTTGATGTGCTGATGCCCGGGTCCATGGATGGCTTCCAGTTCTGCGAGCGCATCAAGCGCGACCCGGCCCTGGCCTCGATCAATGTCGTTCTGGTAACCGCCTGCGGTGACGACGGGGATCACGATCGCGGTCGCGCCGTGGGTGCGAACGGATACTTCGTCAAACCCATTAGCCCGCTGGCGCTCGCGAAGTACTTTCTGGTGGCCTTGCAGGACGAGGAAAAGCCCCTGCCAGGATAGCGCTGGAAGCCCACCGAAAGCCCTGACAAAAGGTCGATACCCACATGAGAACCCGTCCGCGTTACCTGCCGCTGATCGAGGCCGAAGCCGGCATGGTGCTGGGCACGCCAGTGCATATGGGACGGCAGGGCCTGCACCGCTATTCCCTGCCCGCCGGACACATGCTGACCGACGACAACCTTCGGCAGCTCGCCGCGCATCATGCCGAATTCATCTACATCGCCGAGCCGGACACCCGCAGCGATGAAGAGGTCGCCGTCGACGCCGCGAAAGCGGCCAGCCGCGTCATGGACATCTTCGCTGGCGCTGACCTTGCCGACCCGACCATGGCTGCGCTGTTCGACCAGGTCCTTGCCTACCGGAGCGCATGATGGACGAACCACGCATCACGCAAGACGAAGTCATTTCCCGCGTCGACGAACTACCGGCCTTTCCGCGCATCGTGGCCGAGATCCTCGCCACACTGGACGATCCCGATGCCAGCCTGGCCCTGCTGACCGAGCACATCAAGCATGATCCGGTAATCACCGCACGCGTGCTGGCGATGGCCAATAGCGCGGCGTCGAGGACGCGCCGCCGGTCGATGGTGCGCGACGTGTTTACCGCAACCTCGCTGATCGGCATCGGCCGGGTGCGTGAAACCACACTCACCGCCCGCCTCGGGCATTTCGTCTCCGGTACCGTGGGCACCGGCAGGGGCACGGGCTTCTGGCAGCACAGCGTCGCAGTTGGCGTCTGCAGCGAAGAACTGGCGCAGCATGTGGCCCTGCACACACCGGGCGACATGGCGCTGGTAGCCGGCTTGCTGCACGATATCGGCCAACTCTGGATCAGCCGCTTTCGCCCCGAAGCCAGCCAGGAAGCCTGGAACGATGCGCTGGGCCATGCCACCGGTATCGATACCGCGGAGCGCGCGCGTTTCGGCTGTGACCACGCCGAGCTCGGCGCCTGGCTGGCCGAGCACTGGCAACTACCCGCGCCCGTGATCGCCGGGATCCGTCACCACCACGATGCCGGCACGGACAGCGACGAGTTGCTGGTGCCGCTGCTGCATATCGCCGAAGTCCTGAGCAATGCGCTGGATCTGGGCGGTCGCGCGGAAAACCGCGTCACCCTGATTTCCAGTAGCGCATGCAGCCGCCTCGGCATCGTCTGGGACGAAAACATCCGGCCGCTGTTCGGCCGTATCGAGGCGCGCAGCAGCCATGCCAATCGCGTC
>CAJBYR010000050.1 GCA_903959855.1 uncultured beta proteobacterium
CAGTAACCAGTTCGGACACTGCCGGGGCGAGCAGGATCAGCGCGGGATCGACGGCACGAATCGACGCGCAGATGGTGTCGGCCAGCCTGCGGTCGACGCAGGCCTGATTGTTCAGGGCGCCATGCGGCTTGACATGGGTGACCCGCATCCCCTCGAGGGCCGCCACGGCGGATAGCGCCCCGACCTGCGCTGCCATCTGGTTTTCCAACTCTGCGGGCGTGAGGCTCATCGCGCGCCGGCCGAAGCCGCGCAGGTCCGGGTAACTGGGGTGGGCCCCGATCGAGACGCCATGTTGACGTGCCTGCCGGACGGTTGCGCGCATGATATCGGGGTCGCCGGCGTGCCCGCCACAGGCGACGTTCGCGGAATTGACGATGGCCAGCATGGCGGCATCGTCGCCCATGGTCCAGGGACCGTAGCCCTCGCCGAGATCGGCATTGAGGTTAATAGGCCGTGCCGGCATTGATGACTCCGTCGATCAGATTGGCGCCGTAGAGGGCGTCGAGGTTGAATTCGGCTGCGACCGGAAGGATGCCGCCGACGCTTGCGGCAAGCGCGTGCGCCGCGCTGTGGCGGGCGGCGATCGCCTCGTCGATGGTTACGGCAGTGAAGCGCAGTTTCTGCCCCGGCAGCAGATGTCCGAGGCGGCGCAAGTCGGCATGGATGACGGTGGCGATCTTGGGATAGCCGCCGACGGTCTGGCAGTCGGCCAGCAGCACGATGGGCCGGCCGTCGCCGGGGACCTGGATGGCGCCTGGGGTCACTGCATCGGAAACGATGTCGGCGCCCAGTGCCGGGTCGTGTTCCAGGAGCGGACCGTCGAGGCGCAGGCCCATGCGGTCGGCTTCGCGGGTGACGGTGTATTCGTTGCTGACAAGGGCATTCCAGGCCGCGTCGGTGAAGTAGTCGCGCTGCGGGCCGGCAAGCACCCGTATCGGGCCAGGGTCAAGCGGCGGCGCTTGCGGCAGTTGCAGGGAAGGCGCCGTTTCGCTGCCGCGGCGGCAGATGTTCAGTCGGTCGCCGGTGGCGATCGCGCGTCCTTCGAAGCCACCCATGCTCGCCCGGGCGTAGGTAGAACGGCTGCCCAGCACCTGCGGGACGTCGAAGCCGCCGCGTACGGCAAGATAGCCGATGCCGCCTTTCACTACGCTGAGGTCGAGGGTTTCGCCCGCATGCAGTGTGTGGCTGCGCCAACTCGAGGCACTGCGCCGGCTACCGGTGGCGTCCGCGATCACGGCCGAGAACTCGCCGGCCAGGGCGAAGGTGGTTTCCTTTACCGCTTGCAGCCGCGGCCCCATCAGGCGCATTTCCAGTCCGGCGGCTTGTGCCGGATTGCCGACCAGTGCGTTGGCAAGTGCCAGCCATTCCCGATCGAGCGCGCCAGCGAGGGGGACGCCGAGATGCCGGTAGCCGGGGCGGCCGACGTCCTGGATGCTGGCCGGAACTGGCGCGGCGAGCACGTCGATCATGAGGTGCGCCAAGCGGATGACGCCATCTCGCCGGCCGCCACCGCGGCGGCGAGGCGGGTGTACTCGGCGCCGGATACCGACGTGAAGCGCAGGCTGTCACCGGGCGCAAACAGGGCGGGGCGCGCGGCATCGGCAAGGTCGAACAGGCGCACCGGGGTGCGGCCCAGCAGGTGCCAGCCGCCGGGGCTGACCCATGGGTAGATGGCCGCTTGTGCGCCGGCGATCGCCAGGCTGTTGGCCGGAACTGCCGCGCGCGGAGTTTTCAGGCGCGGCAAGTGCAGCCACTCCGGCAACTCGCCGAGGTAGGGAAAGCCGGGCAGGAAGCCGATCAGGAACACCCGCAACTCAAGGTCGCAGATGGCGGCGATGATCGCGTCCTCGTTGCGTCCGGTAGCGCTGGCAACCGCGCCGAGATCAGGACCGAATTCGCCGCCAAAGACGATGGGGATCTGCCACCGTGTCGTCAGCGACGACTCTTGCAGCGGTGCGTCAGCGGACTGCATCAGGCATGCGGCGAGGCGATCGCGATCCAGTTGCAGGGGATCGAAATGCACCGTCAGCGAGCGCCATGTCGGTACTACGTCGCTGATGCCCACCAGGTGCTGCGCCGCCAGCGCGTCGCGTGTGGCCATGACCTGGGCATTCAACCCGGCGTCGATGCGATCACCGAACTCGAGTGTCAGTGCGCCGTCGCCAAGTGCGAGCAGGCGCGGCATCATCCCACCATGCGTTGCGGCAGCCAGGTCACGATGCCTGGAAAGAAGTAGAGGATCCCTACTGCTGCGATCATGAGGAAGAAGGCCGGCATCGCGGTGCGCGCGATCCACGGCAACTGCTTGTTGGTCATGCCTTGCAGGACGAAGAGGTTGAAGCCGACCGGCGGCGTGATCTGGGCCATCTCGACCACCACCACGAGGAAGATGCCGAACCAGATCAGGTCGATGCCGGCGGCAACAATGGTGGGCTGGATCACGGCGATGGTCAGCACCACCATGGAAATTCCGTCGAGGAAGCAGCCGAGGATGATGAAGAAGATCATCAGGCCGAAGAGCAGGCCGAACTGGCCGAGGCCCAGGCTGGCGATCCATTCCGCCAGTTGCCTCGGCAGGCCGATGTAGCCCATCGACAGCGTCAGGAATGCGCTGCCGGCGAGGATCAGGGCAATCATGCAGTACAGGCGTGTGGCGCCCATCAGGCTTTCACGGAAAGTGGTCCAGGACAGCGATTGCTGCGCGGCGGCGAGGACCAGGCTGCCGAGCACGCCGAGCGCGGCGGCTTCCGTCGCGGTGGCGATGCCGACGTAGATCGAGCCCAGCACCACAGCGATCAGCAGCACTACCGGGATCAGGTGGCGTGAGGCATACAGCTTCTGGGTGAAGGTGTAGCGTTCAGTGGCCGGCGGCACGGCACCGGGATTCATCAACGCCCAGACGATGATCCAACCCATGAAGAGCAAGCCAAGCAGCAGGCCAGGCAGTACGCCGGCAATGAAGAGCTTGGCAATCGAGACTTCGGCGGCGACGCCATACACGATCATGATGATCGAGGGAGGAATCAGCAGACCCAGCGTGCCGGCGCCGGCCAGCGTGCCGATGGTGATGCCCTCCGGGTAGCCGCGTTTGGCGAGTTCGGGCAAGGTGATCTTGCCGATGGTGGCGCAGGTTGCCGCCGAGGATCCGGAAACGGCGGCAAAAATGGTGCAGCCGATGACGTTGACGTGGAGCAGGCGTCCCGGCAGGCCTTCAAGCCAGGGGGCCAGCCCCTTGAACATGTCCGATGAAAGCCGCGTCCGAAACAGTATCTCGCCCATCCACAGGAACATCGGCAGCGCGGTCAGGGTCCAGGACGAGGAGGCGCCCCAGATGGTCACGGCCATGGCATCGCCCGCGGCGCGCGGGGTGAACAGTTCCATGCCGAGCCAGCCGACACCGAGCAGTGCGAGTCCGATCCAGATGCCGCTGCCAAGCAGGGCAAACAGGGCGATGATCAAGGCGAAGGTGATGGCGAGGCTCATGATCTACTCGCTCCTCACCGGTTCGCTGCCCGGCTCGCGCGGGTGCCGCTTCTCGCCGCGAATGACGGCGACCAGTTCCTCGGCCAGGGCGACGGCAAAGACTGCACTGCCGATGGCCATGCCCAGTTGTGGGATCCACAGCGGGGTGGCATCCGTGCCTTGCGAGATGTCGTTGAACTGGAAGGACTGCCAGACCAGGTGCGCCGAGAACCAGGCCAGCAGCACCGCGAACAGCAAGCCGCCGGCATGGCTCCAGAGTTCCAGCGCGTGGCGGGTGCGCGGGCCGGTATGGTCGAGGATCAGCGTCACGCGGATATGTTCGCCGCGCTTGAGCGTATGTGCCAGGGCGAGGAAAGCCGCCGCCGCCATGCAATAGCCGGCATAGGCATCCGTGCCGCGGACGTGAAAATCGAACAGACGTCCGCTGACCGACAGCAGGATCATCGCCAGGGTGCCGATCATGAACAGTGCCGCCGTCCAGGCGGCGGCACCGTAGAGACCGTCGAGCGCGCGCCGGACCGACACGTGCTTACTTGCGGTAGGCGTCGAGGATGGCCTGACCTTCGGCGCCGGCGGTCTTCTGCCATTCGCCGATCATGGTGTCGCCGACCTTCTTCAGGTCAGCCTTCAAGGCTGCCGAAGGCGCGGCGACGGTCATGCCGTTCTTGCCCAGTTGCTCAACCCAGAACTTGGTCTTTTCCTCGCTGGTCTTCCAGCCGCGGGCTTCCGCGTCGGCGGCGACCTTCAGCAGGGCATCCTGGGTCGGCTTGTCCAGGGCGTCAAAGGCCTTCTGCGAAACCAGCACCGCGTTCTTTGGCAACCAGGCCTGGATGTCGTAGAAGTACTTCACCTGCTCCCAGACCTTGCTGTCGTAGCCGGTCGCGCTGGACGATATGAACGCGGCGACGGCGCCGGTGGCCAGCGCCTGCGAGAGTTCTGCGGCCTGGATGGTGACGGGCTGGGCGCCGACGAGTTCCGCAATACGCGATGTCTGCGGGCTGTAGGCGCGCCACTTGACGCCCTTCAGGTCAGCGCCGGCATTGATAGGTTTCGCCGAGTAGATGCCCTGCGGCGGCCATGGCACGGAGAACAGTATCTTCAGGCCCTGCTTGGCCAGCAGGGCATCCATTGCCGGCCGCTGGGCCGCCGCGAGCTTCTTTGCTTCGGCGTAGGAAGTCGCCAGGAAAGGTACGTTGTCGGTGCCGAACAAGGGATTCTCGTTGGCATAGCCACTGAAGATGATTTCGCCGATCTGCGCCTGGCCGCCCTGCAGCGCGCGCTTGATCTCCGGTGCCTTGTAAAGCGAGCCGCCGGAATGCACGGTGATCTTGAGCTTGCCGGCGGTAGCCTTGTCGACGTCGGCGGCAAACTGGGTGATGTTCTCTGTGTGGAAATTGGCGGCAGGGTAGGGGGTCGGCATGTCCCACTTGGTTTGGGCCGAGACGGTCAGGGCGGTGAAACCGAGAGCGGCGACGAGGGTGCGAAGGCAGGTCTTCATCAGCGGGTTCCTCAGGAAAGTTTCAGTTCGAAAGCGAAGCAGGCGAGCAGCACGTTAACATTACATTTACAAAACGTCAATAAAATGTTTCAATAATATCGTTATGTTGATGGAGGGTTGTCATGGTCGGAAAAGCACGCGCAGTATCCTCCAGTGAGGGGGAAGACGTGCGCCGCATCGTTTCCTCCGAGCATCTGGTTTCGGACAAATGTCCCGAACTCTCGGAACTCGAGTTCGGCATGATCATCGCCAGCCATGCATTCGGCCGCTGGATGATCCGCTGCATGTCGGCCGCCGGCGTCAAGGACATGACGGAAACCGAGATCCTGGTGTTGCACCACGTCAACCATCGTGGTCGCGAGAAGAAACTGGCCGACATTTGCTTCGTGCTCAATATCGAAGATACCCACGTCGTATCCTATGCGGTAAAAAAACTCGCCAACCTCGGCTTCGTCAGCGGCGAACGGCGCGGCAAGGAGATGTTCTGGTCCTGTACTGCCGAGGGCATCTCGCTATGCGAGCGCTATCGCCAGGTCCGCGAAGCTTGCCTGATGCCCGGCTTTTCCGGCGCCGAAGAAGAGAATCTGCGCATCGGTGATTTGGCCCGGTTGTTGCGCACGCTCTCGGGCCGCTACGACCAGGGCGCGCGCGCCGCATCGTCAATCTGAGGGACTACTGAGCATGCCAGCCACCAACCTGTCGTATCTTGACCCGGCGCGTCCGGAACCCTGGTCAAGTTTCCTGGAGCAGATCGATCGCGTCGCCCCCCACCTTGGCGGCTTGTCGCACTGGATTGAGACGCTCAAGCGTCCCAAGCGCGTGCTGATAGTCGATGTGCCCATCGTGCGCGATGATGGCACGGTGGCCCACTACGAGGGCTACCGGGTACAGCACAACCTGTCGCGCGGACCCGGCAAGGGCGGTGTGCGTTTCCATCCCGACGTATCGCTCAACGAGGTCATGGCCCTGGCCGGCTGGATGACCGTGAAGAATGCCGCACTGGGCCTGCCCTTCGGCGGCGCCAAAGGGGGTGTCCGCATCGACCCGCGTGCCTTGTCGCGTGCTGAACTGGAGCGGGTGACCCGACGCTATACCTCCGAGATCGGCCTCGTTATCGGGCCGGACAAGGACATTCCGGCGCCTGACGTCGGCAGCGACCAGCAGATCATGGCCTGGATGATGGATACCTATTCGGTGAATGTCGGGCATACCGCGAGCGGGGTTGTGACCGGCAAGCCGGTGGCCCTGGGCGGTTCGCTGGGGCGGCACGAGGCTACCGGGCGTGGCGTTTTCATTGCTGCCCGCGAAGCCGGCAAGCGTTCGGCGGTGCCGATACCCGGTTCGCGTGTTGCGGTACAGGGGTTCGGGAACGTGGGCAGCATTGCGGCGCGTATCTTTGCCGAGCACGGCGCGGTGATTGTCGCCTTGCAGGATGCCGAAGCCACGCTGTTCAACCCGGCCGGGATCAATGTCGCTGAGGCGATTGCGTATTCGGCCACTCAGGGCAGTCTGGCCGGCTTTCCCGGTGCCGAGAGCATCGGCAACGAGGAGTTCTGGGCCGTGGAGTCAGAGTATGTCGTTCCTGCCGCCCTGGAAGGACAACTTACGGCCAGGCGCGCGGCGGGCTTGCGCACCCGCATCGTGGTCGAGGGTGCCAATGGCCCGACATTGCCGGCAGCCGACGACATACTGCGCGAACGCGGCATCCTGGTGGTCCCCGATGTCCTGGCCAATGCCGGTGGCGTGACCGTGTCCTACTTCGAATGGGTGCAGGATTTCTCCAGCTTCTTCTGGAGCGAGGACGAAATCAATGCGCGCCTCGAAAGCATCATGATCAAGGCTTTTGCGGCGATCTGGCAAATGGCCGACGAGCGCGGGCTGTCCTTGCGGACCGCGGCATTCATCATTGCCTGCCAGCGGGTGTTGGCGGCACGCGAGCAGCGCGGCCTGTATCCATAGGGCGTGTTCTCAATTGGTCTTCGCAGCCGTCGCCCAATTGAGAGCACGCCCTAAGTATTGCCTCGTGGCGCGGTGGTGGCGCTCGCCGCTGCCGCGGCGACTGTCTGATAGACGACGCGGTTGCGCCCACCTAGTTTTGCCTGGTACATGTTGCGGTCGGCGTGGGCCAGCATCAGGTCGAGGGTACTGCCGTCATCGGGATAGCTTGAAACACCAACGCTGACCGTGGTCTTGACCAGTTGGCCGTCGATCGCGAGGGAATTCTCGGCAATTGCGCTGCGGATCTTCTCCGCTGCATCGATCGCCCCCTTGATCGGTGTTTCCGGCAGCAGAACGACGAATTCGTCGCCGCCTTGGCGGACAAGAATATCGGTGTGGCGCAAATGCCCCTGGATGCATTTCACCAGGCCGACCAGCAAGGCGTCACCGGCCTTGTGGCCGATGGCGTCGTTGACTTGCTTCAGGTTGTCGCAGTCCAGCGAGAGCAGGCTGATCGGTCGCTTGTAACGAACCGCCTGCCCGAACAGCCGGTCGGCGATGATGGCAAACCCCCGGCGATTGAGTGCTTTGGTCAGCTCGTCGGTTTCTGCCATCAACTTGACCTGATTGAGCCCGTAGCGGATGTCGGAGGCGAACATGGTGGTGATGTAGGCCACCAGCACGAAGGGCGCAAACTGGGCGAACATTCCGGCGGCGTACTTCAGGGTGAAGATGTCCCGCGTTTCTCCTTCGCCGAGCATGATGATGCAGGCAGCGATCAGGGCCAGTTCCAGCAGCGTGGTGACCTTGCCCAGCGCCAGCGCGCTGGTGATGATGACCAGCAGGTAGGTATTGAGCAGCGGGCTTTCCAGGCGCCCGGTATGCAGCAGGGTCCACGTGATGAAGGCGGTCATGATCCAGGTTTCGACGGCCAGCTTCCAGCGTGATTCATGCTTGAAGAAGAACGCGTAACGAAATCCCATGATGCACGCGCCATAGAGCACCATCGCCAGCACGGCGCTGGGCTGGTTCTCGGGAAGAATGCCGCCGAAGGAGTGATACAGCAGGACGACAATCATCAGCAGCCACTCAATCTCGCCGACCGAGCGTGCAATGCCGCGCAGTTCCTCCTGCTCGATGGTGGTGCTTTCCTTTTCCCTGTCGATGCTGGCCATTTCTTATTATTCCTGCGGCTGAGCCTTGTGCAACCCCGATACTACGCCGAGTGGCTTGCTATAGCGGCAATTCGCCCTGGGTTGCGAGTACGTTTGCGCCTTGTTCGTCATACGCGGTCAGGCTGCTGGTGCGAACGCCGAGCAAGCGCAGCTTGCTTTTCAGCGGCACCCGCCGCAGGCATTCCGTGGCTGCATGGCGTATCGACGCCGCATCGGCTGTCGCCTCGGCCAGGCTCAGGTCACGCGTTACGGTCCGGAAATCCTCGAAGCGCAGCTTGATGCCGATGGTGCGGGCCCGATAGCCCTTGCGCCGGAGGTCATCGGCGACGCGGACGCAAAGCCCGGTGAAGATTGTCGATAGTGCATCGCGGTCGCGCTGTGGATGCAGGTCGCGTTCGAAGGTGGTTTCGCGGCTGATGGAACGTGGCTCGGAATGCGTTATGACTGGCCGCTCGTCGATCCCATGGGCGGCCGCATGCAGCCAGGCCGCGTAGCTGCGCCCGAAGTGCTCCTGGAGCATGGCGGGTTCGGCGTCGGCCAGTTCGGCAATGCTCGTGATGCCGAGTCCGGCAAGTTTTTCGGCGGCGCGCGGGCCGATACCGTTGATCTTGCGCACCGGCAGCGGCCAGATGCGCCCCCGGATATCCTCCGGCCCCAGCAGGGTCAGTCCGTCCGGCTTTTCAAGGTCGGAACAGATCTTCGAGAGCAGCTTGTTGGGGCTGATGCCGATCGAGCAACCGAGGCCGGTGGCATCGCGTACGGCATTCTTGATGCGCCTTGCCAGGGGCGCACTGTCCTCCGGCAGATCGGTCAGGTCGAGGTAGATCTCGTCGATGCCGCGATCTTCAATCCGGGGAGCGATGCGTGCGACTGCGGCTTTGAACAGGCGCGAGTAGTGACGGTAGGCTGCAAAATCGACGGGAAGCAGGATTGCGTCGGGCGCCAGCCGGGCTGCTTTCATCACACCCATGCCGGAAAAGATACCCAAGGCACGCGCTTCGTAGGTGGAGGTGGTGATCACGCCGCGTCCGGCATAGTCGCGCAGGCGGGAGAATTGCCGGCTGCCATCGGGCAGGCTCTCGGGTTGATGATCGCGGCTGCCACCGATTACCACGGGCAGGCCGCGCAGTTCCGGATAGCGCAGAAGCTCGACCGAGGCGTAGAAGGCATCCATGTCCAGATGCGCGATACGGCGTATTTTGACGTCCATGGGCCGGGGACAATACCGGAAAGCACGCGCAACGGTTCAGCTTGCCTAGGTGACCTTATTGACCGCGGGGGTTGCGCGGATCTGCAACACCGTCCGCAGCGGGTCAACTTCGCCGGGCGGTATCCGGTTCGGCACCACGGTGGTCTGGAAGCGATAGACCGCCGCGCCCATGTTCATCGAGGCTGCGATTTCCGCGTAGCGAGGTTCTCGCGTTACGGACGGGGTGGCCGTGTCCGTGGTCGCGCTGGTCACGGCACGCGGCGCGGCCGACGCCGAACCGGTGCTTGCGCTGTCGCTCCTGTCATTCAAGGCTTCCGGCCGCAATTGTGATGCCGCTGCGGGGCGGCCGGCAAGCGCTGTTTCCGGCGTGTTCCCGGCGCCGGGATCAAGGTCGCTGCCATCCGCTGCAGTCGGCTCATTGGTGAGGGTTGTGGCTCTTGGTGTGAGCCGGGCGAAAGCGTCGGTCGGCAGGGGGGGCGTCGCCAATAGCTGATTGGCAAGCAAGCCGGGGTCGGACTCGGTCGCGAGAATGTCGCTTGTCGCAGCGGTGAGCAGCGAGGCTCCTGAGACCAACAGGTCGCTTGTACCGGCGCGCGCCTCGGAACGTCGTCGCGGCCGCGTTGAGTCAATTTCGGCGACTGCCTCTTCCAGCTTTGCCGACATCGTCCGGTTAAAACTCAGGCTGCCGGCATCGCTGCTGTTCGCCGCCTGCAAGTTGCTGCTGTTGAGGGCAGCGGAGCTGGAAATTCCGGCATCGATTCCGGTCGCGGCCAACCCCAGGTTTGCTCCGCGCAGGGCATCCAGCGCTTTGAGTGTCTGATCCGAGGCGCCGGACCGCAAGACTCCAGTGGCATTGACCACCGTGGCCGCCGAGCGCGTACGGTCCAAACCCGATGATGATGCATTCAAGGCTTGCGCCAGCAACTCCTGCAGAACCTGATCGTTTCCCTCTCCGTCGGCAAGAACGGCCGTCAGCGCTTGTGTCGAGTCGGCGGACAGATTGGCAAGCGAGCCTATGGGATCGGAAGTGCCGAGGAAGCCGGTCTCGGAATTGAGTCCGAGTACGGTTTCGAGATCGCCCTGCAAGCCGGCCGAGCCGGTAGCTGACGTCGTACCGGCGGGCAGGGAGCCACTCGAATCGAGTTGCGTGAGTGACCGAAGCAATCCGGCCGGGTTGTAGAGCAGGGGGGCTTGGGCGCTGGCGCCGATGGTCACCGCGACGCCAGGGACGGCAAGTGCAGGAATCTGACGTGCGAGCGATCCCGGGTCGCGCACCGAGATGGCGCGGGCCACCGCAGGGGCGTAGGGGCTGGTAACCGACAGGTTCGAACTGATTGCCATAGTGAAATGGTAGACCAGCGACGTGGGCTCGCCAAGCCCTCGTCAGCGCCACCGCAATCCGGGTATCTCGCCACGCGTCGGCGAGGCTGCTAGGATGGAGTCGTAGAGAGATTTGCGTGCCGCAATGGAACTGCCATGATCAATGACATCCTGCCTGCCTTGACACCCAAGATCGCTGCCTTGCGCCGCGACATTCATGCCCACCCGGAACTGGCATTCGCCGAGGAGCGTACCTCGGCGCGGGTTGCGGATTATCTCGAAGGCCTCGGCCTCGAAGTGCATCGCGGCATTGCCCGCACCGGCATCGTGGCGAAGATTTCGCTGGGCAGTAGCCCGCGTGCCATCGGCCTGCGGGCCGACATGGACGCACTGCCGCTGACCGAACTCAACAGCTTTCCGCACCATTCGACGCACCCCGGCCGCATGCATGCCTGCGGCCATGACGGCCATACCGCGATGCTGGTGGGCGCTGCCGAAGCGCTGCACAAACTGCGCAGTTTCGACGGCACGGTGTATTTCATCTTCCAGCCGGCGGAAGAGCATGAGGGTGGCGGGCGGGTCATGGTCGAGGAAGGCCTGTTCGAACGTTTTCCCATGGACATGGTGTTCGGCCTGCACAACTGGCCCGGGATGGCGGCAGGGAGCTTCGGCGTCACCGAGGGCCCGGTGATGGCGGGGGCTGATCGCTTCGAGATCCAGATCACCGGTCGTGGCGGTCATGCGGCGATGCCGCACCAGGCGGTGGATGTAGTGCTGGCGGGTAGCGCTCTGGTGCAGGCACTGCAATCACTGGTGTCGCGCAATACCGATCCGCAGGACGCCGCGGTGGTCAGCGTGACGCGTTTTCAGGCCGGGCATGCCGACAATGTGCTGCCCGAACAGGCGGTGCTGGGCGGCACGGTACGCAGCTTCAAGGGGGATTTGCAGGATGCCCTCGAAAGCGGCTTGCGCCGGGTTTGCTCCGGGATCGAGGCCACCTACCGGGTCAACATCGACCTGCGCTTCGAGCGCGGCTATCCGCCGACCGTGAATGCTGCAGAACCCTGCGCCATTGCGCGTGAAGTCGCGCGCCATGTGGCGGGGGACAGCAAGGTGTTCACGCAGCTGGCGCCGAGCATGGGGGCCGAGGATTTCGCTTACATGGCCAAGGTCGTGCCGGCTTGCTATGTGTGGCTGGGAAACGGGCCGGGAGAAGGGGGCTGCATGCTGCACAGTCCGCACTATGATTTCAACGATGAAATCATTGCCACCGGCATTCGCTACTGGGTGCGGCTGGCGGAACGGATTCTGGCCCCGTAGCAACGAAAAGGGCAGCCGCAGCTGCCCTTGCCGATCGCCGCGAGCGTATTACTTGACGCGGTTCTTGTATTCGCCGGTGCGCGTATCGATTTCGATCTTGTTGCCGATTTCAACGAACAGCGGCACGGGCAGTTCCATGCCGGTGCTGATCTTGGCCGGCTTCATGACCTTGCCCGAGGTGTCGCCCTTGACGGCCGGTTCGGTGTAGATGACTTCACGTACCACGCTGTTGGGCATCTCGACCGAGATGGCCTTGCCGTCATAGAACACCACCTCCACCGGCATGCCGTCTTCAATGTAATTTACGGCGTCGACCATGTTTTCGCCTTCGACCTCGTACTGGTTGTACTCGGTGTCCATGAAGACGTACATCGGGTCGGCGAAGTAGGAGTAGGTGCATTCCTTGCGTTCGGGGACGACCTGCTCGAACTTGTCGTCGGCCTTGTAAATGGATTCGGACGCGGCGCCGGTGAGCAGGTTCTTGAATTTGAACTTGACGACCGCTGAGCTGCGGCCACCCTTGCTGTATTCGGCCTTCTGCACGACGAGCGGATCATTGCCGATCATGATGACGTTGCCGGCGCGAAGTTCTTGAGCGGTTTTCATGGCGAGCTTCCTGCAGCGGAAAATTAAAACCCACTATTTTAGCCGCGCAAGGCAGAAATGCACAAGGGTGGTGGCGAGATCCGGGAGCGCGCGCAGTTGTTTTTCCCATTGTTGAGCGGATTCGAGCAGTTGCGGCAGCAAGGCCTCGAACGTTGGCCAGTCCGGGCGGCCATGGCCGTTCCAGGCATGCCAAAAAGCCTGCAGCCGGCCCCCGGCGGGGTGACGCGCAAGAAAGGCGTCAAGCTTGACCATGTGCGCGTCGTCGGCCTGGGGGTAGATGTGCCAGACGAAGGGTTTGGCAGCCCACTGCGCGCGGACGAAGGAATCCTCGCCGCGCACGAAGTTCAGGTCGCAGGCCCACAGGATCTCGTCGTAGCGGACCTGCGGCAGAAAGGGCAGGGGATGGATGCTGAGCGATCCGTCGCGGCGCGCCGCCCCATCGGATCCGGGTAGAAGCAGCCGGATCGGGCGTGGGGAAGCTGCCAGAGCCGCCAGAATTTCCGGTAGCCGGTTGTGCGGATAGGCAAACAGGGAAACCATCAGTTCTTCCGGCTCCTGCCCGGGCAGCTTGAATTCGGCGCGGAACGCCGCTGCGTCGAAGGTCGCCCGGCGCTGATCGTAGTCGCGTTCGCGTAGCAGTCCGCCGGTAGCAGCATCAAAGCCGGGAAAGAAAAAATGCTTGACCAGGGGCAGGCGCGGGTGGGGCGACGGCAGGGTGTGGCAGTCGGCGACCCACGCTTCGGCCGAGAGGTATTCGAGGTTGATCCAGGGGGGCGGCCGCGGGCGGCTAGCCATGGCTTCGACATAGGCCGCCGGCAGCTCGCAGGCAAAGGCTTCGATCACCACGTCGGCGGTGGCGGTGGGCTGCCAAACGCCAGGCCAGGGGCAGATGTGCACAGGCACGGCGGCACAATCCGGGGCCAACCGGTACAAGGGCGTCGGATCGTCGATCCAGAGCCTCACCTGCCAGCCGTATTCGAGTGCCAGTTGCCGGGCGAGGCGCCAGCAGACACCGGCGTCGCCGTAGTTGTCGATCACGGCGCAGAAAATGTCGCAGCGAAGTTGGTCTGTGTTCATGTAGCCGGTATCCTAGCCGAATGGATTCACTTCTCGACTGCACCGCCTGTCCTCGCCTCGCCGGCTTCCTCGCCGATGTTCGTAACCGCCATCCCGGGTATCACGCCCGACCGGTATTGCCTTTCGGCGATCCGGTGGCTCGCCTGCTGGTGGTCGGCCTGGCTCCCGGCATGCACGGCGCCAACCGCACCGGGCGGCCGTTTACCGGTGACTATGCCGGCATCCTGCTTTACGAAACCCTGCATGCCTTCGGCTTTGCATCAGGCGCGCAATCGATCGCCGCCGATGATGGCCTCCGACTGATCGATTGCCGCATCAGCAATGCCGTGAAATGCCTGCCGCCGGAGAACAAGCCCGAGCCTGCCGAGATCAGGACCTGCAATCCTTACCTCGCCGCGGAACTGGCGCAGGCGCGCGAGATCCGGGTGGTCCTGGCCTTGGGGTTGGTAGCGCACAAGGCGGTGCTGATGGCCACGGGCTTGAAGCAGTCGGCCTGCAGCTTTGCCCACGGCGCACGGCACGAGCTGCCGGATGGCCGCGTGTTGATCGACAGCTACCATTGCAGCCGCTACAACACGCAAACGCGCCGTCTCACCAGCGCCGACTTTCAGAATGTGTTCCGCCGGATCCGTGCCGAACTCGACGCCTGACAACGCCGGTCAGGGGGCCAGCTTCGACGCCAAGGAGTTCCTCGCTGCGCTGACCGAGGCCCCGGGCGTCTATCGCATGCTGGCCTCAGACCGCGCCGTGCTCTACGTCGGCAAGGCGAAGAACCTGAAGAAGCGCGTCTCCTCGTATTTTCAGAAGACCGGCCATAGCCCGCGCATTGCCCTGATGCTGCAGCAGGTAGCGGCGATGGAGGCCACGGCGACGCGCTCCGAAGCCGAAGCCTTGATTCTCGAGAACACGCTGATCAAGAAGCTGGCGCCGAAGTACAACATCCTCTTTCGCGACGACAAGTCCTACCCCTACATCGGACTTTCCGGTGGCGAGTTTCCGCGGCTGTTCTACCATCGCGGTGCGTTCGAAAAAAAGTCGCACTACTTCGGTCCGTTTCCGAATGGCCTGGCGGTGCGCGAAAGCATTCAGCTGATCCAGAAAACCTTCCTTCTGCGCACCTGCGAGGAGGCGGTGTTCGCCCATCGCTCGCGGCCCTGCCTGATGCACCAGATCAAGCGCTGCAAGGCACCCTGCGTCGGGCTGGTGTCCGCGGCAGACTATGCGGTCGATGTTCGCCTGGCGGAGTTGTTCCTGCGCGGACGGCACGCCGAAGTGATTGATCGGCTGACGCGCCAGATGGAAGCGGCGGCGGCTGCACTTCACTTCGAGGAAGCGGCGCAGTTGCGGGATCAGATTCGCGCCCTGCAGGCCGTGCTGCACCGTCAATACGTGAGCTCGACGCGCGATGCGGATGTGGACATCATCGCGGCCGTCATCGAGCGGGGCAGCCTCTGCGTAAATCTGGCCATGGTGCGCGGCGGCCTGCACCTCGGTGATCGCGCCCATTTTCCGCAGCTGAGTGATGCTACCCAAATCGACGCTGCGGACGGCCTCGCGGCCTTCATCGAACAACACTATGCGGAGCAACCGGCCCCGGCGCGAGTCATTCTGAGTGCATATCCCCTGGACGACATGCCGGAGGGGGTCAATGCGACTGCTCCGCGCAACGAGATGGAGCGGGCCTGGATGGAGATGGCGCTGAACAATGCCAGGCTGGCCTTGCAGGCGCGCTGGCAGGCCAAGGCGCGCAGCAGCGGCAGGCTGGTTTCGCTGCAGGAAGCCCTCGGTGCGGCGGATCTGCCGCGCCGCATCGAGTGCTTCGATATCAGTCACACCATGGGCGAGGGCACCGTGGCCTCCTGCGTGGTCTGTATCGACGGTGCGATGAAGAAGGGCGAGTACCGCCGCTTCAATATCGCCGGAATCCAGCCGGGTGACGATTACGCGGCGATGCGACAGGCGCTGACCCGGCGGTACGAAAAGGTGGCAACGGGCGATACCGTGGCGCCAGACCTGATCCTGATTGACGGCGGCAAGGGCCAGCATCGTGTAGCCCGCGAGGTGTTTGCCGAACTGGGACTGGATCATCTGGCCAGCATCGGCGTGGCCAAAGGCGAAGAGCGCAAGCCCGGGCTGGAAACCCTCTTCGTGCATGGGCGTGCGCTGCCGCTACAATTGGACATGGACCATCCGGGCTTTCACCTGATTCAGGAAATTCGCGACGAAGCTCACCGCTTCGCCATCGTCGGTCATCGTGCAAGGCGTGCCAAAGCCCGCGGCCGCTCCAAACTTGAGGATGTGGCCGGGATCGGGCCGGCGCGGCGCCGCAAACTGCTGGCGCAGTTTGGGGGGCTGGATGGCGTCAAGGCGGCGACCATCGAGGATCTGTGCCGCGTCGACGGCATCTCCCGGCGCCTGGCCGAAGACATCTATCACGCCTTCCGATGAAATGCCGCTGAACATTCCCAACCTGCTGACCTGGGCGCGCATCCTGCTGATCCCGCTGGTGGTCGGCGTGTATTACCTGCCGCTGCCATTGGCCGAGCAGAATTTCATCGCCACGGCCGCGTTCCTGGTTGCCGCGGTAACCGATTGGGTCGATGGCTGGCTGGCCCGGAAGCTGAATCAGATGTCGGCCTTCGGCGCGTTTCTTGATCCGGTGGCCGACAAACTGATGGTGGCCGCGGCGCTGGTGATGCTGGTCAAGCTGGATCGCGCCGATGCGGTCCTCGCCTTCATCATCATCGGCCGCGAAATCGCGATTTCGGCATTGCGCGAATGGATGGCGAGCATCGGTGCTGCCAAGAGCGTGGCGGTTTCGCTGATCGGCAAGCTGAAGACCATCGCCCAGATGACGGCGATTCCGATGCTGCTCTGGCATGCGCCGCTGGGCCCGCTGGACATCGTTTTGCTGGGAACCTTGGCTCTCTGGATTGCGGCGCTGCTGACGCTATGGTCGATGGGGTACTATTTGCGCAAGGCGTGGCCGGAAATCTCGGCGCGCACTCGTTGACAGCGTGATTGCTCCCGCTATAATGCGCGGCTGTTTTGCGGCAGTAGCTCAGTTGGTAGAGCGCAACCTTGCCAAGGTTGAGGTCGAGAGTTCGAGACTCTTCTGCCGCTCCAGTTTCCTGGGGGAAAGCAATTGCTTTCCCCCTTTTAACTTCAAGTCGGTTCAAGTCCTTCGCGGCGCGATGGCAGAGTGGTTATGCAGCGGCCTGCAAAGCCGTGTACCTCGGTTCGATTCCGGGTCGCGCCTCCA
>CAJBYR010000051.1 GCA_903959855.1 uncultured beta proteobacterium
CTGCGTGCCGGTCCATATGTCCAAGTCCGCCAGCCAAATGCTCCATGTATTCCTCAAATCGCTGACTCGCACTCATCACTCCTCCGGAATCGATCGAAGAAGTGCCCACAATACATTGTTTTTAATGACACAGTAAGATTAGTTGTTATTCAGCCATGCGTGATGGTCCGTCCTACTATGAAGGACAGGTTCGTCTCGCACGCCGCGAGTGTAGCCGATGGCGGCGAAGAATGCCCGGCATCCATGGCGCGGCGCAGCAGTGGCGGCACCCTCGATGTGCTAGCCTTCGCCCCGAACCGTTCCCCGTCCAACTAAGCCTTGTAGAGGCCGCCACCCGTGAGTTCGCTGCGCATCCGCTACAAGATACTTATGACCGTCGGTCTGGCGGTGACCCTGGGTCTCATCATGCTCGGGGTGTTCTACACCGACCGCCAGGAAAGATCATTGCTGGCGCAGAACGAGCGGACCATGCAAAAGCTCACCGAAGGCACAATCCAGGGGCTGCAAACCGTGATGCTGGCTGGGTCGGCCGACATCGCACAGGCCTTCGCCGACCGACTCAAGAAGGTGTCCGAAATCGACGACTTCTTCATCGTGCGCGTCACCGGCGAGGAGGCATTCCGCGACAACAAGACAATCCATGAGGTTAACCGGCGTCGGGGCGAAGAAACCTTTGCTCCGCGCGGCAAGGAAGGCCGCTTTGAAGTCCTCCCGCCAGACAACATCTACCTTCAGCGACTAGTCGCCGACAAGAAGCCGATCTCGGTTTACGAGACCGACGAGGATGGATCGCGCAGACTGGTCTTCTACGCCCCGATTCTCAACAACGAACCCTGCTACAAGTGCCACGGCAGTGCCAGCCCCGTGCGCGGCGTGATCAAGCTGCAGACTTCGCTGGTACCGGTCGAGCGCGACATCCTGCTCGCCCGCCAGCAATCGATCGTGGTGATCGGGGTTGCCCTGATGCTGATCATGCTGACCACCGGCTACATGATGGGCCGCATCGTGGTGGCGCCGCTCGAGCGGGTAACCAAGGCCATGGGCCGCGTCTCCGATGGTGACCTCGACCATACCGTGGCCTCCAGCAGCGACGACGAGCTGGGCCGCATGGCGAAAAGCTTCAACCATATGACCTCGGAGCTCAAGACCACCTACGAGGGGCTGCGCAAGGAACAGGACAAGCTCACCACCATCATCTTCAGCGCCGGCGAGGGTATCGTCGTCACCGACAGCGAGGGGCAGATCGTGCTGGTCAATCCGGCCGCCGAGCGGCTGCTTGGCAAGGACGTGGCGCAGATCGTCGCGGGAGGATTCGACGGACTGATCGACGATCCTGAGAGAATCCGCCGCCTGGTTTCCGGCGAACAGGGCAAGGATTCGGCGCTGGTGGAACTGCAGGGCCGCATCCTCAACGTTTTCGCCTCGACGATCAGTGCTGGCGACGGCCATGCGATAGGCTCCGCGGCCCTGCTGCGCGACGTCACCGAGGAAAAGCGGCTCGAGGAGGAATTACGGCGCCTGTCGCAGACCGACGCACTGACTGGTCTCTACAACCGGCGCTTCCTCGACCAGTCGCTGGAAACCGAATTCCACCGTGCGCGGCGCAGTGGTACCAAGCTCTCGGTGATCATGTTCGACGTCGATCACTTCAAACGCTTCAACGATACGCACGGCCACGACCAGGGTGACCGCGTACTGCGCGCCGTGGCAGAGACGCTGCGTGCAGCCCTGCGCAATTACGACCTGCCCTGCCGCTACGGCGGCGAGGAATTCCTCGCGATCCTGCCCAATACCGACGCCCCCGGCGCCTACGCGGTCGCCGAACGCCTGCGCAACGACATCTTCGAGATGACGGTAGATAAGCTGAAGGTGACGATCAGCCTCGGGGTCGCAACCTACCCGGATCTCGCGATTACCCAATCCGAGCAGTTGGTCGAACGCGCCGACCAGGCGCTGTACCTGTCGAAGGCGAACGGCCGCAACTGCAGCACGGTCGCCCTGCCGCCGGCGGCGACCGTCTGATCGTCCGGCCGCTGGCTAGCGGGCGAGCGCGCCAAAATCGAACAGCAAGGATTCGGAAACGCTCTTGTTCTCGTCGGCGCCGCGGTTGAACACGGCAATCTGCCCAAGGAGCTTTTTACCCGCGGCAAACGCAGCGTCATCGGCATGCCCGGTATCGAGCTTGCGGGAGAGTTCAAGCGACCATTTTCCGGCCGCCCAGCGCCCCTTGGCGGTGACATCGGCAATGCTGCCGGCAGGTGACTTGAGCACCTCGAATGAGGGCAGGCGCTCGCCGGCCTTGTCCTTCGGCCGCGGCAGGGGCTTGTAGGGTCCGCTACCGGAATCGCGCAATTTCTTGATGAAGACGGTACCGACCCCCTTCACCGCATACTCGGCCGCATCCTCGATCATCCGCGTCGACACCTGGTGCGTCCAGTCCTCCGCGTATCCAACCGGATTGGTCCGCGCCGCCGACCAGAACCAGACGTCGGCAACATAGGACTTCGCCGACAGCATGGTCCGGTCGTAGTCGCCTGAAAGGTGGAAACGCAGGGCAAAGGCATCGTCGCGGCGCTTGCCCTCGACATACTTGTTGCCGGCCCACTCCCAACCCTTGTATTCGGTATCGGCCGCATCGTCGGGCCAGCGCGCGGCAAGGTAGAAACGGTCGCCGAAAACCCCTGCACGCAGCTCGACAGTCAGCGTGCCGGTTTGGTTGCGGTCCTCCGGGTCGAGGCCGAACTTTTCGCGCTCGCCGGCCGCCACCGCCGGCGTCACCTTGACCGCCGACCAGCCGTCTTTCGGCCAGTCCGCGAGCGAACCGTCGAGCTGCGGCGCCGCCGCCAGCCGCGTTACGGCGACGACCTGCGGCGGCGCCTGCGCGAGAGCTGCCCACGGCAGCATCAGCAGCAGGGCGCTTGCCGCTTTCATTCGATGAACAGGGTGCCGGTCATTCCTTGCTGCTTGTGGTCATCGATGGTACAGATTACCTCGTAGGAGCCCCGGGTCACCGGGACGAAGTAAAGGTCGATCTGGCCGCCATTCTTCAGTGGCTCGAAGGCAGTGAAATAGGGCGCCTTGATTTCGCCCTGACGGTCGACCATCACCTTGCGCCAAGCCACGGAGCGAAAGAACTTTTCGGCAGTGAAATAGTGGTCCTTCTTGCCAACGTTCTTGAGTTGCAGTTTGTAGGCCTTGCCCGCCTTGAATCGCAACTCGGACGGTTCAAAGCTGTGCTCGTCAAGCGCCACGGTCAGCGTCTCCACCGCGCTCCAGTCGGCCGCCTTCACGCGATCGGCATAGTCGCGGATGTAATCGTCGCTGGCGGCGACGATCCCCGCCAGCAACACGCCGGCGGCGAGGAGGATGCCCCTGATCAGTCTGCTCATGTCGTTCTCCTTGCCGCATAGTATCGCCAAGCACCATCGCAAAATCAATTGCCCGTTATCCATTGCTGCGCCGAGGCGGCGCGCAGCACATGCTCGTCGCGCACCCGCCGCGTGTAGCCGATGCGATCGAAGAATTCGAGGATCTGGATCGCCACCTTGCGTCCGCCACCACCGCCGTCATAGATCGCGTCGCGCAGCGCCGCCGCGCGCACGGTGCCGTGTGCGGCTTGCAGGCGCGAAACGATGGCGGCAAGCTCCGCCACGGCGGCAGCCGTGAAGTAGTGATCCTGTGCCACCGGGTAAAGCTCGCCGCTGCGGGCAACACGGCGGAACAACTGGCGCACCGTTTCCTCGGCCGTGCCGCTAACGCGGAACACGTCGCGCACCCGCGGCGGGTTGTAAGGCGCGGCGTCGAGCAAGGGCTTGAGCACGGCAAAGAGATCCCTATCCGCGGCGGATACGCTGGCCTGGTGCTCCGGCAGGTGCAGCCAGGCGCGGGCCTGCGCCAACCGGCCGGCCGACAGCAGTTCGCCGACCAGGGCATCGAAGGCGCCGCGCGACAAATTCGCCAGTGTCATGCGGCGCAGGCGTTCGCGCTCGACGCCGGCCATGTCGGGTGCGCGACGGTGGTCCTCGGCCAGGGCCAGCAGCAGTTTTTCGGCCAGCGCCTGCCAGGCGGTCGCGGCAAATCCGATACGTTCGTCGCCAATCGTGACCACGCGCAGGCCGGCCTTCCGCCACAGCGTATCGGCCGCGGCGGCGGCCAGGTTCCAGTTGGCGGCAAATCGCGTGAGGTCAATGCCGGCCGGCGCCTGCGCGGCGAGCAGCGCCAGCGTCGCCGCCGGGTCATCCTCGCGCATGGCGGCAAGCAACTCCAGACGCGCCGGGCTGCGCTTGTGGCGCGTCGGCGGAAAGGTATCGAGCACACGACCGCCCGCCACCGTGCGCTGGGCGCCGGCATCGCGCAGGATGAAACGGTCACCGCGCACCGCCAGGGTCTCGCGCTCGAGGATGATCTCGGCCAGCGCCGTGCCGCCCGGCGCGACCTCCGTGCAATCGAGCAAGGCCACGCGCCCGAGGATGTCGGCGGCGCCGAGATGGACATGCACCGCCGTCCAGTGTTTGAGCACGTTCTGTGATGCCGGCACCCGCAGTTCGGCCTGGAAACGGCTCATCGGTTGGGCAGCGGACGGATCGACCAGCCACATGCCGCGTGCAACGTCCTTCTTCTCGAAGTCGCCGGCCAGCGCCAGCGCGCAGCGCTCGCCGGCATGCCCCGATTCAGCCGGCCGGTCCTGCACGTGCAGGCTTTTGACCCGCGCCTTGAACCCGCTGCTGCCTGCAGGGGCGATGATCGCCGTGTCACCAGCGCCGACTCTTCCCGAAAAGGCGGTGCCGGTCACCACCGTGCCGATCCCTGAAAGCGTGAAACAGCGGTCGATGGCAAGGCGGAAACGGCCATCGGCGCAGCGCGGCCCGAGCCCGGCCGCGGCGGCTTCGAGATGGGTGCGCAAGGCCGGAATGCCGACACCACTAGGTGCCGCGACCTCGAATACAGGGCAGGCAGCGAGCGGGCTGTCCGCCAGCAGCGCGGCGACTTCGCCGCGTGCCGCTGCGATGCGCGCCGCATCCACGGCATCGCACTTGGTCAGCGCCACGGCGCCGCGGTCGAGGCCGAGCAGGCCCAGCAGTTCCAGATGCTCGCGCGTCTGCGGCATCGGGCCGTCGTCAGCAGCAACGACCAGCAGCGCGAAATCGATGCCGGTGGCGCCGGCCAGCATGTTGTGGATCAGCTTTTCGTGCCCCGGCACATCGATGAAACCGAGCACCGAACCGTCCGCCAGCGGCGTGTAGGCATAGCCGAGGTCGAGCGTGATGCCACGCGCTTTCTCTTCCGGCAGGCGATCGGCATCCACGCCGGTGAGCGCTTTCACCAGCGTGGTCTTGCCGTGGTCGATGTGGCCCGCCGTGCCGACTATCATGCGGTGGTGATCTCCTTTGAAGTGAGCTTGTACACGAAAGTGGCCGGATCGAGGCTATCGAGCCGGCCGCTGCTGTTCTCGGCCTGCGGATACATCAGGAAGGGTACTTTCGCCCCCTTCGAACCCGGCAGGCCGACATCGTGGGCGAAATTGTAGGCCAGCCAGTTCATCTCCCAGGCGCCGAACAGGGTTTCGCGCGCGGCCACGACGACATCATCCTTCAGCGTCAGGCCGGGCCTTTCCTCCAGCACCACCTTGCGCACGTCGGCCGGATCCACCGGCACCCAACCGAAATTCGCCAGCCAGACCTCGGCGCGGCAATGCTGCGCCTTGGTGATGTCGCCGCTCTTGCCCAGGCTCTTGTAGCCGAACTTCGAATCGGCGACGCGCACGCCATACACGTCGCGCGCCGGCAGGCCGGAGGCGCGCGCCAGGCCGACATACAGCGCATTGAGGTCGGCACACTTGCCGGAGAGGTTGCCCGACTCCAGCATGCCGGCAATGTCGCCGGTGCCGCAGCCGCGCGTCTTTGGATTGCGCTCGGTGTTGTCCACCACCCATTCGTAGATGGCCTTCGCCTTGTCGAGGTCGGTCTTGGCGCCCTTGGTGATTTCCAGCGCGGTCTTTTTGACGATGCCGTCGGTGCGCAGCAGTTCGGTGCCCTTGGTGTAAAGCGCGTGCGTCGCCTTGTCCAGCGGCGCGACCTTGCTTGGCTGCGAGAGGTCGATGGCGCGGTTGCGCACGGCGAAGCGGCTCACTACCTCCAGCACGGGTGCCGGCTCGCCGGCTTCCCAGGTGGCGGCCAGCATCTGTGCGCCGTAGTGCGGGTCGCTCGACGTTTTTACCGATGCAGCGTTGCCCTGCCACAGGTTGCCCATCGGCTTGATCCAGGCGGCATCCTCGACAGCAGGCAGCGGCAGCCACAGGCGCGGGGCGCCACTGGCTGCGGAGAGTTCGACGCGGGTGGTGACTTCGAACACGCGCCAGCCGGCGGCAGGCGAAGGCTTGAAGGCATTGTCGGCGGCGAAGGCAAAGCGTGGTGCGGCAGCAGCGGCGGCAGCGAAGGTGGCAGATGCGGCGGCGGTCTTGATGAAGGTGCGACGATCCATGATGGTCTCCGGAATTAGTTGATTAGCGTCTTGAGTTGCTTGTCGATGGCGGGCGCATCCCAGTCAATCGCGCCCAGGCCGCGGGCGACGATGCGATGCCGGCGGTCGAGGACGACGGTGGTGGGCAGCATGCGCGCGCCCCAGGCACGGCTGATGGTTTGCTCGCGGTCGTGCAGCACGGGCAGGGTCTGCTTGTCGGGCAGGGCTTCCCAAAGGAATTCCTCCACCCGCTTGTCATTGTCCGCCACGGCGACCGTGAGCACGGTGAGCCCCCGGGCCTGCCAGCGTGCGTCGAGCCGCGCCAGCGAAGGCATTTCCTCGCGACAGGGCTCGCACCACGTCGCCCAGAAATTGAGCAGCACGGCCTTGCCCTTGTGTTGCGCCAGCAGTTGCGCGAGGCGCGGATCCTTGCCCGCCGGCATGGTCTGCGGCGGGTTCGGTTTCAGCAGCGGTGGCGTGGCGCTGGCGGCAAGGGCAGGCGCCAGGAGCAGGCAGCAAATCAGCGGCGGCGCGGCCGCCCAAGCAAAGAAGCGTCGATGGATCATCAAGTCTCCCGTGGGTACAACAACCGCCGCGGAGCGGAAGCCACCGCGGCTTACGATGCCTCCCGGAGGGAAGGCGGCTGACGGCATGGCGGTACGCAGACCGCCGGGTTTGCCGTATTGCTCAACCCACTGGCAAAGCACCCAGCGTGTTGCGGAATTCCTCTTCGTCGCTGCTGTCAAGGCAGCGCAGGTCGAGCAGCAGCGCGCCATCCTCGATGCGGCCGATCACCGGGCGCAGCGGGTAGGCCACGCCGCGAAGGCTCGCCTCGATACGGTTGAGCACGCCGCCCTTTTTCCCCCGCGGGCGGATGGCGAAGCCGGCGGAAGGCAGGCGGTCCACCGGCAGCGAGCCGGAGCCGATCTGCGATTTCAGCGCGACGACTTCCACCGTGACCGGCAGCGTCGCCAAGGCCTTTTGCAGCGCCGGCAGCAGGCGTTCGGCGGCGGCGCGCATCTCGCCCTCGGGGCGGGTCAGCTGGCGCACCGCCGTGACGCGCTGGTGCAGGCGATCCGGATCGCGGTAGAGCGCGAGCACGGCTTCCAGCGCAGCGAGCGTCAGTTTGCCGACACGCAGCGCGCGCTTGAGCGGGTTCTTCTTGATCTTCGCGATCAGGTCTTTGCGGCCAACCATCAGGCCGGCCTGCGGCCCGCCCAGCAGTTTGTCGCCGGAGAAGGTGACCAGGTCGGCGCCGGCGGCAATGGCTTCGCGCGGCGTTGGCTCATGCGGCAGGCCCCAGCGCGCAAGGTCGGCCAGCGTGCCGCTGCCGAGGTCGACTACGAAGGGCAGGCCCTTGCCGTGCGCCAGCTCCGCCAATTCCGCTTCGGGCACGGCATGGGTGAAGCCGCTGATGGCGTAGTTGCTGGCATGCACCTTCATCAGCATCGCCGTGCGCGGCCCGATGTTTTCCGCGAAGTCCTTGAGGTGGGTGCGGTTGGTGGTGCCGACCTCGACCAGCTTCGCCCCGGCGCGCTTCATGATGTCCGGCACGCGAAACGCCCCGCCGATCTCGATCAGCTCGCCGCGCGAGACGATGACTTCCTTCTTCTGCGCCAGGGTGTTGAGCAGCAGGAACACGGCGGCGGCATTGTTGTTCACCACCGTCGCCGCCTCGGCCCCGGTCAGCTCGCAGAGCAGCTCATTGACGATGTCATCGCGATCGCCGCGCCCGCCGGAGTCGATGTCGTATTCCAGCGCGCAGGGGCTGCGCGCCGCCGTCAGCAGCGCCTGCACCGCCTCTTCGGGCAGCGGCGCGCGGCCGAGGTTGGTGTGCAGCACGGTGCCGGTGAGGTTGAACACCGGGCGCAGCTTCGGCGTCATTTTCGCCGTGACGCCAGCGCCGACTCTTGATATCAGTTCATCCTCGGCGGGTAGTGTGGCGCCCTGCTTGAAGGCCTCGCGCGCTGCGGCCAGCGCCTCGCGCGCCACGCCGGTAACGATGGCGCGGCCATGCAGATCGATCAGGCAGGAAATCGCCGCGGCGGAAAGCAGGCGGTCGACGGAAGGCAACTGGGAGAGTGGATTCATGATTTCACCCGCACCGGGCAGAAACGACGATGGCTGGATTCTAGCCATTTTGCGCAGCGATTGATGAGGATCATTCGCGACAAACGGGCGCGTCCTGTAAATTCGAACGCTGACACAGCGGCACAGACCGCGCCCCGGAGGAAATTCCATGAGCACCCCGACGCATTCTTTGACTTGGCTGAAGCTGCTGGGCATCGAACTCAGCCCGGTCAGCCATCGCGAACGCCTGGTGTCCGCGCTTGGCGGCTTCGTTGCCATCTTCGCGGTGTATTGGACCAGCCAGCTGGTGCTGGGCCCGGTGGCATCGCCGATCTTGGTGCTGTCGATGGGTTCAACGGCGGTGATGCTGTTTGCCGTGCCGCACGGCGCGCTGTCGCAGCCCTGGCCGCTGCTCGGCGGACACCTGGTCTCTGGCCTGATCGGCATCGCCTGCCTGTTGTGGGTTCCCGATCCGATGCTGGCCGCCAGCCTCGCCACCGGGCTGGCGCTGGGCGCCATGCACTACCTGCGCTGCATCCACCCGCCTGCCGGGGCAACGGCGCTGGCCGCGGCGCTGGGCAACGAAGCGGTAAAGGCGATGGGCTTCGCCTTCGTCGTCGCGCCGCTGATGCTCAATGTGCTGATCATCCTGGCCGTCGCCATCGCCTTCAACGGGCTGTTTCCCTGGCGCCGCTATCCGGCGGCACTGGTGCGCATCACGCCGGCACCGGCATCCGCCGGCTACGCGGCGATCTCGCATGAGGACTTCGTGTATGCGCTTTCGCAACTGGATTCCTTCATCGATGTCTCCGAGGACGACGTGATGAAGATCTACAGCCTGGCCACCGGCCGCCATCGCGACCTGCTGGCGCAGGCCGCGTCGGTCGAACCGCTCAACCCTTCTGGGACTTCCTGAAGGCAGCGAAATCCCCGCCTTTCTTATACTGCTTTTCCGCGACGTAACGGTCGAGCAGCAGCGCGTCCTCGACCTCCAGCTTGCCGCGATGACGCGCCACCTCCTTGCCTGTAGCGTCGAGGAAGACGATCACCGGCCGCAGCTTCTGCGGATTGTGGCGCTTGACCATTTCATGCAGCGGATCCTTGTCATCCAGTTCCAATTCGCCGAAATCGGCATGGGCACCAAGGAAATGCTGCGAGTACTTTGCGGTGACTTCGGGCTTCTTGAGCACACCCACGGTGTAGCGACAAGCCCCTCAGTTCAGGTGGTCTCCGAAGTACAGCATGACGTGGCGATCGGGTTGTTTCTTCGCCACTGCCACGGCAGCAATGTCGTCCTTGTGCAGCGGCAGCACGCCGTCGAGGCGATCGGCCGCCGCAGGCAGGCTGAAGGTCGCGGCGCAAAGAAAGGCGAGCAGGGCAAGCAGGCGTTTCATGGGTTCTCCTTGGGTTTCGTCAGGGTGGGGTATGAATGCTGACAGCCTTGGGTGAATATGGTTCCGGGTTCGCCGTATCACCAGCGCCGACTCCCGGCACTGGCAGACCAGTCAGCCGCCCGGCACCAGCAACAGGTTGGGCCCGCTGCGCGAGTAACCGGCTTCGTCGACCAGGATGTCGAGCGCCAGGGTGGCGAGGTCGTCGGCCACCGGATCGACGGCGGCTTTTTCGGCGTAAGCGATCTTGAGGTAGCTCTTGCAGGACTCACAGGTCTCGGCGCGGATCGAATCGTTCTCTTTGCCGGATTCGTCCTGCAATGCCTTGTAGGTAACGCCGTCGGTGACGTCGCAGGTGCTGCACTTCAGGCGCACCAGGTTCCATTCGGTGTTGCACAGCGCGCAATGCAGATAGCGCAGGTTCGAGACTTCGCCGACGGTACGGATGACGCTCGCCACAGGCAGGAAGCCGCAGCACGGGCAAACACCGGGCACGTCCAGCGCGCCGATTTCGGCAACGCCGAGGCGCGAGGCGCCGGCAGTCCACAGCACCTGCAGGGCAGCGGCGACATAGGGCAGCAGGGCGGCATCGTCGCCATAGAGTTCGGTGTGCAATACGCGATCGGCCAGCGCTTCAATCTGCGCGGCATCATAGGTCGCAAGTCGCGCGAGATCCTTGCGCGCGGCATCCGGGGCGATGTTTGAAACGGCGGCGGCAATGGCGGAAAGGCTGTCGCGCCAGGCGGCGGGGCGCGGCCAGGACTGCGCCGGCAACGGGGGCATGCGGTGGTCGCGGGCGACACCCATCTGCGCGGCATCGGGCAAATCAAGCGCCGGCATGACCTGCAGGGCCTCGTGTTGGGCGCGGCTGATGGCGCCGAGGAAGCGCAGCCAGTCGCCAAGGCTGTGGCCTGCGGCCAACTGGTCGAAACGCTGGGCGCGGCGACTGAAGAGGTTGGCGGCGTCGGGCGCGATGACATGGGGCGGCTCGCTGCTCGACTTGATGGGAATGATCGGGGCTTGGGAAGTGGCGCTCATGGCGAAGAGTCTATTCGATTGGGGAGATACAAACGACCCGCGGGCCGAAGCCCGCGGGTCTGGTTTGGCGCTGAACCGCCGGACGACTTATGACTTGCCGGTAACCTGGCGATACCAGGCGCGGTGATGCTGCTTGGCCCAGGCGCGCGTGACCGTGCCGTAGACCATGGCGCGCACCGTGCCACGGACCCAGAGTGCGGCATAGACATGCACGAAGATCATCGCGATCATGATCGCGGCGATCGCGGCATGAACCACGGCCCCCAGGCGCACCAAATCCACCGGCAGGTTGAAGTAGGAGCGCCACAGGAAGACGCCGGAGACGAACAACAGCAGCATGCACAGGGCCATGGCCCAGAACATTGCCTTCTGGCCACCGTTGTACTTGCCCTGTTCCGGCATGTTGTGGTCGTTGCCGCTGACCATCTCGCCCGCCCGCGACAGCCATTCCTTGTCCGCCGGCGTCATCGCGTTAAGCGACTTGAAGCGGAAAAACATCACCAGGAAGGCCAGCGCCATCAGGACGCCGATGAACGGGTGCAGGATGCGCGCCCAGACACCGCCGCCAAAGAGCTGCGTCAATGGATAAAAGGCCGGATGGAAGAAGGCCAGTCCCGACAACGCCAGCAGGATGAAACAGATGCCGACGAGCCAGTGATTGGCACGCTCATGCGCGTCATAGCGCTGAAGGTCCTTTGGATTGCGGATCATTTTGCATCCTCCTTTTCGAGCTCGTCTTCCAACTCCTTCGACACCTCGTTCGGCCCCTTCATCACGTAGTGGAACAGGCTGCCCAATGCGACGGCAGCCATGGCCACGGTGGCGACCGGCTTGGCGATGCCCTTCCACAGCGATACCAGCGGACTGATGCCGGGATCGTTGGGCAGGCCCTTGTAGAGCTCCGGCCGGTCGGCGTGGTGAAGCACGTACATCACGTGCGTGCCGCCCACCCCTGGCGGATCGTAGAGCCCGGCCTTGTCGTAGCCGCGCGACTTGAGGTCCACCACGCGCTTGGCGGCGTAATCCTTCATCTGCTCTTTCGAGCCGAACTGGATTGCGCCGGTAGGGCACGCCTTGGCGCAGGCGGGAGCCTGCCCCACGGCCACGCGGTCGGAACACAGCGTGCACTTGTAGGCCTTGCTGTCCTCCTGCGAGATGCGCGGAACATTGAACGGACAGCCGGTGATGCAGTAGCCGCAGCCGATGGAGTTTTCCTGGTGGAAGTCGACGATGCCGTTGGCGTACTGGATGATGGCGCCGGGGGCCGGGCAGGCCTTGAGGCAGCCCGGGTCGGCGCAGTGCATGCAGCCGTCCTTGCGGATCAGCCACTCCAGCTTGCCTTTCTCTTCCACTTCGGCGAAGCGCATCACGGTCCAGGACTTGGCCGTCAGGTCTACCGGGTTGTCATAGACCCCCGAGCAGCTGCCGACTTCGTCGCGGATGTCGTTCCATTCCATGCACGCCGATTGGCAGGCCTTGCAGCCGATGCAGGTGGAAACGTCGATCAGCTTGGCCACTTCCGTGGTCTGCCGAACACCGGGTGCAGGTGTGGTCGTCGCCGAGCGGCGGGCGATATCTAGCGATTGCAGTGCCATGTCGTATCTCCCTTAGATTTTCTCGATGTTGACCAGGAACGCCTTGAATTCCGGCGTCTGCGAATTGGCGTCACCCACGTACGGCGTCAGCGTATTGGTGATGAAGCCCGGCTTGGTGAGCCCCTTGAAGCCCCAGTGGATCGGGATGCCGACCGTGTGGACCTTCTTGCCGTCGATGGTCAGGGACGCGATGCGCTTGGTGACCACGGCCACGGCCTTGATGAAGCCGCGGTTGCTGCGCACCTTGACCTTGTCGCCGTTGGCGATGCCCTTTTCCTTGCCCAGTTCCTCGCTGATTTCCACGAACTGTTCCGGCTGCAGCACGGCGTTGATCTTCGCGTGCTTGGTCCAGTAGTGGAAGTGCTCGACGAGCCGGTAGGTGGTGCAGACGTAGGGGAAATCCTTGGCCTTGCCGAACACCTCCATGTCGCCCTTGTAGACACGGGCGGCCGGATTGTTGAGCGCCTTCGGGTTGCCGGGATGGAAGGGATTCTTGTCCAGCGGCGTCTCGAAGGGTTCGTAGTGCTCGGAGAAGGGGCCCTCGGCCATGCCCGGCGCGAACAGCCGCGCCACGC
>CAJBYR010000052.1 GCA_903959855.1 uncultured beta proteobacterium
ACCTTCCTGCTCTCCGGCGAGATGTACGCCGTCGGCATCCTCAACGTCAAGGAGATCATCGAGTACGGCCAGCTCACCGAGATCCCGATGATGCCGGCCTTCATTCGCGGCGTGATCAACCTGCGCGGCAGCGTGGTGCCGGTGATCGACCTTTCGGCCCGTTTCGGCGGCCATGCCACCGAAACCTCGCGCCGTACCTGCATCGTGATCATCGAGCTGGTGCACGACGAAGAACACCACGACATAGGCGTGGTGGTCGATGCCGTCTCCGAGGTGCTGGAAGTGTCCAGCGCCGACATCGAGCCGGCGCCCTCCTTCGGCGCCAAGATACGCGCCGACTTCATCGCCGGCATGGGCAAGATCGCCGGCAAGTTCGTGATCATTCTCGACATCCAGAAGGTGCTGTCAGTCGATGAAATAGCCACCCTGGCCACGGTATCCGACCGTGACGCCCAGGCCACTACCGGAGGTTGAACCGCAGAAGCAGAACATCTGGAGGAACCATGAACCCGAAATCAATTCGCGTCCGTCTGCTGCTGCTGTTTGCCGTCCTGGCCCTTGGACTGCTATGGAATCTGGGTGTAGCCACCAGAAATGGCCTGCTCCAGTTGGGCGAGGGTAACCGGATCGCCGCGGTTACCGAGATTTCGGTCGCTGCCAGTGCCCTGGTGCATGAGTTGCAGAAGGAACGCGGGCTTTCAGCAGGGTTCATCGGCTCCAGGGGCGAGAAATTTCGCGATGCCCTGGAAAAGCAGCGCGGTGATTCCGATGCGCGACGCAAGGCCCTGACCGGGATCTTCGCCGCGCGCAGCGATGACCTGCCCCCGGCGGTTGCCGCCAGCCTGCGCAAGGCCAACGATGCGATTGCCGCGCTGGACGGCAAGCGCGGCGAAATTTCCGGCCTCAAGCTGGCCGGCCCGGCTTCATTCGCCTTTTATACCGGCGCCATCGACAACTATCTCGTCGCCGTGTCGGGCGTGGTGGCGACCATCGACGAAATCCAGATGATGCGCAGCTTCTCGGCCTATTCGATGTTTCTTGCCGCCAAGGAACAGGCCGGCCGCGAACGCGCCACCGTGAATGGCATTTTTTCCGCCAACCAGCCGCTGACAGTCAGCCTGTTCCAGCGCTTGCAGGGCCTGATCAGCGCGCAGGATCACTACCTTGCGCAGTTCCGCAACCTGGCCACGCCGGGGCCGATCAAGGCGCTCGAGGAACTGCTGGCCTCTAAGCCGGCTCAAGAGACGCTGAGCATGCGCAACATTGCCAACGAGCAGGCTTTTCTGGGCAACTTCGACGTCGAACCGGCCACCTGGTTTACCACGATCACGGCCAAGATCGACGGCATGAAGCAGATCGAGGACAAACTGGCGACCGACATTGCCGCCGGCAGCACCCAACTCGTTTCAAGCGCCAGGTTTTCGCTGGCCTGGGCGATCGGCTGGTCGGTGACCCTGGCCGTGCTGGGCGTAATCTATGTGCTGCTGCTGACACGCGTGCTGCGCGACGTGCATGATGTCTCGGCGGCTGCCCGCAGTCTTTCCGAGGGCGACCTGCGGATGAAGGTACGCGTCGACCGCAAGGACGAGATCGGCGAACTGCAGGAATCGATCGCGCGTACCGTTACCAGGCTGGCCAGCACCATTGGCGACGTCAGGCATTCGGCGGATTCGCTGAACAGCGCCGCCAGCCAGGTGTCGGCCACCGCACAGTCACTCTCGCAGGCATCCTCTGAGCAGGCTGCCGCTGTCGAACAAACCACCGCCAGCGTGGAACAGATGGCCGCATCGATCAGCCAGAATACCGAGAACGCACGCGTCACCGATGCCATGGCGGCACGCTCCGCCACCGAGGCGGCGAGCGGCGGCGCAACAGTCAAGGAAACCGTCACAGCCATGAATTCCATTGCCGGCAAGATCGGCATCATCGACGACATTGCCTACCAGACCAATCTGCTGGCACTCAACGCCGCGATCGAGGCGGCACGCGCCGGCGAGCATGGCAAGGGCTTTGCCGTCGTCGCCGCCGAAGTGCGCAAGCTCGCCGAGCGCAGCCAGATCGCGGCGCAAGAGATCGGGCAACTGGCAAAGACCAGTGTGGCTACCGCCGAGAAGGCCGGCCGGGTGCTCGACGCCATGGTGCCCAACATCCGCAAGACATCCGACCTGGTCCAGGAAATCGCCGGCGCCAGCGAAGAACAATCGACCGGCGTCAGCCAGATCAACAGTGCCATGGGCCAGCTCAACAAGGCCACGCAACAGAACGCCTCGGCCTCTGAAGAACTGGCCGCCACCGCCGAGGAAATGGGCGGGCAAGCCGCCGAGTTGCAGGACCTGATGGAATTTTTCAAGCTGCCGGAAGCGTCCGGCGCCGCGCCGGCACGGGCGGGATGAGGACAGTGAAACTGCCATGAAACGCCCTGCTGCAATACCCGTCTGGCTGCGCCTCGCCGCCCTGGTATCGCTGATGCTGGTGCTGGTGCTGGTGGGTACCATCGCCTGGCAATCCCGCATCAATCGGGCCAATGCCATCGAGCAGGCCGGCGACGTCGCCAACAGCATCCACGAAATGACCATGGCCGGCCTCACCGGCATGATGATTACCGGCACCATCGCCCAACGCGACGTGTTCCTCGACCAGATCAAGGAACTGACGGTGCTGCGCAACCTGACCGTACTGCGCAGCGAAGCCCTGATCAAGGTGTTCGGCGCCGGTAGCGCCAAGGAACAGGCCGCCGACAACCAGGAAAAACTGGCCCTGTCCAGCGGCAAGGAAGTCATGCAGGTCGAAGAGGACGCCAAAAACGGCAACTACCTTCACGTCGTCAAGCCCATCCTGGCCTCGAAAAATTACCTCGGCAAGGATTGCACCACCTGCCATCAGGTGCCGGAAGGAACCGTCCTCGGTGCTGTCAGCATGCAGATCAAGCTCAACAAGGTTGAAGCGGCGGCAAGCTCCTTCCTGAAGACCAGCGCCTTGATCGCCGCACTCGTCTCCCTGCCTTTGCTGGCATTGCTGGCGTTTGCCATCCAGCGCTTCCTGCGCCGGGTTCTGGGCGGCGAACCCGCCTACGCCGTCGATGTCATGCATCGCCTCGCCGACGGCGATCTCAGCGACGACATCGTGCTGCGCAAGGACGACCGGGGCAGCCTCCTGTTTGCGATACGCAAGACCAGCGAAAGCCTGGCCCACATCATCGGCGAAGTCAGGCAAACCGCGAACATCCTGGTCGACTCGTCGCAGCAGGTCTCGGCCACCGCACAATCACTGTCCACGGCCTCGTCGGAACAGGCGGCGGCAGTGGAAAAGACGACGGCGTCGGTGGAGCAGATGACCGCCAGCATCACGCAGAATACCGAGAACGCCAAAGTCACCGACAACATGGCTACCCGATCGTCAACCGAGGCGGAACAGGGTGGCGCGGCGGTCAAGGACACCGTCGATGCCATGAAAACCATCGCCGGCAAGATCGGCATCATCGACGACATCGCTTACCAGACCAACCTGCTGGCCTTGAATGCCGCGATCGAAGCGGCGCGTGCCGGTGTACATGGCAAGGGCTTCGCGGTGGTGGCCGCCGAAGTGCGCAAGCTCGCCGAACGCAGCCAGGTGGCTGCGCAGGAAATCGGACAACTCGCCACGGCCAGCGTAATTACGGCGGAAAAGGCCGGTCGCGTACTCGGCGAAATGGTGCCCAACATTCGCAAGACCTCGGATCTGGTGCAAGAGATCGCCGCCACCAGCCAGGAGCAACTGGCGGGTGTCGGCCAGATCAACAGCGCCATGGGCCAGCTGAACCAGGCCACGCAACAGAACGCCTCGGCGTCCGAGGAACTCGCCGCCACCGCCGAAGAGATGGGCGGCCAGGCGGCTCAACTCCATGAGCTCATGGAGTTCTTCAAAGTCGGCGCTGACGCCACGCCAACCTCAGGCAGGAACCGCTAATGCCATGAACAATCCAATCGATTTCGCCAACGGCGACCCCACAAGCTCCGACGAGGCCGTCAAGGGATCGATGATCCTGATCGTCGATGACGTGCCGGCGAACCTGGCCGTGCTTGGCGACCTGCTGCACGGGGCCGGCTACCAGGTCAAGGCAGCCACCTCCGGCCGCGCGGCGCTGCGCTACGCGACCCAGGATCCGCAGCCGGCCCTGATCCTGCTCGACGTCATGATGCCGGAAATGGACGGTTACCAGGTGCTTGCCACGCTGCGCAAGGACCCGGCGACGCGCAACATTCCGGTGATATTCCTCACCGCCCTGGACAACGCCCGCGACGAAGAGCGCGGCTTCCAGCACGGCGCGGCCGACTACATTGCCAAGCCGATCAAGCCCGACGTGGTGCTGGCACGTGTGCGAAGCCAGTTGCTGGCCCGAATCGCCTCGAACTGGCTGCGCGACCAGAATGC
This sequence comes from uncultured beta proteobacterium, assembly GCA_903959855.1. Lineage (GTDB taxonomy): Bacteria > Pseudomonadota > Gammaproteobacteria > Burkholderiales > Rhodocyclaceae > Sulfuritalea. The sequence continues at coordinate 4,411 of CAJBYR010000052.1, forward strand.
CGTGCTCGAGGCCGAGGTTGCCCGGCGCATGGAAGAAAACGAACTGATCCAGGCCGCAAGCATCCGCGCACTGGCCCATCTCGCCGAAACCCGCGATCCGGAAACCGGCAACCACATCTTGCGCACCCAGGGCTACGTGCGCCTGCTGGCGACCAGGCTGCAGCACCACCCGCGTTTCGCCGAAACCCTCACCGACAGCTACATCAAGATGCTCGCCGACTCGGCGCCGCTGCATGACATCGGCAAGGTCGGCATTCCGGATTCGATCCTGCAAAAGCCCGGCAAACTGACACCGGACGAATGGGAAGTCATGAAGACCCATTCCAAGCTTGGCAGCGATGCGATCGAGCAGGCCGAGCGCGACATCGCCCATCCGGTCGAATTCCTTGCACTGGCCAAGGAAGTTGCCCACTGGCATCACGAGCGCTGGGATGGCCGCGGCTACCCCGACGGCCTGGTCGAGGAAGCGATACCGATTTCCGCGCGGCTGATGACCATTGCCGATGTGTTCGACGCACTCATCTCGAAGCGGGTGTACAAGGACGCGATGCCGATCGACAAGGTTCGTGAAATTATCGTCGGCGAGCGTGGCAAGCAGTTCGATCCGGATGTAACCGACATCTTTCTCGCCAGCTTCAGCGAGTTCGCCGCCATCGCCGAGCAGCACAGTGACGGATGAGATGAACACCCCCGCTTCTTCCGGCCAGCGCAGTCGCTTCGGCGCCGCCTCGTTTGCACTCGGCTATGCCGCGATCGGCGCAACCTGGATCCTGATGTCGGACCGGGTGGTGGCGATGATGTTTCCGGACCCGTCCCAGGCCATCATTGCCAGCACCCTCAAAGGCTGGCTCTTCGTCGCCGTCACGGCGCTGTTGCTGTTCTACGTGCTGTCGCGCCACTCGCAGCGGCGCCCGCTTCCGGCGCTAGAAACCACGCGTATCCGTTCGCTGCTGCTGCCCATCGGCGTGATCGGCCTGGCGGTGGTAGCGTCAACGACGGTCGCGATCAGCGTCCATTTCCGCCACCAGTACCAGAGCGAGGCAACGCGCGTCCAGGCGATCGCCGAGGTAAAGACACGCCAGATTGCCGATTGGCTGCAGGAGCGCCAGAGCGATGCCGAATTCCTCGCCGCCGACCAGCGCATTGCTGAAACCTACCGGCGTTGGTCGCGGCTTGGCGATAGCGCCAGTCGCGCCGAACTGACATTGCTGTTGCAGCAATACCGCAGCACCAAGGATTATGCAAGCATACTGCTGGTGGATGCCGCGGGCCGGGTGATCTGGCAATCGGAAGGCAATGCCGCGCCCTTGCAGGCCCCGCTCCTGGACGCGATCCGCGAGTCCGTCACGACCAGGCGCGTCAGCAATCCGTCGCCGTATCGTGATGGCTCGGGCGCCATACGCTTCGACTTCATTGCCCCCCTCGCCGTGCGCGACCAGAATCCTCCGGCCATCATCTTGCGTACCGACCCGGCGACCTATCTTTTCCCCTTGCTGCAATCCTGGCCGGTGCCCAGCACCAGCGCGGAAACCCTGCTATTCCGCCGCGATGGCGACCAGGTGGTGTACCTCAATGACCTGCTGTACCGCGATAACGCCGCGGCCAAATTCCTCGCGCCGATTGCGACGCCGAAGCTGCTGGCGGCGCAGGTTCTGCGCGGAGAAATCAAGCCCGGTCGGCTTTTCGAGGGTGAAGACTATCGCGGGGTGCCGGTCATGGGCGTCGCGCGTGCCGTGCTGTCCACCGACTGGTTCCTGATCGCCAAGATGGATCGCAGCGAACTGCTGGCCCAGGCCTGGCGCGACGCCCTTTGGCTGGCGCTGCCGGGACTGCTGCTGCTGTTCATTGCCGTGGCGGGAGCCCTGGTCCTGCGCGAGCGCCAGCGCCTTCAGGAAAGCGTGCGCCAGCGTGAAGCCCAGGCCGAGAAGCTTAGATCGCTGGAATTGCTCGACAACCTGGTGCGCAGTTCCGACGACATCATCTACGTCAAGGACGAGGCCGGTCGCTATCTGCTGTTCAACCAGGCGGGATGCCGTTTCTTTGCCGTCGAGGAATCCCGCTTGCTGGGCAAGGATGTCACCGCGCTGCTGCCGGGCAAGGAGGCGGAAGCCATCCTCGCCCTGGACCATCGCCTGCGCACGGAAAACCTCACCCTTACGGTCGAGGAAAAGCTCAGTGTGCGCGATGGCCAACGCTTCCTGCTATCAACCAAGGGACCGTTGCACGACGCGAATGGCGCGGTGATCGGCACCTTCTGCATCGGCCGCGACATCACCGAGCGCAAGCAGATGGAACTCGACCTGAAGGCGACGGCAGCCTCGCTCAAGGGATCGCTTTCCCAGGCCCAGTTGCTGGTCGAATCCGCGCTTGATGCCGTGATCGGCATGGATCAGGAAGGCCGGGTCATGACCTGGAACGCCAGTGCCGAAACCATGTTCTGGTATTCGTCGGAGCAGGCGCTGGGGCGCGATCTCTCCGAGTTGATCATTCCCGCGCAATTCCGTGACCGGCATCGCGCGGGACTGGCGCGATTCATCAGCACCGGCCAGCGCCAGGCGATCGGAAAGCGCATGGAGCTATATGCCATGCGTTCCAATGGCACGGAATTCCCCGTCGAGCTGACCATCGGCGCGCTCCAGGCCGATGACCGGTACATTTTCACCGCATATATCCGCGACATCACCGAGCGCAAACAGGCCGAGCACGTCCTCAAGGCTTCCGAACAACGCTTCAGCGATCTGGTCAACACCACCGACGGCATCGTCTGGGAAGCGGACGCCGAAAACTTCACCTACACCTTCGTCAGCCAGCAGGCCGAGCGCCTGCTCGGATTCCCCGTCGAGGACTGGTTGCGCCCAGGATTCTGGGTCGAACACATGCATCCGGACGACGTCAGCTGGGCGCCGCAATACTGCGCCGACTGCACCGCACGCCTGCAGCCGCACGAATTCGAGTACCGCTTCATCGCCCGCGACGGCCACGCGGTCTGGCTGCACGATACCGTCACCGTGGTCGAGCAGGACGGCAAGCCGCGCTGGTTGCGCGGCATCATGCTCGATGTCACCGAACGCAAGGAATCGGATGAAATGCTGCGCAAGCTTTCGCTCGCGGTCGAGCAAAGCCCGGAAAGCATCGTCATCACCAACACGCGTGCCGAGATCGAGTACGTCAACGAGGCGTTTTCGCGCAACACCGGTTACAGCCGCGAGGAAGTGATCGGCCAGAACCCGCGCTTCCTGCATTCCGGCCACACGCCGCGCGAGACCTACACCGCGATGTGGGAACACCTTGCGCAAGGCAAGCCGTGGAAGGGAGAGTTTTTCAACCGCCGCAAGACTGGCGAGGAGTACGTCGAATTTGCCATCGTGACGCCGATTCGCCAGGCCGACGGCGCCATCAGCCATTACGTGGCAGTCAAGGAAGACATCACCGAGAAGCGGCGCGTCGGCCGCGAACTCGACGAACACCGCCACCACCTCGAAGACCTCGTCGCCAGACGCACCACCCAGCTCGAGGAAGCTCGCGAGAAGGCCGAGGAAGCCAACGTCGCCAAGAGCGCATTCCTGGCCAACATGAGCCACGAGATCCGCACGCCGATGAACGCCATCGTCGGCCTGACCTACATCCTGCAACGCACCCAGCCGACGCCGGAACAGGCGGACAAACTGAACAAGATCGGCGAAGCAGCCGAGCACCTGCTATCCATCATCAACGACATCCTCGACCTCTCGAAGATCGAGGCCGGAAAACTGGCGCTGGAACAGACGGACTTTTCACTGTCCGCGGTTCTCGATCACACCCGCTCGCTGATTTCCGAACAGGCCCGCTCCAAGAACATCACGGTGAATGTCGAATGCGAGGGCGTACCGGCCTGGTTGCGCGGCGACCCCACGCGACTGCGCCAGGCCTTGCTCAACTATGCCGGCAACGCCGTCAAGTTCACCAAGCATGGCGAGATCACCCTGCGCGCCATGCTGCTTTCAGATACTGACGAGGAAGTGCGCATCCGCTTCGAGGTTCAGGACACGGGTATCGGCATTCCGGCCGAGCACTTGTCGAGCCTGTTCCAGGCCTTTGTTCAGGCCGATGCCTCGACCACCCGCAACTATGGAGGCACCGGCCTTGGCCTGGCCATCAGCCGTCGCCTGGCCTACATGATGGACGGCGATGCCGGTGTCGAGAGCGACGTCGGCAAAGGCAGCACCTTCTGGTTCACCGTGTGCCTGCAGCACGGACACGGCATCGTTCCCGTGCTTCAGGCCGAGGCCGTTATGGAGGACGACAGTTCCGAGGCCAGGTTGCGCCGGGGCCATGCCGGTGCCCGCCTGCTGCTTGCGGAAGACAATGCGATCAACCGCGAAGTCGCCCTGGAGCTGATCCACGCTGCCGGACTTGACGCCGACACGGCGATCAATGGTCGCGAAGCCCTGGCCAAGGCATCAAACATTGCCTATGACCTGATCCTGATGGACGTACAGATGCCGCAGATGAACGGGCTGGATGCAACGCGGGCGATCCGCCTGCTGTCGAGCCACGCCGCGGTTCCGATTCTGGCAATGACGGCCAATGCCTTCAACGAGGACCGTCAAGCCTGCATGGAGGCAGGAATGAACGACTTTATCGCCAAGCCGGTGAATCCCCAGCTCTTCTATGCGGCGCTGATGAAATGGCTGCCGGCCCCCGCCCCCGGGCCCGCCAAGGTCGAGCCCCGGCCCGCGCCCAAACTCAGCGACGATGACCGCAAGCGTCATCTGGCCTGCATACCGGGCCTTGACCTGCCTGCCGGCCTGACAAGCATGCGCGGCAACGTGGCCAAATACAGCCGCCTGCTGGTGCTGTTCGCCGAGGGCTACCAGGATCATGCAAACCAGATAATCGACCTGCTGCACAAGGGTCAGCCGGAGGCTATCGAACCCCTGGCGCATGCGCTGCGCGGCGCCTCCGGCATGCTCGGCGCCCAGAGGCTGTCGGATGCGGCAAATGCCATACTGATGGCGCTGGAGAACGATGCCGGTGCCGAGGTGGTGGCCAAGCTAAGCGCGGAATTGACGGAAGTCCTTTCGGGCCTGGTCAAGGGCATCCGCCAGCACGCGATCGACGATCCGCTGGATGCCAGCATTCCCCGGACGCCGGTGCGGTTCGCGGAAATCCTGACGCGGCTGGAAGCCCTGCTGGAACAGGGCGACATGGCGGCAAGCTATCTGGCCAAGGAAGAGGCCGAGATGCTGGCAAGTGTCCTCGGCGAAGCGGCGGATACCCTGCGGGCACGCATCGATGCGTTCGACTACGAAGGGGCGGCGGCCATCCTGTGCGAATTCCGCGAACACACCCACGCCTCCGCCTGACACATGGCGCGCCGCGCAGGGCCCGCAAGCCCTCAGACCTCTTTTTCGGGAAGGCTCTTGGCCGCCAGGCTGCTGCCCGGCATGAATTCCATGGTCAGGCGCACCAGTTCGGCAATCGATCCCGCCTGGAGCTTTTGCATGATCAGATGCCGGTAGGTTTCGGCCGTGCGCTGGCTGATGCCAAGCTCGTGGGCGATGACCTTGGTCAGCTTTCCCTCGAACACGCCTTCGAGAACCTCGCGCTCGCGCGGCGTGAGCAAGGCCATGCGTTCGCCGATATCGCGGCTGCGCGCCTGCATTTCGGAGCGCTGCTTGTCGATGCGCAGGCCATCCTGGATGCGGTCCAGCAAACGCTGGGTGGAAAACGGCTTCTGGAAGAAATCCAGCGCACCGCCACGCATGGCGCGCACCACCGAGGGGACTTCCGCGTAACTGGAAATAAAAATGATCGGCAGGTCGATGCCCTGGTGCCGCAATTCATCCTGGAGTTCGAGACCGCTCATGCCCGGCATGCGCACGTCGGTGACGATGCAACCGGCAAGCTCGGTCAGATCCTGCTTGAGGAAACTTTGCGCATCGTTGAAGACCGCATAGGGCAAGGCCACGGACTCGACGAGATCGACCAAAAGGAAGGTGATGACCGGATCGTCATCAATGAGATACACCTTCGATTGTGGGCGGCTGGGTTTCTTGGTTTGCATCGATGGGCCGAATCCTTAAAGCCTTGTGGCGGAAACTTTTTGCTGCATGCCGCACATCAACATGCAAACCTACGTAGATACCGCAGTTTGTAGCGTAATTTCCGGATGCACAAGCTAGGTTCGCTTTGAGAAGATAGCCGAAAGGTTTTGAATCGCTTTATTTATTTGACCCGCATTGTAGCTGCGTTTGGTGTTGTCGTGGGAGACGAAATTGTCAAGCCCCCGATGGCTCCGGACCACCCAGAGACCGATGGCTGCCTACGAAAACGCTGAAATCAGCACTGCCGAGTTTGCCCAGTTCCAGAGACTGATCTACAAGATCGCCGGGATCAGCTTGGCCGACTCAAAACGGGTCCTGCTTGCCGGACGCCTCGGCAAGCGCTTGCGGCATCTGAACCTGTCAAGCTTCGGCGAGTATTTCCGTCTGGTCTCCAGCGGCGGCGAACCCGGCGAATTGCAGACCATGGTGGATCTGCTGACGACCAACGAGACCTATTTCTTCCGCGAGGAAGCGCATTTCGACTTCCTCAAGGACGTGATCCTGGCGAACCACCCGCCTTCCCGGCCCTTCAACATCTGGAGCGCAGCGTCTTCGACCGGCGAGGAAATCTATACCCTTGGCTTTGTTCTGGCCGATACCCTGGGGCTGGATTCTCCCTGGCAAATAACCGGGTCCGACATTTCGACCGCCGTGCTGGCCACTGCCGAGCGCGGCCTTTACTGGCTGGACAGAACCCGCGGCCTGCCCCAGTCCTATCTCAGGAAGTATTGCCTGAAGGGCGTGCGCAGCCAGGAGGGCAGCTTCATGATTGCCCCCGAGATCAAACGCCACACGCGCTTCCAGCAGGTCAACCTGAACCAGACGCTGCCGGCCCTGGGCAAATTTGATGTGATCTTCCTGCGCAACGTGATGATCTACTTCGATGCCGAGACCAAGCGCCAGGTGGTCGGCCGCCTGGTTGAACAACTGCTCCCCGGGGGCTACTTCATCGTCGGCCATTCCGAAAGCCTGAACGGCCTGACCGAGCGCCTGAAGCCGGTCAAGCCCACCGTCTATTGCCTGCCCGCCTGACCATGGCCAACAAGATCAAGGTATTGATAGTTGACGATTCCGCCGTGGTACGGCAGGTGAATCGCGAGACGATCGAGCGCGAAGCCGACATGGAAGTCATCGGCGTGGCGTCGGACCCGATCTATGCCCTGGAAAAAATGAAAGTCCAGTGGCCGGACGTGCTTGTCATCGACATCGAGATGCCACGCATGGACGGGCTGACCTTCCTCAAAAAAATCATGAGCGAGCGGCCGACGCCGACCATCATCTGCTCGTCCCTTGCCGAAAAGGGCGCCGCTGCGACCATGGAAGCGCTGGCTGCCGGCGCGCTGGCCATCATCACCAAGCCCAAGATGGGCGTAAAGCAGTTCCTTCAGGACTCGGGCGACGATCTGGCCAGCGCCGTGCGCGCTGCCGCCCGCGCCAACCTGGGTCACCTGAACCGACGCTTCGCGGCCGGCGGCGTGCCGCCGCCCAAGCTGACCGCCGATGCCATGCTCGCCGCCCAGGTGGCAAGCACCCGGGCCATGGCAGAAACCACCGACCGCGTCGTGGCGATCGGCACCTCCACCGGCGGCACCCAGGCACTGGAGGCGGTCCTGACCCGCCTGCCCAACGTCGGCAGCGGCATTGTCATCGTCCAGCACATGCCCGAAAAATTCACCGCGATGTTTGCCGAGCGCCTCGACAGCCTGTGCAAGCTGGAGGTGCGCGAAGCGAAAAATGGCGACCGCATCATGCCCGGTCGCGCCCTGATCGCCCCCGGCGGACGCCACATGATGCTACGCAGAAGCGGCGCCCAGTATTACGTGGAAGTTGCCGACGGCCCGCTGGTCAATCGCCACAAGCCCTCGGTTGACGTCCTGTTCCGGTCCGTCGCCCAGGTCGCCGGGCGCAACGCGCTGGGCGTGATCATGACCGGCATGGGCGACGACGGCGCGCGCGGCATGAAGGAAATGCATGACGCCGGCGCCCGGACCATCGCCGAAGACGAATCGACCTGCGTGGTGTTCGGCATGCCCAAGGAAGCGATCAAGCTTGGCGGCGTGGATCGCGTGGTGCCGCTCGATGCCATCCCCGCAGAGATCATCGCCTACGGCTGACGCACAAGGAAACCGGAGAACACACATGCCAGGCCCACTACCACACGACCCCAAGGAGTTGGAGCGCAATTCGCGCAACATCAACCCGGGCGGCTGGGCGGTCGAAACCGAACGGCCGATCACCACCCTGCTCGGCTCCTGCGTCGCCGTCTGCCTGTATGACCCCAAACTGCGTCTGGCGGGCATGAATCACTTCCTGCTTCCCAGCCGCTCCAAGACTGCCAGCGACGACTCCGATGTCATCCTGGCCGGTGACTATTCCATGGAAGTCCTGCTCAACACCATGCTCAACAAGGGGGCAGCCAAGCAGCGCATCGTGGCCAAAGCCTTCGGCGGCGGCACCATCGTCACCTCGATCCTGATGGCGATCGGACAACGCAATGCCGAATTTACCAAGGAGTGGCTGGAGCGCGAAGGCATCCCCCTGGCCGCCCAGGACTTTGGCGGCGCCTGGTCACGCAAGGTGCTATTCACCCCGGATACGGGCGATGCCTATTGCCGTCGCCTGCCGATCAGCCAGCCAGGTGTCCAGGACGTTGTAAGCGCCGAGCGCGCCTACGAACAATCGCTGATCCGGCCCAGCCGACCCAGCACCGAAAAGAAAATCGAACTCTTCTGAGGACGACCGCCATGACGAACTTCACATCCGCGCCCTCTTCCGCCGCCATCCAGCCGCCCGAGGTGGACGCCATCCTCGCCAGCGTCGCGGCCGCCGCCGAGAGCGGCAATCTGGTGTTTCCCACCACGGCGGAGCTGGCCCTCAAGGTGCAACGTCTGATCGACGATCCGGATTGCTCCATCGATACCCTGGCGAAGCTGGTGCAAGCCGATCCCGTGCTCGCGGCACGTGTTGTCGCCGTTGCCAACTCGGTGATCTACAACCGCACCGGGCGGGCCATCGCCGACGTGCGCAGCGCCGTCTCGCGCCTCGGTTTCAATACCTTGCGGGTGCTGGCCGCCGCCGTCGTCGTGAAGCAGATGGAAAACATGGCCGGCACCCCCGGCCACCGCAAACTGGCGATGGGACTATGGGAACACACCGCCCACGTCGCCGCGCTGGCGCAGGTCATCGCCCGCCGCGTCACCAAGGTCAATCCTGACACGGCCTTCTTTGCCGGCATCATCCATGAAATCGGCGGCTTCTACCTGATCGCCCGCGGCGGTGCCTACCCGGGCCTGCTGGAATCCCCCAACGGCACCCTGCTGGCGTGGGATGAAGGTGGCGCGGCGACGGTCGGCCGCGCCGTGCTCAAGCATCTCGGCGCTCCGGCGCCCGTGATCGAAGCCATCGAAGGCATGTGGGAGGGCTATCTGGCCATGCCGCCACAATCGCTGGCCGATACCCTGCTGCTGGCCGATCACCTTGCCCCCGTCGAATCACCCTTGTCGCAACTCGCCGGCAACGGCCGCGAAGGCACCGCCGTCGATATCGATGTCGCCCTGGATGACGAGACCCTGGGCAGCATCCTCGCCGAGTCGAAAACCGAAGTCGAATCGCTGATCGAGGCACTTCGCGCGTGATGGCCCCGGCCCGCGCGAATCACTGAGAGACCTGACCATGTCCGAACTGCTCAAGAACGTCGACGCCCGCACCCGGCTCGCGGGCACCAACAAGCTCGAAATCCTGCTGTTTTCGCTGGGAACGGATGCCCGCACCGGGCGCTGCGAAACCTTCGGCATCAACGTGTTCAAGGTGCGCGAGGTGATGAATACACCGACCATCACCGCGACTCCCGAGATGAGTGCGGCCGTAAAGGGCATGGTCAGCCTGCGCGGTGCGCTGGTGCCGGTGGTGGATCTCGGCGACTACGTCGGCGTGCCGACGGATTCGCAGCGCAAGATCATGATCGTCACCGAGTACAACCACCATACCCAGGGTTTTCTGGTCGAGGCGGTCGACACCATCCTGCGCGTCGATTGGGGGCAGATGCGGGTGCCACCGGAAATGCTCAGCAACAACCTCGGCGGTCTGGTGACGGCGGTCACCGAGCTGGAGGACGGCCGCCTGGTGATGCTGCTCGATGTCGAACGCATCCTGGCCGAAACCGTCAAGCCGGATGACAGCATGCTGTTCGCCAACATCCCGCCACTCGACCGGCAGGACCTGATGGTGCTGTATGCCGACGACTCATCGGTGGCGCGCGGGCAGATCCAGCGCACTCTGGATGCCCTGGGCGTGCGCTCGGTCGGCGCGGTCAATGGCCGTGCTGCCTGGGACGAACTGCGTCGCATTGCCGACCATGCGGAGCGATCCGGGCGGCCGGTGCGCGATTTCGTCCAGGTGATCCTTACCGACGTCGAAATGCCCGAAATGGACGGCTACCTCCTGACCCGGTCGGTCAAGGGCGATCCGCGCTTCAACGGCATTCCGGTACTGATGCATTCCTCGCTTTCTTCGGACTCCAACAAGCAACTTGGCCAGTCGGTCGGGGTCGACGAATACATCCCCAAGTTCGAGCCGCAACGCCTCTCGGAAGCCCTGATCCGCCTGCTGGTGGGCAAACTGCCGGAGACACATGGCAGCGCCGTTCCGGCGATGTCCAGTGGCGCAGTGGTCAGCACGGCGCCGCCTTCGCTGCTCGACAGCGTCGATGCACGGACCCGTCTCGCCGGCTCGAATCGCATGGAGATCCTGCTGTTCTCGCTGGGCACCCATGAACTGTTCGGCATCAACGTCTTCAAGGTCAGGGAAGTCAGCGAGACACCCGACATCACCCGCACGCCGAACATGCCCGAAGGCGTCGAGGGGCTGATCAGCCTGCGCGGCGACGTGATCCCGGTGCTGTCGCTGGCGACCATCATGAAACTCAACGACGCGCCGCCGGGCCGCGGCAGCGCGATGATGGTCGCCGAGTACAGCAAGCGCAATCTGGGCTTTTTGGTGCACGAAGTGGATCGCATCATCCGCGTGGACTGGGAAAAAGTGCGCGCCCCGGAAACCCTGGCCGGCGGCACCAATACCTACATTTCCGCCGTGACCGAACTGGGCGACGGCCGCCTGGTCTCGATTCTCGATGTCGAGCAGATTCTGGCGAACACCTTCGGCGAAGCCGAAATCGGCCAGATCGAACAGATGACTGGCGGCGAAACCATGAACGTCTTTTTCGTCGATGATTCCGTGGTGGCCCGCAGGAAAATCGCCGAAGTGCTCGACAAACTGGCGGTCAATCACAAGTTCGCACAGAACGGCATGGAAGCCTGGACCCGGCTCTCGGGCATGGCGGCCCGTGCCCAGCAAACCGGAAACTCGGTGCATGACGAACTCGACCTGATCCTGGTCGATGCCGAAATGCCGGAGATGGACGGCTACGTACTGACCCGCAACATCAAGTCAGACAAGCGCTTCGACGGCATCCCCGTGGTCATGCACTCCTCGCTTTCCTCCCAGGCCAACCATGCCATGGGACGCAGCGTCGGTGTCGATGCCTACGTGGCCAAATTCGATGCCGATGCGCTGTCGCAGACTTTGCGTGCACAATTGAGCCGGCACGCAACGACTCAGAACTAGGAGACCCCCCAATGGCAATTGACCCGGCAAAACTCAAATTCCTCGTAGTTGACGATTTTTCGACCATGCGGCGCATTGTGCGCAACCTGCTCAAGGAGTTGGGCTACACCAATGCCGACGAAGCCGAGGATGGCGCCGTGGCATTGCAAAAGCTGCAGGCCGGCGGCTTCGATTTCGTCGTCACCGACTGGAACATGCCCAACATGGACGGCCTGGCATTGCTGCAGGCGGTCCGTGCCGACCCGGCACTGAAACACCTGCCGGTGCTGATGATCACCGCCGAAGCCAAGAAGGAGAACATCATCATGGCGGCCCAGTCCGGCGCCTCCGGCTATATCGTCAAGCCCTTTACCGCCGCCACCCTGGGCGAGAAGCTGGCCAAGATCTTCGAGAAACTGGGCTGGTCGGCCTAATCGACCGCAAGCGGCCTGCATCCGACCTTGTACCCCGGACCCACCACCTGAAAGCGCAACGATGACCCTTACCAGCACGCACGACGACGGCCAGGACTCCGACGACCTGCAAGCCCTGTTCGACAGCGTCGC
>CAJBYR010000053.1 GCA_903959855.1 uncultured beta proteobacterium
CAGATCAAAGTCTTTCAACTCCAACCGGGATCAGCCTTCCGACTCACCCCGCAACAGAACCTTCGATTTCAGCTCCATCACTCACCACAACCCCAGCACCGCAAACACCTACACCTATCGGCTGTTTGATTTTTAAAGAACTTCGCCGCTTTCGGCGCCTCCGCAATCAGCAGAGAGGGGCGATTATAGGAGGCTATTTTCTTTGTGTAAACCCTTTCGCCAAACTTTCTTCAAGTCACAAGCAAAAACGCCGTGTATCCAGCGTCGTAGAATCAACGACCATGCTCCCATATACCCTGATTCGACCGTTGTTGTTCGCCCTTGACGCCGAGCGCGCGCACGAGATCACCCTTCGTTCATTGTCCCTGGCTTCGTCACTGGGCTTGGTCAGGACCGCCCGCCCCACGGGTTCGCCGGTCACCGTGATGGGCATCCAGTTTCCCAATCGGGTGGGGCTTGCCGCAGGCCTCGACAAGAACGGGGTTGCCATCGACGGCCTGGCCGGCCTCGGCTTCGGCTTCATTGAAGTAGGTACCGTTACGCCGCGCCCGCAGCCGGGCAACCCCAAGCCGCGCCTGTTCCGACTGCCCAAACAGCAGGCCATCATCAATCGCATGGGGTTCAACAATGAAGGCATCGATGCCCTGCTGCGCCGCCTGCCGGAGATCAGCTACCGGGGTGTCCTTGGCATCAACATCGGCAAGAACTTCGACACGCCGATCGAGAAAGCAGCAGACGATTACCTGATCTGCCTCGAAAAGGCCTACCCTTTTGCCGGCTACATCACGGTCAACATTTCTTCGCCGAACACCAAGAACCTGCGTCAGCTTCAGGGCAATTCCGAACTCGACGCCCTGCTCGGAGCACTGAAGGATCGTCAGGCAGCATTGGCCCAGCAACACGGGAGATACGTTCCCCTGGCACTGAAAATCGCGCCCGACCTCGACACCGAGCAGATCACCAACATTGCCGACGCCCTGCGACGCCACCGCATGGATGCCGTGATCGCGACCAACACTACGCTGGGCCGCGAGGGCGTCGAAAGTTCCCCGCTGGCCATGGAAGCCGGCGGGCTGTCGGGCAGCCCGCTGTTCGAAAAGTCCACGCAGTTGATCCGGTCATTGGCAGGCGCCATCGCCGGGGAACTGCCGATCATCGCCGCCGGCGGCATTACCAGCGGCGAACGCGCAAGCGCCAAGCTTGCTGCCGGTGCCGCGCTGGTCCAGCTCTATAGCGGCCTGATCTATCGCGGACCGGCACTGGTTGCCGAATGCATCGCCGCGACCAAAGACGCATCGGCCAACTAAAATTAAGGTTCCGCCGGATGCCCGCAGGGCAATCAAAGGCGGGATAATTTCCACCTTCGGCAGCTTCTGCGGCAGCGCGAGGGCGTACCGCACATCATGACCAGTTATCTTTTCATCATCCTCGGCGCCGTTCTCGTCAACAACGTCGTCTTCGTTCGCATCCTTGGCCTTTGTCCATTCATGGGCGTCTCGAAAAAGCTGGAGACGGCTCTCGGCATGGGCGCAGCAACGACGTTCGTGCTCACCATGGCCTGTGGCGCGAGCTACATCATCGATGCCTGGCTGCTGATACCGAACCAGCTCGAATATCTGCGCACACTCTCCTTTATCGTCACCATCGCGGCGATCGTGCAGCTGACGGAACTGGTAATCCAGAAAACCAGCCCGGTGCTGCATCAGGTGCTGGGCATCTACCTGCCCCTGATCACCACCAACTGCGCGGTACTCGGCATCCCCCTGCTCAACGTCAGCCTGCGTCACAACTTTCTCGAATCGCTGCTGTTCGGCTTCGGCAGCGCGATGGGCTTTACCCTCGCCCTGATCCTGTTCGCCGGCATCCGCGAGCGCCTTGAAGCTGCCGACGTACCGGTTTATTTCCGCGGCACGGCCATCGGCATGATCACCGCCGGCCTCATGAGCCTTGCATTCATGGGCTTTGCCGGCCTGGACAAGTTCAAATGATGCCCCCCCACACTCGCAAAATCGGCTCGCTGCCCCCCACCGGGGGGCGCATGCCTCCTTGGGACGGCCCGGCGGAAGCATAGCCATGCTCGAAGCATTGCTCGTCATGGCGCTGGGCGCCGTTGTCCTGGGTGCTGCCTTGGGATACGCCGCCGTACGTTTCCGTGTCGAAGGCGATCCGCTGGTGGAGAAGATCGATGCCATCCTGCCGCAGACACAATGCGGCCAATGCGGCTTTCCGGGATGCAAGCCCTACGCACAGGCCATCGCCAAGGGCGAGGCGGAAATCAACCAGTGCCCGCCCGGTGGCGAAGAGGGTATCCACAAGCTGGCCGATCTGCTGGGGCGCGAGGTCAAGCCGCTGTCGGCAGAGCATGGCATCGAAAAGCCAAAGTCGATCGCCCTCATCGACGAGCAGACCTGCATTGGCTGCACGCTGTGCATCCAGGCCTGCCCGGTTGATGCCATCGTCGGTGCCGCCAAGCAGATGCACACGGTGATTGCCAAGCAGTGCACCGGTTGCGAACTCTGCCTGCCACCTTGCCCGGTGGACTGCATCAGCATGGAGCCAATTCCGGAGAGCGTCGAAAGCTGGAAATGGCGCTACCCCGTGGTCAGAATTGTTCCTGCTGACAAGGCGGCGGCATGAACGCACTGCAACGCCTGTTCCGCTTCAACGGTGGGGTCAAGCCGGACTACCACAAGGAGCCGTCGACCCACTTGCCGATCGCCGTCGCGCCAACGCCGACTTTGCTGGTGATCCCCTTGCACCAAAGTATCGGCGGACCACCGCGCCCGCTGGTCAAGGCCGGTGATGGCGTGCTCAAAGGCCAGCGCATCGGCGATGCCGACGGCAACGTTTCATCAGCCGTGCACGCCTCGACCTCCGGCACCGTGGTTGCCGTTGAGATGCGCCTGATGCCGCATACCTCGGGGCTCTCGGCAATGTGCGTGGTCATCGAACCTGACGGGCGCGACGAATGGGTGGAACGCAATCCCTTCGACTTCCGTGCCGCGACCCCGACCGCCACCCGCGACTACCTGCGCGATGCCGGCGTCGTCGGCCTCGGCGGCGCCGTCTTCCCCAGCCACCTCAAGCTCAACGCCGGCAAGCAGGGCAAGCTCGACACCCTGGTGTTGAATGGCGCCGAATGCGAACCCTTCATCACCTGCGATGACGTCCTGATGCGCGAACGCGCCGACCGGCTGCTCAAGGGTGCCGCGATCATGCGCGAAATGCTGGCGGCGAGCCGGGTGCTGATCGGCATCGAGGACAACAAGCCCGAAGCCATCGCCGCGCTGGAAGCCGCATCGGCCGGCAATATCGACACGACGATCCAGGTCGTCGCCGTGCCCACGCGTTACCCCGCCGGCGGGGCCAAGCAACTGATCCGCGTCCTCACCGGTATCGAAGTGCCGCATGGCGAGCGCTCCACTGACTACGGCGTGCAGTGCTTCAACGTCGGCACCGCCTTTGCGATCTACGAGGCCATCGCACTCGGCCAACCTTTGATTTCACGCATCGTCACGGTCGCCGGCAATGTCGGCCAGGCACGCAACTACGAAGTCCTGTTCGGCACGTCGATGCGCGACCTCGTCGCCTTGTGCGCACCTCTGCCCGATACCGACCGCGTCATCATGGGCGGGCCGATGATGGGCTTTCGCATGCCGTCCGACGACGTTCCGGTGGTCAAGGCGACCAACTGCGTGCTGGTCGGCTCACAGAAGCTCTTTCCGCAGCCGCCGCCCGAAATGCCCTGCATCCGCTGCGGCGAATGCGCCAAGGCCTGTCCCGCCGATCTGCAACCTTTCGAGATGTACTGGTTCTCACGCGCGCGGATCTTCGGCAAGGCCCAGGAATACCACCTCTTCGACTGCATCGAGTGCGGCTGCTGTGCCTATGTCTGCCCCTCGCGCATCCCGCTGGTCGATTACTACCGATTCGCCAAGAGCGAGATCTGGGCGCGCGAAGTCGAAAAGGATGCCGCCGATCTGGCCCGCGATCGCTACGAGTTCCGCCTCCTGCGCGAAGAACGCGAGAAGCAGGAGAAAGCCGCAAAGCTGGCGGCAAAAACGGCGGCCGGTCGCGAAAAGGCGGCTGCCGCGCTGGCCGAAGCCGAAAAGCCGGCGCGAACGCCGGATGAAGAGGCCAAGCACGCCCTGATCGCCGCCGCGCTGGAACGTGCCAAGGCGCAGAAGGAACAAGTGCACCCGGAGAACACCGGCAACCTGACTGCCGAGCAACGGGCCGAAATCGTCGCCATCGAAGCGCGCCGCGCCGAAATCCGCGAGCAGGCCAAGCCCCACCTGCGCCAGGACGACTGAACCGATATCGCCGTGAACAACTCACCCTATTTCCTGAAGCCCGCCAGCGTCCAGTCGGTAATGATGCGCGTGCTGCTCGCCCTGATTCCGGGAATCGCCGTGTATGTATGGTTCTTTGGCGCAGCCGTCCTGGTGCAGATTGCCCTCGCTTCAGTCACCGCGCTGCTGGCCGAAGCCGCCATGCTCAAACTGCGTGGCAAGCCGGTCATGCTGTTCCTCGGCGATGGCTCGGCGCTGGTAACGGCCTGGCTTATCGCCCTGACCTTCCCCCCCATCGCGCCCTGGTGGCTGACCGTGATCGGCGTGCTGGCCGCCATCGTGATCGCCAAGCACCTCTATGGCGGACTGGGGCAGAACCCGTTCAACCCGGCAATGGTCGCCTTTGCGCTGATGATCGTGGCCTACCCCTCTTTGATGTCGCAATGGCCCGCGGTCGGCTTTACCGACTTCATGCCGCAATGGAACGCGATCTTCGGCACACGACAACTCGACGCCATCACCATGGCCACTCCACTCGATGCCTTGCGCACCGCCCTGCACACAGCCGACGCCCGCGCCACGGTGGCCGGCGTACTGGGCAATGACGCCACCTTCGGCAACATCGGCGGCAAGGGCTGGGAATGGGTCGCTGCCGGCTACTTCATCGGCGGCATTTACCTGCTGCAGCAGCGCATCATCACCTGGCACATGCCGGCCGCCTTCCTCGCCACCTTGTTCGTGATCTCGGGTGGCTTTGCACTGTACGACCCGACGCGCTTCGTCGGACCGAGCTTCCATCTCTTTACCGGCGGCGCCATGCTCGGCGCCTTCTTCATCATCACCGACCCGGTGTCCGGCTGCACCACGCCGCGCGGCAAGCTGATCTTCGCCGCCGGCATCGGGCTGCTGACCTGGATCATCCGCACTTTCGGTGCCTATCCGGATGGCATCGCCTTCGCCGTGCTGCTGCTGAACATCGCGGCGCCGCTGATCGACATGAACACCCAGCCGCCCGTATTCGGCCACAAGCGCAAGGGAGGCCGTCCGTCATGAGCGAACCCATCGAAATCGCCCGCCGCGAATCCAGCGTGCTGCGCATCTCGGTGCGCACGGCAGCCATCATGCTGGCGTTTACCGTGGTGTTTACCGCGATGATGGCCGGCACCTACAAGGCCACGGAACCCCTCGTGGCGGCCAGCGCCCTGGCGGAAAAACTGCGCCTGATCGGCGAAGTGCTGCCGCCTTCGTACTACGACAATGACCTGATGGCCGACGCGATTACCCTCGCGCCGCACAAGCTCCTCGGACTTGACGACGACACCCGCCTTTGGCGCGCCAGGAAGAATGGCGAAGCCGTCGCGCTGGTGCTAGAAGCCGCGGCGCGCGACGGCTACTCGGGGCGCATCAGCCTCATACTCGCCGTCGGCACAGATGGTCGCCTGCTGGCCCTGCGCGTGACCTCGCACAAGGAAACCCCGGGGCTCGGCGACTACATTGACCCGAAGAAGGACCGTAACAAGTCCCGTCCCTGGATCACGCAATTCAACAGCCTCGGCTTCGACACGGTGCCGCGCGACAAGTGGCGGGTCAAGAAGGATGGCGGAAAGTTCGATCAGATGGCCGGGGCAACGATCTCTGCCCGCGCCGTCACCAACGCCAGCGGCCGCGCGCTTGCATGGGCCACGGAGAATCGCGACAAGCTGTTCGGCCTGGCGGCCAACGGCCGCTTCGAAGATCAAGGAGTCAAACCATGAGCGCCTACAAGGAAATTACCTGGAACGGCATCTGGAAGCAGAACAGCATCCTCGCCCAATTGCTCGGCCTGTGCCCGCTACTGGCGGTCAGCACCAACCTGGTCAATGCCGTGAGCCTCGGGCTGGCGACCATTCTGGTCATGATGCTGTCGAACTTCGCCATCTCAGCGCTGCGCGCGCTGATTCCCTATGAGATCCGCATCCCCGTGTTCATCCTGATCATCGCGGCGCTGGTGACCGTGGTCGACCTGGCCTTCGACGCCTTCCTGCACGACCTCTATCTCGTGTTGGGCATCTTCATCCCGCTGATCGTCACCAACTGCATCGTGCTGGCGCGGGTGGAGGCTTTCGCCGCCAAGAATGGACTGCGCGCCTCGACACTCGACGGCCTGATGATGGGCGTCGGTTTCGTCTGGGTGATTGCCCTGCTCGGTGCCGTGCGTGAGTTTGTCGGCCAAGGGACGATATTCTCCGGAATCGAAATGATCTTCCCGTCACTTTCCGGCATACAGGTGTTGCCCGCGGACTATCCCGGGTTTCTTGTCGCCATCCTGCCGCCAGGCGCCTTCTTCGTACTCGGTCTGCTGATCGCGGGCCGCAACTGGCTTGACGCCCGCGCCAACCAGCGCCTGCGTGAAAAACGCCTGCACGATCAGCCGCCGACTGCGACTCCTGCCACGGCATGACGCCAACAAAGGTTCGCGAGTTCTTCTCGCGGCTCTCTGCCGCCAATCCCGAACCCAAGGGTGAACTCGAGTACGCCACGCCCTACCAGTTGCTGGTCGCGGTAGTGCTTTCCGCACAGGCCACCGACAAGGGCGTCAATCGCGCCACGCGCCCGCTGTTCAAGGACCACCCGACGCCGCAGGCCGTTGCGGCCCTGGGCGACGCCGGCGTCGAAGGCTATATTCAGAGCATCGGTCTTTACCGCACCAAGGCGAAGAACGTCGTCGCCCTGTCGCTCCTTTTGCTCGAACGCCACGGCGGCGAGGTGCCGCACGATCGCGCCGCGCTCGAAGCCCTGCCCGGCGTCGGCCGCAAGACGGCCAACGTGGTGCTCAACATTGCCTTCAGGGAACCCACGATCGCGGTCGACACCCACATCTTCCGCATCGGCAACCGCACCGGGCTGGCACCCGGCAAGGACGTCGATGCCGTCGAACAAAAGTTGCTCAAGGTGGTGCCGGGCGAATTCCGCCTGCATGCCCACCACTGGCTGATCCTGCACGGCCGCTACGTCTGCAAGGCGCGCACGCCGGATTGCCCGAACTGCCTGGTGGCCGACCTCTGCGCGTACAAGGAGAAGACGCGTGTTTAACCCGACCCGCGACCAGGCCCGCCAGTTCCTCATCGACGCCTGGGCCAAGCGCCGCCAGCGCCTGCCGGCCACGCCCATGGAAACGCTGGCCGCCGACCTGGTCGGCCTGCACCCCGAATACCACGAGTTGCTCGAAGCCCCGGACGCGCTGACGCGCGAATGGACGCCGGAGCAGGGCGAAACCAATCCCTTCCTGCATCTTTCGATGCACCTGGCAATCGAGGAGCAGCTTTCCATCGATCAGCCGCCGGGAATACTCGCCGCGTTCAAGCTGCTGCAAAGCCGGCGCGGCGACCGCCACGGCGCACTGCACGCGGTACTCGAATGCCTCGGCGAAATGCTCTGGCGCGCCCAGCGCAGCAAGCTGCCACCCGACGGTGACGCCTATGTCGATTGCGTGCGACGCAAGGCCGGCTGATAGCTTGTGAATAAATCTACTGCGCGTACCGGATCGGGGATTGGGCGGTGCTCGCTATCCTCATGTACAACGACGTACATTCCGGTAGCTGCGCTCCGGCCGCACCCCGCTGCGGCCCGCTCGCTACGATTTCTTCACAAGCCATGAAGAGTCGGCGCTGACCACACG
>CAJBYR010000054.1 GCA_903959855.1 uncultured beta proteobacterium
CTCGCCAGGTCGGGCGAATCGCGCAAGACGATGGAGAGCGTGTTGTCGAGCAACTGCGCGATGATGTCGCGCAGATCGAGTACGCCGCCCTGCCAGGGCGCCGCCACCGCGGGCAAGCTGGATGCGGCGGCCGCGGGTGCGACGCTGGCCGCCGCAGGCGCGGCAGACAAGGGAAGCGGCTCGCTCGACGCCATGCTGCTGCGCTCGGCAGGCGCTTGCTGGCTCCAGGAGCGGATCAGGGCCTGCAAGCGGGTCACCAGGACATCGGGCGTACCTGCGCCGGATAGCACCTGATCCAGTGCGTCCTTCTTCTTCGCTGCGGTGAGACCGGAATGATGCGTCTCAAGTTGCGTCAGCATGTCGCGAATGATGTTTGACCACTGCGGTTGCTCGCCGCTCTTGGCGAGAAATTCGGTGATCGTTGCGGAGATGCCGTCCCAGCTACCCTTGGCAATCGCCGCCTCGAACTGGCGGGCGAACTTCAATTGATCCGCGCTGGCGCGCGGCAAGCCGGCCTGCAGCGCCTTCAGTTCGCGCTCGGGGAACGCCACCGCCGGCGCCACGCCGGCGATTTCGAAGTAAAGCGAACGGTAGTTGTCCGGGGTCGGCTGCAATTTTCGCGTGGCAAGCAGGCGCAAGGTCTCGCGGGCGATTTCAGATTCAGACAGTTGCTTGGACTCAGCCATGATTTACCCTATGACAACGGTTACTGCATTGACGAACGCAACATACGTGCCGCGTCTCCGTTTTTCGATGGACGGGGCGGCTCCGCCCTGCGGATCATTCTAGACCGCCACGCTGCCCGGCCGATATACGTAGAAATACGTCATTGCCCTGTCGTTGACCGCTATCCGCTGACTTTCCATCTGCCCGGGGACGGCAAAGCTGTTGCTCACCAGCATCGCGTCCGGCTGCATCTCCGCGCAGGCCTTGGCCCACAGGCGGGGCATCGGCGCCGGGGAAAGGAAGGCATAGGCCACATCGCAGTCCGCCAGGGAATGGGCCCAGAAATCCCCGCGGTGTATGGTCAGATTGCCCGACGCGCGGGCTGCCAGGCGCGCCCAGAGCCAGGGGAGCGGCGCGTGTTCAATGCCGATGAAGCGGCTGTCGGGGCGCTTTGCGGCCAGGTAGCGCAGCACGAATCCATCGCCACAACCCAGGTCGATCACGCGACAAGGGCCCGCCGGCAACAAGCGCAACAAGGCCTCGGCGGCCCCGCGGCTGCTGAGGTAGAGCGGCACCCGGCTCCGATCCGTGCGCCAGAACACCAGCAACAGCAAGGCCAGGCCGCTGGGCCAGATCCAGCCGGGAAGCTCAAGCATGCGCACCAGAACCAGCAAGGGCATGAAGCCGACATGGATCGCCAGCCACCACGGCGGCGCCTGCATCCAACGGGCCGCCAGGGCCGCGAGCCCGCCTTGTAGCATGGCCAGCAACAGGGCTTGCTTCAACAATGAAGGGAAAAACAGCAGGGCAGGCAGGCCGACCGCGAGTAGGCCGAAACACTGGGCCGCCAACGCTGGCGGCAGGGGGTGACGTTCCGCCGGGTTCAGGGCGCCCAAAGCCGTTCGATGTTGGTGAGGCCCCATTTTGAGGCCTCTTCACGACCGACGATCTTGTCGCGCGCCGACGGATGTGAGAGATCAATGACCTCGGGGGTAATCTGCGCCATCGACTTGATCGAAAAGAATATCTTGACGCGCGGCGTCAGCAGCGAATGGCCGGATTGCTCCATGACTACGCCCAGACGCCCGGATTCCAGCTTGACCAGGGAGCCGATGGGATAGATGCCGATGCACTTGACGAACGCCTGGAAAATGCGTTCGTCGAAGTGTCCCTTGCACCACTCCGCCATGCGCCGGATCGATTCCGCCGGGTCCCAGCCGGCCTTGTAGGGCCGGTTCGAGGTAACCGCGTCATAGACATCGCAAACCGCGCCCATCTTGGCATAGAGGCTGATCTGCTCGTCCTTGAGGCGATCCGGGTAGCCCGTGCCGTCGGTCTTCTCATGGTGGTGCAGGACCACGTTGAGCGGAATTTCCCCGACCGCAGCGCCCTCGAGCAACAAGCGATGTCCTTCGACCGGGTGAAGCTTGATGATCGTAAACTCCTCGTCGGTCAGCTTGCCCGGCTTGTTCAGCACCTCGATCGGCACCAAAGCCTTGCCCAGATCATGAAGCAAACCGGCGAGCCCCAGTTCGCGGGTCGTTGCGGCGTCCAGCCCGAGTTGGCGGGACAGCGCCACCATCAACGCGCAGACGGCCACCGAGTGCATGTAGGTGTAGTCATCGGCCGATTTGAGTCGCGCCAGGCTGATCAAGGCACCGGGATTGCGCTCCACGGAACTGGAGATTTCCTCGACCAGGGCGCCGGCCAGTTCCGGGGAAACGGCCCGCCCCATGCGTACTTCCTGGAACATCGAGACCACGGCCTGTTTGCTGCGAGCGCAAATCCTGGCGGCGCGGGCCACCTCCTCCGCCAGCGGTACCAGTCGCGGCGCCGTTTCGGTTTCAGCGGATTCGATCAGCGCACGATCCGCCTCGGCGGACATCTCGGATTCATCGTTGGCTTCGGCCCGTGTTTCATGAATCGCGGCGTCGAGGCCGCGGCTGGTATCGATCCAGATCTCGGTCACCGCACTTTCCTGCAGGCGGCGAATGTCTTCCGGGTCCGTGAGTTCGAAGCGCGTGCGCCAGAACGGATGATCCATCCAGGAGCCACACATTTCATGGACATACATGCCGAGATGCAGATTCTCGACGCCAACCTTTTTCAACATGGGGAGTTCACAATTTAAGGAAGTTCTGCGACGCGCTCAGCGCTTGACCGGTTTGTCGGCAAGGTACACCAGCGTCTGACTTGTGGTTTCGAAACGACCTAGCGCTTCGCCGGGAAACGGTGGCGGGGTCTTGAACACCTGGAACTCGCAATTGCGCAGTTCCGTGACATACCAGCGTTTGCCCGAGTTGAGGATGTAGACCCCGGGCTCGGGACGAAAAACCTTGAGTTGGAAGCCGTCCTCGGACATGCCCTCCAGCGCATGGCGTTTCTGGCAGCGCGGCGTCGCGGCTGATATCAGCGTGGATTGCCAGGGGCCACCGAGGTAACTCTGCTCCCGTACCACGGACAGCGTGAGCCCCCCGCCCTCGTCGAGGTAAGCGAACTGGTTGCTGCCGCAAGCCGTGAGCAACAGTGCCAACCCGCACAGTAACAGGCGCCAAGCGCCCCTGCCGGAATTCGCCGCTGTTGTCGCATGCCTGATCATTGGGAGTGGGTTCCGAGTCGGGTCGACCCGCAGTCACATGGCCGACTGCCGGATCGGGACCTCTACTTTACCCGATAGCCGGCTACTTTCGATCGCAGCAATGCATCCGGGCTAGCGTGTTTCCTTGATCAAGCGACCGTTGGCCGGCTGGACAGGGCGGGAGTTGTTGCGGAACACCCGGGAAAAGATCGCGACCTGTTCGCCCGCCACCTGCAGCGGCTGCTTCATGACCATCCACAGCACACCCTCGGTACATGGCGGCGTCGTCAGGGATCCCATATAGGTCCAGTAGGCGCGGTTTTCCGGCAACAGCACAGATGGATCAATGGAATCTTCCGGCGCCATTTCGCTGTCCTGTTCCAGCGGCAGGTTGTTGAGCAGGGTCTGGATCAACGGATGTTCAGCACCCTTCTCCAGCAGCACGGCGACCACGGCCAACTGGCCTTCGTCATTGCGATGCACGAAATGCACCGACATGTCGTACATGCGGCCATTCACCCGCTCTTCGGAGGGGCGATGAAAATGGAACTGCTGCAGCGCATAGCGCTTGCCCATCACGTTAAGGCTTGAGCCCTCGCCGGCATTGACCTGCACGGTATGCCCGTTGTCCACGATGCGAAACTGCATCGGCTTGTAGTCGAAGCGGATGTTCTCGAGATTGACACGTATGCCGTCACGGATGTCGATCGGGGACTGCCGCTTGCCGGACGCACAGGCGGCATAGTCGGGGCGCAGCCGTGCCCAGTGGGCGGGGCCGGTTTCGCCTTCATAGCTCCAGTGCTTGTGCATGCTCGCCGCCGGATTTTCGGCCCCTTCGAGCGCAGGCGCGGAAGGCGCCTTCTTTCGCACCGTGCGCGGCGGTCCCGAGTTGGCGTAATGCAATTCGCGGATACGCTTCTCGGTCAGGGCCTCGGGCTCTTTGGTGTCGGCCTTGCCGGCCTTGAGCTTGCCGGCGGTCGATACGGATGGGGCGCTTGCCGGCTTGCCGCGGCCGTCGGTGCGCGCTGCCGCATCCTGGGCTGCCGCCGCCTGCGCGAGCGCCGCCTTGTCGATCTGGGGCAACTGGATCAGTTTGGGCTTTTCCGCCGTCGAATCCGCCACCGCAAAAACCCTGGGCCCCTCGCCTTCGCCAGCCTTGCGCATGTCGGCATGCATGGCCACCGGGCGATCGCCGGTTGCTGACGCGGCCTTGCTGTCGCGATCGGGCGCGGCACTGCCGGAGGCAACCTGCTCTGCCTCACGTCGCTCACACGCCACATTCAGCAAGCGCTCATCAAGGCTGCCCGCCTGAACCGGATTGGCACGTCGACGAGCCACATCCTCTTCGCGCACCAGGGTTTCGCCCAGGAAAAATGCGCGGCGCAAGGTAGTGAAGCGGCGCTGGCCGCAGTTATAGAGATTCTGGGCCCGTATCGTGTCGTAATTGCCACCGCCGTCGACGACCTGGCGATCCAGCCTGACGCGACTCCAGGCGGTGATGCCATCGAAGCCCCGGGCAACGCTGGCGCTATCGATCTCGACCGTCTCCCTGCTGCCAGCATGCACCGCGCGCCACGAATCCGCGGCGACGGGAGCGGCGAGGAGCAGCGCCGCGATGGCGCAGGCGCGATGCGCGATACGTTTGGAAGACATATATACCCTGTTCGACATTGCGTCGTTAACGGCATGCCCGGCCGAATCTTTATCGATCCGGGCCGCGACCCGGGCCGCGGCGCCGCGGGATCGGTCAGACCTGGATATTCATGATGTCGTGATAGGCCGACACCAGGCGGTTGCGGACCTGCACCATCTGCTGGAAGGAAAGGCTGGCCTTCTGCAGATTGATCATGACGTCCTGCAGGTTGACGTCGCTTTGCCCGCTTGAAAAGTCCACGGCCATCTTTTGCGCGTCGGCCTGGGCCGCACTGACCTGGTCGATGGTACTTTTCAGCACCTCCGCGAAATCAGGCCCTCCCGCCGGGACCTGCCCCGCCGCCGGCGATTTGCCACCGGTCAGGGCCGAAGCCGATTTCAGCTCGGCCAGCATTTGGTCAATTTGTCGTGTATCGATGGCCATGATGAACCCTCGCTGTTATGCACCTGCCCTCGACTGAGCAATCGGCGTGCCAGCCTTCAAGTGCGTTTAATCATCGTCGCCGGGAATTGCAAATCCCTCGGCCCGATACTGGTTGAGCTTGTAGCGCAATGTACGTTCGGAAATACCCAGAATGGCCACCGCCTTCTTGCGCGACCCGCCGACGCTGGCCAGAACATCCTGGATATGTTGCCGCTCCAGGGTCTTCATGTCGCCGGCTGCGACGCCGGCAGAGCCCGTCGCCACGGGAGTCGGCGCTGATGGTACGGCGATCTGAACACCCGGCAGCGCCATCGCTTCGGATGTCGGCGGGGTAGCGGCAGCGGCAGGCAAAGGCAAGGCATCCGCCTCGATGACGTCGCCGGCCTCAAGGATCAGCGCGCGCTGCACCACGTTTTCCAGTTCGCGGACATTGCCCGGCCAGGCGTAGGTTTGCAAGCGCTGTTCAGCGCCGGCGGCAAATCTTGCCGCCCGCCCGGTCGCGGCGGCAAGGTGCGCCAGCGTCTTGCGCGCCAGCGGTACGATGTCGCCGGAACGCTCGCGCAGCGATGGAATCTCCAGGGGAAACACGTTGAGGCGGTAATACAGGTCCTCGCGGAAATGGCCGACGCGAACTTCAGCCGCCATGTCGCGGTTGGAGGTCGCAAGAATGCGGATATCCAGCGGCACCGGCTTCTTGCCGCCGACACGCTCCACTTCGCGCTCCTGCAGCACGCGCAGCAATTTCGCCTGCAGGCCCAGCGGCATCTCGGAAATTTCATCCAGCAGCAGAGTTCCGCCGTTGGCCTGTTCGAACTTGCCGGCCTGAGCGCCCTGGGCGCCTGTAAACGCACCTTTTTCATGGCCGAACAGCGTGGCTTCGAGCAGATTGTCCGGAATCGCGGCGCAGTTGATGGCGACGAAGGGACCACCCGAGCGGGCCGACTGCTCATGGATGTAACGGGCAAATACCTCCTTGCCCACGCCCGATTCGCCCGTCAGCAGCACCGTGGCATCGGTACGCGCCACGCGCGATGCCAGCAACAGCGTGGCGCGGGTCTTGGCATCGACAGCGACCACACCGGCTGCCGGGGCCGGCGGCGTGGCATAGCGCTCGATCTGTTTCAGCAGCGCCTTGGGTTCAAACGGCTTCAGCATGAAATCGCAGGCGCCGCCACGCATGGCCGATACCGCCTTGTCCACATCACCGAAGGCGGTCATCAGCAGCACCGGCAAACCGGGAAAGCGGTTGCGGATTTCGCCCAGCAGCGTAAGCCCGTCCATCGGGCTCATCCGCAAGTCCGAGACCACCATGTTGTAGCCCTTGCGCTTCAGCGATTCCAGCGCCGCCGGCCCGCCGTCGGCGACATCGACATCATGGCCGGCAGTTTCAAGGGTGATCTGCAGCGCATCGCGCAGGGCTTCGTCGTCTTCGACGACCAGAATGCTCAGTTTTTCCGACATGGCAGAGTTACCGTGAATTCAGCCCCGCCGCCGGGGCTGGAAACGACATCGATGCTGCCACCGTGGGCGCGCACGACGCCGTGGGCAATTGCCAGGCCCAGGCCGGTGCCATCGCTGCGGGTGGTGAAAAACGGCTCGAACAGTCGCGCCGCGGTCGCCTTGTCCATGCCCGGGCCATTGTCGCGCACCGCGATCAGCACCAAGCTGTCATCGCGACGGGCGGCGAGTTCAATGCGCCCATCGGCGATGCCATCGACGGCCTGAAGTGCATTTTCCAGCAGGCTGGTGAGCGCGCTGACCAGCGACTTGCGGGTTCCCGTCAGGCGCACGTCGCCGGTTTCATCGTCCACCACCAGTCGCGAACCGGTTCGCGCCAGCAGAGGCTCGAAGTTCTGCGCCAGTTCGGCGAGCAGGTCTGCCACCGTAAAGCGGTCCTGGCCCAGGGCCTCGCCACGCGCGAACAGCAGCATGTCCTGAATCAGGCGCTCGATGTGTTTGAGCCGTGCCACGGTCTTATGAGCAATCGCGCCACGGCTTGCGGCCGGCAATTCCGGATTTTCCAGGTTGCCCGCGTAGAGCAGCGCGGCGGCCAGCGGCGTGCGCAGCTGATGCGCCAGCTGGGCGGCCATTTCCCCCATCGCGGCAAGGCGTTGCGTGCGCTCGGCGTGGCCTTTCAGCTCCTGCGCTTCAGTGATGTCATGCAGGAGCACAATGCGCCCTCCCGAGGCTCCCAGCGGCGTCACATCGACCGCCAGATGACGTTTGCCGACCATGAATTCGCCGGGCGTTTCCCCGGGAACCAGGGTATCGCCGTAAATCGCCATCCAGCTGTCGCCGACTTTCGCAGCGTGGAGAAAATCTTCGGCGGCGGGGTTGATCTGGACCACGCTGCCGGCGTCGTCGAGTACCACGACTCCGGCGGGAAGCGCATCGAGCAGGGTGCTGAGCCTCTCGGTAAGCGCGGCCTTTTCCAGGTATTGCTGGCGCAGCGCGCCGTTGGCGGCTTCCAGTTCGCCGGTCAAGCGGGCCATCTGGCCCTGCAATTCACTATAGGCGCCGCTCAGTTCCTCGGAGGCACGGCTGAACATGCGGAAAGCTTCCGCCAGGCGCACGGCCTCTTCCGGTGCCATGTAGCCGGTCGCTGCCGGAGCAGCCGGCGCGGCGGAAACCGGGGCTGGAACATTGGGCGCGGGGGTTTGCATGGGGCCGGATGATGGCAGAATCGGCAGCAGCCCACAAGAAACGCGCTGGCCGATATGCCGGCAAAAATTGCCGCTTCTTCGTGGAACCGCTCTTGCTAGCGCAGTCCATACTGCGCACGCGGGTGTATCGACCCGAAATGTGCGGGCAGACAGGATCCCCTAGAAAACATGGCAGAAACCGCAGCGG
Organism: uncultured beta proteobacterium; assembly: GCA_903959855.1. Lineage (GTDB taxonomy): Bacteria > Pseudomonadota > Gammaproteobacteria > Burkholderiales > Rhodocyclaceae > Sulfuritalea. Next base: position 8,172 of record CAJBYR010000054.1, read on the forward strand.
CCGCATCATCCTTTCCGCTCTCTCCGGAGGCCTTCGGCCGCATGGGCGCCAGCCAGAGGCTGTTCAGCCTGATTGCGCTCGCCATGCTGGCGGCGGTGCTGATCGCCGGCGTGATGTGGGCGCGGGAGCCCTCCTACGCCGTACTGTTCTCGATCCAGGACGAAAAGGATGGCGGCCATATTGTCTCCGCCTTGCAGCAGCAGAACATCCCCTATCGCTTCAGCCAGGGCGGCCATACCATCCTGGTTCCGCAAACACTGGTGCATGACACGCGCCTGAAGCTTGCCGCCCAGGGTCTGCCCAAGGGCGGACTGGCCGGCTTCGAGCTGCTGGAAAACCAGAAGATGGGCATCAGCCAGTTCGCCGAGCAGGTGAACTACCAGCGCGGGCTCGAAGGCGAACTCGCACGCTCCATCCAGTCGCTCGCGGTGGTCAAGGGTGCGCGGGTTCACCTGGCGATACCGAAGCAATCCGCCTTCCTGCGCGAAGACCAGAAGGCCTCGGCCTCCGTGCTGGTCAGCCTCGCCCCCGGCCGTCACCTCGACCAGGGCCAGGTCGCCGGCATCGTCAATCTGGTGGCCTTCAGCGTGCCGCAGCTGAATCCGAAGAACGTCAGCGTCATCGACCAGGAAGGCAAGCTGATCTCGCAGCAGATCGACCCGACCCGCGACGCGGGCCTGGATGCCGCCCAGATCCGCTTCGTCCGCGAAATCGAGAACGCCTACGTACAGCGCATCGAGTCCATCCTTGCGCCCATCGTCGGCAACAGCAATGTCCGCGCACAGGTCGCGGCCGATATCGACTTTTCGCAGACCGATCAGGTGGCCGAAACCTACCGGCCCAACCCGACGCCGACCACCGCGATCCGCAGCCAGCTGACCTCGGAGACGGGCAGCGGCACGCCGTCGGCCGCCGGCATCCCCGGCGCATTGAGCAACCAGCCTCCTGCTCCGGCCACGGCGCCGCTGGTGCAACCGGCTCAAAGCGCGGCTGCCGCGGCTGCCGCCAACCAGAATTTCAGCCGCAACTCGACAGTCAATTACGAGATCGACAAGACCGTGCGCCACACCAAGGGCGCGCCAGGCGCCGTGCGCCGCCTGTCGGTGGCCGTGGTGGTCAATTACCGGAAGGACATTCCCAAGGATCCGAAGGATGCGGCCAAAGCCCAGGCCGCGCCGCTTTCGGAAAACGATCTGAAACAGATCAATGAGCTGGCGCGCGAGGCCATGGGCTTCAACAAGGAACGCGGCGACACCCTGAATGTGGCCAATGCGCCCTTCTCCGCGGTCGAGAAGGAAGTTATCCCCGATGCGCCGATCTGGCAGAGCCCGACGCTGATCTCGACGGCGCTCGAGGCCGGTCGCTACCTGCTGATCGCGATTGTCGGCTTCTGGTTGTGGTCGCGCATCGTCAAGCCGGTGCTGATCAGCTTCGCCGAGGCAGCGGCACGCGCCGCTGCCGAGCGTGCCGCTGCCTCGGTCGAGGAAACACCGACCGCACAACACCAGCACAGTTACGAGACCAAGCTCGCAGCTGCACGGGAAATCGCCAAACAGGACCCGAAGGCCGTCGCCGCCATGATCAAGGACTGGGTGGGCCGTGAAGGCTGACGAAGGCATCGAGAAAAGCGCCATCCTGCTGCTCTCGCTGGGTCAGGACGAGGCCGCCGAAGTGCTCCGGAATCTCGGTCCGAAGGAAGTACAGAAGCTGGGCCACGCCATGGCGGCGCTCAAGCAGGTTCCCCGTGAGCGTGTCGAGTCGGTGATCGACGAATTCTCGCTGCATGCGTCCAAGGGAGCGCCCGTCGCAGTCGACAATGAGTCGATCAAGGCCATGCTGACCAAAGCGCTGGGCGACGACCGCGCCGCCAGCCTGATCAGCCGCATCATGTCGGGCAACGACACGGCCGGCATCGAGGGCCTGAAATGGATGGACGCGGCCAGCGTCGCCGACCTGATCCGCAACGAGCACCCGCAGATCATCGCCACCATCCTGGTGCATCTTGAGTTCGACCACGCCGGCGACATCCTCAAGCACTTCACCGACCGCTTGCGCAACGACGTGCTGCTGCGCATCGCCACGCTGGATGGGGTGCAGCCGGTTGCGCTGCGCGAACTCAACGAGGCCCTGACGCGGATCCTTTCCAGTTCGGCGGCCAACGTCAAGAAAACCGCCATGGGCGGCATTCGCCACGCGGCAGAGATCCTCAACTATGTCGGCCAGTCGAACGAAACCGCGATCATCGACAACGTTCGCGAATACGATCCTGACCTGGCGCAGAAGATCCTCGACGAAATGTTCGTTTTCGAGAACCTGCTCGATATCGACGATCGCGGCATCCAGCTCCTGCTGCGGGAAGTCCAGTCCGACGCCTTGATCATCGCGCTGAAGGGGGCATCACCGGAGCTGCGCGACAAGGTATTCAAGAACATGTCCCAGCGTGCTGCGGAGATGTTGCGCGAGGATCTCGAATCGAAGGGTCCGGTGCGGCTCTCGGAGGTCGAAAACGAGCAGAAGGAGATCCTCAAGGTGGCCCGCCGCCTCGCCGAAGAGGGCCAGATCCAGCTTGGCGGCGGCGGCTCGGACGACGCCTTCGTCTGAAGCGGCATCCGGGGCCCCTGGCCCGTCCGGTTTGCCGGCCGCCCTTGCCGGCGTATGCCAAAGCCCCTTGCGCGAAGCGCCTGGCGCGGTCTCCGTAGTGACCGCAGTTTGCCGCGTAATTCACGGATAAACAAAACTCCCTCGCTTTGGGATGATTCTTTCCACGGAATGCTTGCCGCAGCGACCCTGCCGCAAGACGAATTCAATGTGACGTGGCAAGCCAAAAATAGGGGCCGAGAAGATTTTGTCAGCCGATCAAACACCCGCCAGTCCAGCCTGGGAACGCTGGGAACCCAACCGTTTCAATGAGATCCCGACCAAGGCCGCGACCACCGTCAGCGGCCGTACCGATGGCACGGCGAGTTCGGTTGCGGATCGCGCCGGGATCGAAGCGCTGCGCGAGTCCGTGCACGTGGACGCCTACCGCGCCGGATTCGAGAGCGGCCGTCATGACGGACTCGAAGCCGGGCGCGAAGCCGCCCTGGCCGAGGGACGTACCCTGGCGGCGCAACTGGGCAGTGCGATCGAACGTTTTGATCAAGGCGTCACCCAGCTTGAAAAAGATGTCGCGCAGGAACTGCTGAACCTCGCCCTGGGTATCGCCCGCCGCATCGTCGGCGATACGCTGGAGGCCCAGCCCGAGGTCATACTCGCCAGCATCCGCGAGGCGCTGGCGCACCTGCCGGCGCAACACTCGGTAATCCATCTCAACAGCGAAGATGCCGAACTGATTCGCACGCACAGCGGCGATGCGCTGGCCCGCGCCGGCCATCGCATCCATGAGAACCCGCAGCTTTCACGCGGCGACGTGGTGGTTGAAGCCGGTGGTACCCAGATCGATGCACGACTGGAAACCCGCTGGCAGCGCGTATGGGAATCCGTAGAACCGGAGCCCGTGGCCAGGAGCGCCACGTGAATACCCAGGCGCTGAACCGGTATCTCGAACAGTGCCTGGTCCATGTCGCCGGCGTGCAGACTTGCCAGATCACCGGCCGCCTGACCCGCATCAATGGCCTGGTCATGGAAGCCTCGGGGCTGAAGCTGCCGCTTGGCGCCTCGGCCCGGATCCAGTTGCCCGGTGAAGGCATGGTCGAAGCCGAGGTTGTCGGCTTTGCCGGTGACCGCCTGTTCCTGATGCCGGCGGAAGACGTGTATGGCCTGGCGCCCGGCGCGCTGGTCCTGCCCCAGGAAATCAAGACCCCGGCCCCCGTGATGGGCCAGCCCCGCCCCGTGCGCCGCCGCGCCGCGGACCGCACCAAGCACCTGCCGGTCGGCGACGAACTGCTCGGCCGTGTCGTCGATGGCGGTGGCAAGCCGCTGGATGACCTCGGGCCGTTGCGCACGGACCAGCGCCGCTCGCTGTCCAGCCGGCCGATGAACCCTTTACAGCGCGAGCCTATCCGCCATGACATGGATGTCGGCATTCGCGCCATCAATGGCCTGCTCACCGTAGGGCGTGGCCAGCGCCTCGGCCTGTTTGCCGGCTCCGGCGTAGGCAAGAGCGTGCTACTGGGCATGATGGCCCGCTACACTCAGGCCGATCGCATCGTGGTCGGCTTGATCGGCGAGCGCGGCCGCGAAGTTCAGGAATTCCTCGACCAGAACCTCGGTGAAGACGGACGCGCGCGCTCGGTCGTCGTTGCTGCACCGGCCGACGTCAGCCCCTTGCTTCGGCTGCAGGGTGCATCCTATGCCACCGCAATCGCCGAGCATTTCCGCGACCAAGGCCATCACGTGCTGCTGATCATGGATTCCCTGACCCGCTATGCGATGGCGCAGCGCGAGATCGCCCTGGCCATCGGCGAGCCGCCGGTGACCCGCGGCTACCCGCCCTCCGTTTTTGCGCGCCTGCCGCAGCTGGTTGAACGCGCCGGCAACGGCCCGGCCGGCGGCGGCTCGATTACCGCTTTCTATACGGTGCTGACCGAGGGCGACGATCCGCAGGACCCGATCGCCGATGCCGCCCGCGCCATCCTTGATGGTCACATCGTGCTGAGTCGCCAGCTCGCCGACGCCGGACACTATCCGGCCATCGACATCGAACAGTCGATCTCGCGCGCCATGAATCAGTTGATCGAACCCGAGCAATTCGAATCGGCGCGCCAGTTCAGGCAACTGTACACACGCTACCAGCGTGCCCGCGACCTGATTGCCGTGGGTGCCTATTCGGCGGGCTCGGATCAACTGCTGGATCGGGCGATCGCGATCTTTCCCCGGCTGGAAGCATTTTTACAGCAGCCGATTGCAGAGCGTGCCGACAGCGTCGCGTCGCGTGCCCAACTGCGCGCGCTTTTTGCTTAGTAAGTACCAAACACTAGAGAACGCTCCATGCCGCCCCCCTTTCACCTCCAGCCCCTGCTCGATCTCTCCAAGCTGCATCTTGACGAAGCCGCCCGCGAACTTGGCCAACTGATTTCCGGCGAGCAGGAAGCCTCGCGCCGTCTGGCAATATTGACGCAGTATCGCGACGAATATCAGGCCCAGTTCCGTGCCGCCGCGGAACGTGGCCTCGGTCCCGCCGAATGGGCCAACTACAGCAATTTTCTGGCGCGCATCGACGACGCCATCGTGCCCGCGGCACAAGCCGTGGCGCTCACCCAGCAACGCACCCTGGCCGGCAAGCAAAACTGGGTAGGCAAACAGGGCCGCGTTCGCGCCTTCGACACCCTGGCCGATCGCCATCGCGCCATGATCGCCAGCCAGGAAAACCGGGCCGAGCAGAAGATCACTGACGAACATGGCGCCCGCAGCCATGCAAACAAGGATGCCCAAGCCGACTTGCTGGCCACCCTGATGGCCGACAAGACCAAGTTCGGCATAGCACTCTGAGCTCTTGGCACAGGCCTTGCACTAGCAAGGACATCAAGGCCCTCGCCGCAAGGAGATTCGAATGTCGGACGCAATGAATATTCCCCAACTGACCGTAGCTACACCGCCGGCTGCAAGCCGCGGCGACGAAGGCCGGCCCGTTACGGAAGCCATCGGCACCAAAGCGGATGCTTCAGGCGCACCCGGCAGCTTTGCCGAGGTACTCAAGTCGAAGGCGGCGCCCAAGTCCGCGCCGGCAACCGAAGAAAAAGCAGAGGACACGCAGCCGCAGGTCACCCGGGAGGACACTCCCATCCTGGCGCTCATGAGCGGAATTCCGCTGCCGTCTGAAAATCCCCTGACGCCACAACTGCTTGTGCAGCTCAAGAGCGATGTCCCTGCCGCCTTGCAAGCCGCCGCGCCAGTTGCCACGCAAGTTGCGATTCCAGTCGCCATGCCAGCGGTGATCGCCGCTGCGGAAGCGCTGGCGACGTCCGCGGAGGCAGAGGAGCAGCAGCAAGCTGCGCTCGCTCCGGCAGGCGATCTGCCGACACAGGCACCGTTACTCGCCGCAGCAGCGATCCCGGCGGCGCTGGCGGCGTCACCAATGAATCGCCCGGCACCGTCAGGCCCCTTGACAACGGCCGGCGCCGTGCCGTCAGCGCCGACTCTTGCGCCAGCCAAGGGCCAGGAACGCGGTTTGACGACGCCCGCGCCGAGCGTGGGCCGGCCCATGGCCCCGATGCAGGAGGTCGGTGGCGAAGCGCCCGGCAAACAGGCATTGTTTGCCGCCAGCGCGGCAATTTCTGCCGAAGCAAGCGACATGGCGCTGCCGGATGCCAGCGCTGAATTTCGCCCCCTGCTGGATCGGCTGACCGACCATGCCGGAAACATTTCGGCCCAGACGACACCGTCCCAGGCGCCGTCCCAACAGACCAATGCCGCGCCGCTACAGATTCGCGTGACCACCCCGTTCGCCCAGGCCGGTTGGCCACAGGAAGTGGACCAGAAGCTGAGCTGGATGGTCACCAATACCCGGCAGCAGGCCGATCTGGTGCTCAATCCGCCGGATCTCGGTCGCATCGAAGTCACCCTGGTGGTCAAGGGCGACGAGGTCAGCGCCAGCTTTGCCTCGCCCCATCAGGCAGTGCGCGAAGCCATTGAAGAGTCGCTGGTCCGCCTGCGCGAATCGCTGGCGGAATCCGGCATCAACCTCGGGCAGACCCATGTCGGGCGCGACTCCAGCCGTGACGCACCCTTCATGAAGCAGGAGGGTGAAGCACGTCCGGGCAACGGAACACGTCGCGAGGCCGGCGTCGCCTTTGGCGTGCCGCTGAGCGCGGCAACCGCCTGGCAACCGACACGCAGTCGCGGCATGGTCGATGTTTTCGCCTGATGCTGGCAGCAATCACCCCTCACCAACAACCCAGCATGCCGTCCTGAAGGGCCGCCCCGTGGCGGCGGCATGAACGAAACCCGGAGAATGTCATGGCTGATGCCAAGAAAACCGAAGCCGAGGCGGTAGTCGCGCCCCCGAAGAAGGCCAAAAGCAAATGGATCCTGTTCGCCGCCATCGGCGTTCTGGTGCTCGCCGGCGGCGGTACCGCAGCATTCTTCCTGCTGAAGAAACCGCCTCAGGCCGAGGGCACTGAAGCCGCCGCTCCGGTAAAGAAAAAAGTCGATCCGACGGCAGCACCGGTGTTTTACAAGTTCGACAAACCCTTTACCGTGAAGCTGGCTACCGAGCAGCAGGACGCCTACCTGCAGACGGAAGTGCAGTTGAAGCTCCTCGAAGCGGCTGGCACAGACGTCATCAAAGTCAACGAGCCGGAATTGAAGCACAAGATCACGCTGATGTTGATGGGGCGCAAGGCCTCGATGCTGTCGTCCTCGGAAGGCGTACAGCGACTGGCCAACGAAATCCGGGACACGGTCAACAAGGTGGTATCGCCGGCACCCGCTGCGAAGGAGAAGGCGGCTGAAAAACCGGCGGAAAAAGCCGCCGAAAAGCCGGCCGACGGTACGCCCCCCAAAACCCCCGAGAAGCCCGAGCCTGCGGAGCTTGCCGACCCCTCAGCCGTCGTCCAATCCGTGCTATTCTCAAGCTTCATCATTCAGTAACTCCCGCCCTCGCAGGGCGTGGATTTCCATGGCCCAGGATTTTCTTTCCCAGGAAGAAGTCGACGCACTGCTGAAGGGGGTTTCCGGCGAAGCCGACGAGGCTCCCGCCGAGGCCGGCGAATCCGGATCAGTCAAATCCTACGACCTGGGCCGGCAGGAACGCATCGTCCGCGGCCGCATGCCGACGATGGAGCTGATCAGCGAGCGTTTCGCCCGGTATTTGCGCATCGGCCTTTTCAATTACATGCACAAAGGCGTCGAAGTCTCCGTGGCGCCGGTAAAGGTGCAGAAGTACAGTGAATTCATCCGCAATCTGGTGGTACCGACCAACCTCAACCTGATCCAGGCCAAACCGCTGCGCGGCACCGGCCTCATCGTGCTCGATCCCAGCCTGGTGTTTCTGGTGGTGGACAACATGTTCGGTGGCGACGGCCGCTTCCACACCCGCGTTGAGGGCCGCGACTTCACCGCCACCGAGCAGCGCATCATCCGCGGCCTGCTCGGCGTTATCTTCGAGGAATACGAGCGGGCCTGGCAACCGGTGTATCCGCTGACCTTCGAGTACGTGCGCTCGGAGATGAACACCCAGTTCGCCAATATTGCCACGCCCTCCGAGGTGGTAATCGCGATCAGCTTCACGCTCGAGTTCTCGGGCAATTCCTCCGAATTGCACATCTGCCTGCCCTACTCCATGGTCGAGCCGATCCGCGACCTGCTGCACAGCGCCATGCACAGCGAGCAGGCATCCTCGGACAACCGCTGGACCAGCATGCTCACGCGCCAGTTGCAGACCGCCGAAGTGGAGGTGGTCGCCACCCTGGGTTCGACCAGCATCACCCTCGACAAGGTGGTCGACCTCAAGGTCGGTGACGTGATTCCGATCGAGATCGGCGACACCGTCGAGGCGACGGTCGATGGCGTTCCGATCATGGAGTCGCGCTATGGCATCCAGAACGGACAATACGCCCTGAAGATCCAGCGCTTCCTTGCCGAAGAAGACGCCTGATTCCATGAACTTTGTTATTTCCATCTGCCTACCTGATGCCCGGAGCATGAAATGAGCGAAACCACCGACGAACAACAGGTATCGGAAGATGATTGGGCCGCGGCGATGAACGAACAGACCGTGACGGCCCCGCAAGCCGCCACGCCGCAACCGGCGCAGATTTTCGAGCAGTTCTCCGAGGGTGCCGCGTCGGGCGCCGCACCGCGCGGCTTTGACATGATCATGGACATCCCGGTCTCGCTCACCGTGGAACTCGGCCGGACCAAAATCTCGATCCGCAACCTGCTGCAGCTGGCCCACGGTTCCGTGGTCGAACTCGAAGGCCTCGCCGGAGAACCCATGGACGTCCTGATCAACGGCACCTTGATCGCCCAGGGCGAGGTGGTGGTGGTGAACGAAAAGTTCGGCATCCGCCTGACCGACATCATTACGCCGCAAGAGCGCATCCGCAAGCTGAATCGCTGATAAGTCGGCGCTTCGCCCCTTTGCTTTGCGGCTGATTGCAGCCGCCCTCCCCGTATCCTCGCAGGCATTGATCCATCGTCGCATTCGCGACGGTTGCCCTGTCAGGAACGCATGCGCAAGTTCGTCCTACCCGCCCTGATTCTGGCCCAGGCCGCCACCGGCGCCTGGGCACAGACCGCCACGCAGGCTGCCCAGCCTGCGCTGGGTTCGGGCCTCGGTCAGATGTTGCTCGGACTGGGCGGCGTCCTTGCCCTGCTGGTCGCCAGCCTGTGGCTCCTGAAGCGGCTTACCGCTGTGCGCGGCCCTGCCAGCGGAATGATGCGCGTGGTCGCAGCAACCGCCGTGGGCGGACGCGAACGCGTCGTCATTGTCGAGGTCGGCAGCACCTGGCTGGTTCTCGGCGTCGCGCCGGGCAGGGTTTCCGCACTGGCCGAGATTCCCCGGCAGGCGCTTGCGGAACCTCCACCGGCAGCCGCGCCAGCCACCGCCGACTGGCTGCAGCGCTTCATGCCGCGTCGCTGACATGATTCGCTGGCTCATTGCTTTTCTGTTTCTTCTGCCCGATCTGGCGCTGGCCCAGGCCATGCCGGCCATCACCAGCACGCCGTCCGGTGGCGGCGGTACCCAGTGGTCGCTGTCGATCCAGACCCTGCTGCTGCTGACGAGCCTGACCTTCCTGCCGGCGCTGGTGCTGATGATGACCAGCTTCACGCGCATCATCATCGTCTTTTCCCTGTTACGTCACGCGCTCGGCACCCAAACCTCGCCACCCAACCAGGTCCTTGTCGGCCTGGCCCTGTTCCTGACTTTCTTCATCATGGCCCCGGTCGGCGATCGCATTTATGCGGAAGCCTATGTGCCGCTTTCCGAGAATCGGATCAGCTTCCAGCAAGCGCTTGAAACCGGTGCGGTACCTTTGCGTGCCTTCATGCTCAAGCAGGTGCGCGATGCCGACCTCGCTACCTTCACCAAGGTGGCCAAGCAGCCCGTCCCTGCCAAGACGGATGACATCCCGATGCGGGTGCTGATTCCGGCGTTCGTCACTTCCGAGTTGAAAACGGCATTCCAGATCGGGTTCATCGTCTTTATTCCATTCCTGATCATCGACATGGTGGTGGCCTCGGTGCTGATGTCCATGGGCATGATGATGATGTCGCCGGTGATCGTTGCCCTGCCCTTCAAGATCATGCTGTTCGTGCTGGTCGACGGCTGGAACCTGTTGATCGGCTCACTCGTGCTGAGTTTCGGGACATGAGCGCGCTGCACGACCGCTCGAAGGCGCGCCAGAGACGACCCGGAGCCGCCAGTGGCGAACCGGGGGCACCCCCTTCTTTGAGAAGAGGGACGGGGGGGTGACCGTCGCATGACGCCGACGACCGTCATCGAAATCGGCCGCGGTGCCGTCGAGCTCACGCTGATGATCTCGGCGCCGCTGTTTCTTGCCGCGCTGGTCACCGGCCTGGTCATTGCCGTCTTTCAGGCGGCAACGCAGATCAATGAGGCGACCCTATCCTTCGTGCCCAAACTGGTGGCAATCTTCGTCACCCTGATCCTGGCCGGCCCCTGGATGATCACCCTGATGACTGACTACATGCGCCGGCTCTACGAATCCATCCCGGGCATCATCGGCTAAGCCGTTTCGCCGGCCGCCGCAGTCCGCGCAGATACGATGATCGCGATCGACTCCGCCCAACTCGACGCATGGCTGGCGCTTTTCATCTTTCCGCTGACACGGATTCTGGCCCTGCTGGCCACCGCGCCGGTACTCAATAACGCGGCCATGCCGGCGCGCATCCGCCTGGTTGCCGGACTTGCCATTGCCATGGTGCTCGCCCCGGCCTTGCCACCGCCTCCGGCCATCACCGCCGGATCCTGGCTGGGCCTCACCGTCATCGTTGAACAACTCCTGATCGGCAGCATGATGGGTTTCGCCCTGCGCCTCGCCTTTGCGGCACTGGATGTCGCCGGCGAATTGATCGGCTTGCAGATGGGACTGTCCTTCGCCGCCTTCTTTGATCCCGTGGCCGGCGGCGTAACGCAGGTGATGGCCCAGTTCCTCGGCCTGCTGGCGGCACTCTTGTTCCTCGCGATGAACGGGCATCTGCTGGCGATCTACCTGGTCGCGGAAAGCTTCACCGTGCTGCCTATCAGCAACCTGCCTTTCCAGTCGGCATCCCTGGCGGCCCTGGTCAAGGCGGCATCGATGATGTTCTCGCTGGGCGTGTTGCTGGCCTTGCCGCTGATCACGGCACTGCTCGTGACCAACCTCGCCCTGGGCGTTTTGTCGCGCGTGGCGCCGGCCTTGAACCTGTTCGCGGTGGGCTTCCCGGTCACCATGGCGCTTGGCTTCCTGGTACTGCTGCTTTGCCTGCCTTACATCGGCGCCGCCATGGAGCCAGTGTTCAACCGCGGCTTCGATACGCTGGAGGCGGTAGTGCGTATCGCCGCCGGGAAATAGGCGCGACCGCTAGCCGGCACGCCGCGTCAGCTGAATCACGCCCCGTGCGATGCGCTGCGAGCCCATTACCGAGGATTCCAGGCTTTCGTTGTATTCGATGATGGCAAACCCGTCGTAGCCGTTCTGCCGCATCAAATCCTTGGCACGCTGCTGGAACATCATGCGGGCCTCGCCGGCACCGCCGGAATAGACGCGCTTCATCTTGAGCATCAAATGAAAATGCTGATCGGGAAAATTGGCCTGCTCGATTTCCCAGTTTGGCGCCAGGGGATCGATGATCAGCCAGGCAGCGCCGGCATACAAACCCCACGAAACAATCTTCTCCAGGGGAATCTGCGTCGATTTGCTCAGCACCAGGGTGGTGTCCGGAATGATCGGCCCCTGAGCCGGGAAGTCGCCGCTGAGGCCTGTCGGGCCCGGATAGTTGAGGGCGCTGCAGCCGGCGAAAAACGGCAGCAGCGCAACTGTGGTCAGGAACCGGCCGGCACGGGATAAGGTGTTCATAAGCTATTGAACAGGGAAAGTTGGGAGATGCGCAGGAACGACCGCTGCGCCGCCTCGAGTCCGGCCTGCCGTCGAGTCAGCTCGGTTACTGCCGTGGCGAAGTCGACGTCCTGCAGTTCCGACAAGGTCTGCTGGTATTGCAGGCTAAGGTCGCCGCTCATGGTCTGGGCGGCCTCGATTTCATTCATGCGCGTACCCACCCGGGATCGGGCACCGACGATGTGGTTTAGTGCCTGCGCATTGCCGGTAAACGCGGCACCGATATCGCTGCTGTACTTGGTAAGCGCCGCCGGCGTCATCCCGCCGGACTCGAGCGCGCCGATCAGTTTGGCGACCGTAGCGAAGACGCTTTGCGTGGTTGCCGGCGCGATGTTGAAGCTATCACCATTGGCAGGATTGCCGGAAATGGCGACGCTACCACCGAGATCGAAGGCGGGCTCCGCGCCCTGTGACTTGAAGTTGATCAGCTGTCCATTCGTATAGCTGCGCTGATTGCCCACGGCCGTAGGAGGCGCAACACCGGTCAGCAGGGATTTTCCGGTAGCCGTATCGACCAGATCGTAGGTGGTCACGCCAGCCGCCACCGTAAAACGGACATCAACGTTCTTTGCCGGGGAAGCGCTCCAGGCCGCCGGATCATTGACCGACCCGGCACCGATGGCAGCGGTTCCGGTATTTCCGGCCGCATAGCCGGTGGTGAAATAGCCGTTGCCGTTCGGGATGCGCCTGAATATGTCCAGCCCGGAATCGCTGATCGCGATCTGGCGGCCGCTGGACACCTGCAGCCTGCGCTGGCCCTCGTCACCTTGATAGACGATTTCGCCGCCGGCGATAAGGGAGTCGATTGATCCGCCGAAGGGAACGGTATTGCTCATGTAGCCGCCGAACATATAGTTACCGGCCTCGTCCTTGGTATTGGCAATACCCAGCAACTGATCGTAGATACCGCGCAATTCGGTCGCCACTGCCTTGCGTCCGGCGGCATTGCCCGCTACGCCACCGGCCTGGATGGCAAGTTCATTAACCCGCTGCAGCAGTTCTCCGGCATATTCAAGTTTCACGTCCTCCAGACCCAGAGCAGCATTTGCAGCCACCTGGTTGCCGGCAAACTGGGTAACGACATCATTGGCCTGGGAGACATCCAGCGCGCGGGATGCTGCCACGGGGTCGTCGCCGGGCGTCAGCACCCGACGACCGCTGGCAAGCTGCTGCTGCACCTTGAGCAGCGCCGCAGTCTGCCGTGTGATGCCTGTGGCACCGGCATCGAACATCATCCCGCTACTGATACGCATGGCGACACCCCTCCGTTAAGGATTCATCTTCCAAGTGAAAGCACTTCGTCGAATAGCCTGCCGGCAATTTCGAGCACTTTCGACGCCGCCTGATAGGCCTGCTGGTAGCGCAGGAGATTTGCCGCTTCCTCGTCGAGATTTACTCCGGCCAAGGACTGCAGGGCCGCCGTCGATTGGTCGGCCAGACCCTGCTGAGTCGCGCCGATCGCCGCAACTTCGTTCGATTTGCTGCCGATCACACTGACCAGTTGGGCGTAGCTACCCAGATAGGTCGCGCTGGCGCTGCCACCACTGCTGGCATTCATCGTGTTGCGCGTCTGCAACTCCCCGATCAGCGCGGCGTTGCGGCTGTCGCCCACGCCGTTGACGTTGGACTCGACGGTAAACACGTCATTGGTGGCCGGGGTGCCGCGAATCTGGGTGGTCCACCCGTTGTAACTGATGTTTGCACCGGCAACATAGGCAACACTGGTGGCAAGCGTCGAGGGGGGGGCCGTCACGTCGAGTACATCGAAGGTCGTGGCGCTGGTGAAGCTGATGGTGACCTTGTGCTGCAGATTGACATTCGCAGGCGGCGGACCATCGACGGTGCCAGGTTCGATCGAAGCCAAGCCCTTGTTGCCGAGCGCGGCGGAACTCCTTACCGGAACGGCGGCCGCCAGCGCGCGTACGTCCTGAATGGCGACCGAGAGACCGTGGGCCGCATCGCCGGTCGGGCGGATCAAGACGGTATCGTTGGCCGCCGGCAGCCACGCGCCGGCTGAAATGCTGAAGCCGTCCACGGTTCGCGGCAGGGTGGCATAGGTCCGCACCACGTTGTCCGAAAGTCGTGTCAATTGGTAGTTGCCGCCGACGAAGCCCAACACATAGTTGCTTGTCGTCAACTCGGCGATGCTAGTTCCGTCAAGGGCCACTGTCGGCAACCCGCTGCCGGCATTGCTGCTGTGCGCCGTGACGCTTGGCGGCACGACGGTGAATAAACTCTGCCCCATGGCGCCTGAAAGATCCTGGCCGAGCCGATGCTGGTCATTGACATTCTGTGCCAGCGTGGCGGCGATGCGCCCCAGGGCGTTCCGGCTTTGGTCCAGGGTCTCGCTGCGGAAGCGCAGTACTCCACCCAGGCTGCCACCGCTGATCTGTGACTCCGGCATCACGATGGACGCACCGCCCGGGCCGATGAAACCCGCCGTAATCCGCTCGGCCTGATCCGGTGCCTGCACGGCACTGAGTTGAAAGGTCTGACTGCCTACCACCAGCGGCTGCCCGGCACCAATGAACACGTTGACGCTGCCATCGCCCTGCGACGTTGTACTGACGCGAACCAGCTTGTTCAGGTCCTTGAGCAATTGGTTGCGTTGGTCGAGGAGGTCATTGGGCTCCTGCGTCGAACCGCTCGACCGCGCCAGCAAGATTTGCTGGTTCATGTCTGCCAGTTGGGCACTGTAGCCGTTGATCTGGGTAATTTGCGTAGTGACCTGGGAATTGACGCCCTCGCCGACTTCCTGCATACGCTCGTCGATGGCCTGGAATCTGGCCGACAGCGCCTGTGACGCAGAGAGCATGGTTTGTCGCGCCGACATCGAGGTCGGGTTTGCCGCCACATTCTGGACGCCCTTGAAGAACGTTGACAGCACCGGCGAAAGGCCGGCATCCGGATCGGCCAGCATGTTGTCGATCTGCCGGATCTGCGACAGATAGCTGTCCATTTCGGCCGCACCGGCCTCGGCGCCCATCACCTGCCGTCCGAGCAGCTCGTCGTAGCTGCGCCGTACTGTTTCCACGTGCGTCCCCTGCCCGAGGTAACCGGCGCCCGTGCGCACCGAGATATTCGGCGACTGAACAATTTGCTGCCGGCTATAGCCTGGCGTAGAAGCGTTGGCGATATTGTGGCTGGTCGTCAAAAGGCCTGCCTGCGCCGCATTGAGGCCACTAACACCGATACTCAGAATACCCATGATCGCTCCACCTTAGCCTACGGTTACGGCAAAAATTGCCGCGCCTTGAGGCTTCAGCCTAGCAACTGCAATGGGCGTGCCAGTTATGCGGAATCAGGTGGAAAGCGTCTGGCGAAGCGCGTTGGCACCGATGATGCGCTCGAGTTTGCTGGCGTAGTCGGGGTCGGTGGCATAGCCGGCGGCCTGCAGGCTGCGCGCGAACTGTTGCGGCTCGCGCATACCCAGCACGGCAGCGTAACGCGGATTGTCCGCCAGAAGACTGGCATAGTCGGCAAAAGACTCCTCGTAAGAGCCATAGGCGCGGAAGCGCTCGACGCGGGTCTGCGCCAGACCGGCAATAACTTCCGTGGTGCGGGCCTCGACCGTCGGCCCGTGCCAATTGCGGCCGGCCTTGATGCCGAAGATGTTGTGGCTGGAACTGCCGTCGCCACGCATCGGTTCTGCCCGTCCCCAGCCGGTTTCAAGGGCCGCCTGCGCCACCATGAAGTGCGCGGGTACCCCGGTCTGGCGTTCCGCGTGTAGTGCGGCAGGCATCAGCCGGTCGACAAAGGCACGCTGCGCCGCGCCCGTAGCGGCGGCCGGCGCGGAAGTCGGCGCTGGCGGTACGGCGATTCCTCCGCTTCCCTGCGGCACCATGGAGGGCAGGGACATTCCGCGCAGCGCTTTCGGGCCGCTTGCATCGAGTGGCAGCTCGCGTTGCTCGCGGCGCAGCGGCAAGGGGCCGAGCGCCGGCGTCGCCGGAGCAATGTCGCGGGTCAGTTGCTTTTCGATCATCTCGGCCAGGCCCAGGCCGCGTCCGCCGCCGAGTTGCAGGGTCAGTTGCTGGTCATGCAGCGATTCATACAGCTTCGATGCCTGGCTGTCGAACAAGCCTTCGCGCGGAACGGCGTCGCGCATCGATTTGAGCACCATCTGCATGAATAGTGATTCGAACTGTTTCGCGATCTCTTTCGCCGCCGCCGGGTCGCCGGCCTTGGCTTGCCGCTTGAGCGCGGTCAGCCGGCCGGTGTCGAGGACGCTGGAGGTGGCGAGATCGGTGCTCATGTCAGGTGGCAGATTCTCACGCGGCGGCGTGTCAGGATCGGGGAAATAAGGCGGGCTCTTTCGCGTTGCTCCGCCGGCTCAGATGATTTCCAGCTCGGCACGCAAGGCACCGGCGGATTTCATGGCCTGCAGGATCGCGATCAGGTCTTGCGGATTCGCGCCCAGTGCATTCAGGGCGCGGACGATTTCGGCCAGGTTGGCGCCGGACTTCACGTTCATCATCGCCGAGCCTTCCTGCTTGATTTCGATCTGCGCATTGGCCACCGGCGCGGTCTGCCCGCTGGACAAGGCACCGGGCTGGCTCACGCTGTTGTCGGTGGTCACCGACACCGACAGGGCGCCATGTGCCACGGCGCAATTGTCGAGCAGCACCGCCTGATTCATCACCACCGAACCGGTACGACTATTCACGATCACCTTGGCCGCCATTTTTGCCGGCGTCACTTCAAGATTCTCGATGCGGCCGATGAAGCTCACCCGTTCGTCGGCGGTGGCCGGCGCCTTGACCCGCACCTGGCGCCCATCGGCGGCCGTGGCCGTTCCCGGCGCCATGCGGTTGATGACCTCGGCCATCTGTTGCGCCGTGCTGAAGTCGGTGCTGTTGAGTTCAAACTGGACGTACTCGCCCTGCCCCAACGGCATCGGCACTTCGCGCTCGACCGTGGCACCGGCGGCAATGCGCCCCACCGAGAGGTGATTGACCGTGACCTTGCTGCCGGCGCCGGAAGCCCCCGCGCCGACGACCGTGACATTGCCCTGGGCCATCGCATAGATCTGCCCGTCAGCGCCCTTCAGCGGGGTCAGGATCAAGGTGCCGCCCTTGAGGCTCTTGGCATTGCCGATCGAGGAAACGGTGATGTCGATGGTCTGCCCTGCCCTGGCGAATGCCGGCAGGCTCGAAGTGACCATCACGGCGGCGACGTTCTTCAGCTGCAGCGACTGTCCGGGAGGCAGGTTGATGCCCATCGCCGACAGCATGCTGATCATGCTCTGCACCGTAAAGGGGGTTTGCGTGGTCTGGTCGCCGCTGCCGTCGAGGCCGACGACAACGCCGTAGCCGACCAGCTGGTTGGCCCGCACGCCGGCCACCGAGGCGATGTCCTTGATGCGTTCGGCGCGCGCGACGTCGGCACCGGACACTGCGCCGAGGATGCACAGTGCCGCCAGCAATTTGCGATGAAGGGATTTCATGTCGTGTTCCTCAGAAAGGCAGGAAGGTCAGGAAGAAACGTCCCAGCCAACCCATGACCTGGGCCGAATCGATGAAGCCGTTGGCCTTGTATTCGATCCGCGCATCGGCGATCTGGGTTGACGTCACAGTGTTCGCCGAGGTGATGGTGTTGGGATTGACCACACCGGAGAAACGCACGAACTCCTCGCCCTCCTTGAGGCCGATCTGTTTCTCGCCGGAGACCAGCAGGTTGCCGTTCGGATAGACCTCGATCACGGTAACGGTGATGGTGCCGGTGAAGTCGTTGGATGAGGTGTTCTGACCCGTGCCGGTGAAGTTGTTGGTATCGCTGGCCGACAGCGCGGTGCCCTGGGCGCCCTTGAACGGCATGCCGACGATGGTCGGCACGGTGACATCGACCGCCTGGCTGCGCGTGGTCTTGTTCTCGGACTTCTTCGAGGCCTGGACCTTCTCCGCGATGGCGATGGTCAGCGTGTCGCCGACGAAGCGGGCACGCCGGTCTTCGAACAGCGGACGGGCCGAAGCCACGTTGAAGATTGCGCCACTGCTGGGTGCGACATAGGCCCGCGCCTCGGGGCGGACGCTCATCGGCTGGTGGATCGCCGTGGTCGGCGCCGTGGTCACGCAACCGGCCAGGACGGCCAGGACGGCCAGCAGGGGGATGATCGAGAGTGTTTTTTTCATGATGTCATTCGTCCATGAAGGCCGCGTCAGATGTTGCTCAGCTTCGACAGCATCTGGTCGCAGGTGGTTACCGCCTTGGAATTCATTTCGTAGCCGCGCTGGGCGACGATCATGTTCACCAGTTCCTCGGCCACGTTGACGTTGGAAGTCTCGACATAGCCCTGGTTGATCAGACCCGTGCCGTTGGTGCCCGGCGTGGTCGGTGTGCCGGTGCCCGACGATGCAGTCTCGACAAACAGGTTCTGGCCGGTGCTCTGCAAACCGCCGTTATTGACGAAGCCGACCAGCTGGATGTTGCCGGCGGGCTGCGGCGCGTTATTGCCGGGCTGCGAGTAGGTAACGACGCCATCGGGAGAGATCGTCACGCTGATGGCGTTGGCCGGAATGGTGATCGGCGGGCTCAGCGGATAGCCGTTGGCGGTGACGATCAGGCCATTGGCATCCTTGGTGAACGAGCCGTCGCGCGTGTAGGACAGCGTGCCGTCGGGCATCTGGATCTGAAAGAAGCCGTTGCCCTGGATCGCCAGATCGAGCGGGTTGTCGGTCTTTTGCACGGTGCCCTGGGTGAAGATGTGCTCGGTGGCAACAACGCGTACGCCGGTGCCGAGTGTCAGGCCGGAAGGAATCGCGGTCGCCTGCGAGGACGACGAACCGGGCTGGCGCAGGGTCTGGTACAGCAGGTCTTCGAACACCGGGCGCGAGCGTTTGAAACCGGTGGTGGAGACGTTGGCCAGGTTGCTGGTGATCACGTCCATCGAGGTCTGATGGGCGTCGAGGCCGGTCTTGGCAATCCAGAGGGAACGCATCATGAGGATCTACTCCTGTTTGACTGTTACAGGCGCTCTTAGTTGGAGCGCATGTTGGCCAGGTTCTGCAACACCTGGTCAAGGATCTTGAAAGTCTGCGCACTCGCCTGATAGTTGCGCTGCTGTTCGATCAGGGCGACGAGTTCACTACCCAGATCGACA
This sequence comes from uncultured beta proteobacterium, assembly GCA_903959855.1. Lineage (GTDB taxonomy): Bacteria > Pseudomonadota > Gammaproteobacteria > Burkholderiales > Rhodocyclaceae > Sulfuritalea. Next base: position 27,270 of record CAJBYR010000054.1, read on the forward strand.
TTTGATTGCTCACGGGCAAAGCCCTGGATCGAGCCCATGCCTTCCGCGGCGTCACTGTTGCCCTTGAATCCGGCAATTTTTTCCGTAGCGAAGTTGGGAAAGCCCAAACTGATCGTGCCGGTGCCCTTTGCCGGATCGTCGTTGGAAACCCACTGGTTGTCGCCACTGTTGATCAGGGCATTGGGATTGGCAAAGTTCGCCAGCACCACTTGCGCCACGTTGCGCCGCTGGCCATTGGAGTAGCGGGCGCTGATGTGGCCGTCGGCCAGCACGCTGAATTCGTAGGAGTCTTGAATGTCGCCTTCGCCGTATCCGTTCTGGCTCAGTGCATTCAGGCTGAATGGCGTGCCAAGTTGGCTGGTACCGGTGAAATCGACCGCGATGCTGAGGGTTTCCCCGGTAGGTGTAAGGTAGCTCTGGGCTGCCATCGGCATGGCCGACCCGAGTACGCCGCGGGTATCGAATGCCAGGTCACTCGGGCCGTAGATTGTGGTGGTGGCGGGATTGCCGGCATCGTAGTCGAGCGTCGAATACACGTTCCAGTGGTTGCCAGGGCCGGGCGAGGCAAAGTACAGGCGCAGGTCGTGCTCGCCACCAGCGGTATCAAACACGCGCGCAATGGTTGAACCATTGAAGGTATTGGCATTCGACGGGTCGAAGGGCAGTGCAGCCGGCTTGACGCGCGGATCAAGGTTAACGCTGAGATTCACGCTGCTGGTGACCTGCGGCGGGAAGTAGGGATCGATCGTGATTTCGACCGGCGCCGGTTCGGTGTCGATGGTGCCGTAGGGATCGGTGGCGAAGTTCGGCAGATTGCCGGTAAGGCTCAAGCCGGAACGGGTGACCAGGCGCGGCAGGTTGTTCTCTTCGAAGGACAGGCGGAACTGGCCGTCGCGCGTGTAGCTGATCTTTCCGGTCTGGGGGTCGTAAAGGCGGAAGAAGCCCTGACCGTTGATCGCCATGTCGAGCGGGTTGTTGGTGATTTCCATCCGCCCCTGTTCGAAATTCTGGAATATGGTGTCGGCACTGACGCCGGCACTGGCGGCAGAATCTGCCGATCCGCTGCCCTTTCCTGCCGCTGCCACGTTGGTAAAGCGCGCGATCGAGGACTTGAACCCGATGGTTTGCGAGTTGGCAATGTTGTTGCCGATGACGTCGAGGGCTTTTCCTGCCGCGATCAAGCCGCTCAAGCTATTCGAAAAGGCCATTTTTCTATCCTTCGGAAAATTCGTTCAAGCCAACAACAGCAAGGGACATGCCACGAATCAGCGCGTCGCCAGAATCTGTGTTGCGGCCCGGTCGTTGGCATCCGCGGTGGAGACCATTTTCAGTTGCATCTCGAACTGGCGCGCCAGCGAAATCATGTTGACCATCTGTTCGGCCGGGTTGACGTTGCTGCCTTCAAGCGTGCCGGCCACGATCGAAATCGCTTCATCAACCGGCGCGGCATCACCGCTGCGCGTGCGAAACAGGCCGTCCTCGCCCCGCACCAGATCTGCGGTCGGGGGATTTGCCAGCTTGATGCGACCGATCACGCTGGGGGTATTCTGCGCGCCCGATTCGGGCAATGCCGACAGGGTGCCATCGACACCGATGCTGAGCTTGACCTCGGGCGGCACGCTGATGGTGCCGCCATCGCCTTGCACCGGAATGCCCTGGCGCGTCTGCAACACGCCATTGACGTTGAGTTCAAAGGAACCGTTGCGGGTGTAGGCCTCGCTGCCATCGGGCATTTGCAGTGCGATCCAGCCCTGACCTTGTACCGCGACGTCCAGCGGACGGCCGGTGCCGACCATGCCGCCGGCGGAAAAATCCGTGTGGGTGCTGGCATCGATGGCAAAAGCCCGCGTCGGCAGACCCTTCTGTGCTGCCTGGGACTGCACCTGAACCGCCCGCAGGCGATGTTCCTCGGCCTTGTAGCCGGTGGAATTGGCGTTCGCCAGGTTGTGCGCGACGGCAGCCTGGCGAGCCATGGTCTGGCTCGCCCCGCTCATTGCCGTATAGATCATCCGGTCCATTGCGTCGTTCCGATCGCCGTGCCGTCAGCGCCGACTATTAGCGCAGGTTCACCAGGGTTTGCAGGATGCTGTCCTGCGTCTTGATGGTCTGCGCGTTGGCCTGATAGGAGCGCTGCATGGTGATCATGCTGACCAGCTCGGCCGTCAGATCGACGTTGGATTCCTCGAGGGCCGACGATTGCAGCACGCCATACTGGCCGGAGGATCCGGGAACGCCGGCGATGGCGTCGCCGCTGCCGGGCGTTTGCGCCCAGACGTTGTCGCCCAGGGGCTGCATTCCTTGCGCATTGCGGAAAGCGGCAAGAATGATCTGTCCGACAACCGCCGTCTGGCCGTTGGTGTAACGACCGAGGATGGTGCCGTCCTGGCCGACGTTGAAGCCGGCCAGCGTGCCCGAACCGTAGCCGTCCTGAACCATGGCATTCACCGAGAAACTGGAACCGAACTGAGTGGATCCGGCAAAATTTACCGGGAAGGTCATGGCATTGACCGCGCCGGCATACCCCAACTGGGCGGCAGTGACGTTGGCATTGAATAGCAGCGGGGTAATGTTGCCGGTTTGATCAAAGGTCATGGTGCCGAGCTTGCCGCCAGCCGCGAGGTTGGTGAAGGTCGGAACCGCACCGGGCGGATTGGTCACCGTGGCATAGACGTCCCAGGTATTTGCCACCGTCTTGACAAAGTACATCGAGTAGGTATGGGCATTCCCGAGACTGTCGTATGCCGTTACCGCGGTCGACTGGTTGTAGGACGAGGGATTGCTGAAGTCGAACACTCCGACGGTAGGCGGGGCCAGGCGGGCGTCCAGATTCACGTTCGCCGCCACACCCGTAGCGCCGGGACTGGCGCCCGTAGCCTGCGGAGGCCCGGCCAGGCTTTGCGTCGGGTCGAAGAGGCGCAGCGGCACCGCCGGCGAGCCCTGCGAGATCACGCCCACGCTGGCCATGATGCCCTTCAGCTGCAGGCCGTTGCTATTGACGATGTAACCCGACTGGTCGAGCTGGAACTGGCCGTTGCGGCTATACACGGTGGCGCCGTTGCCGTCGTCCATCTGGAAGAAGCCGCCGCCGTTGATGGCGATGTCGAGCGGGTTGCTGGTTACGCCGATGCTGCCTTGCGTGAATTGCTGGACCACGGCCGAGACCTTGGTGCCGAGGCCGACCGGCGCCGCGCCGGCGCCGGAGAGCGAGGCGGCGAAAACGTCGGCAAACTGCGTCGAACCTGTCTTGTAGCCGATGGTGCTGGCATTGGCGATGTTGTTGCCGATGGTATCGAGCGCCTTGGAAGAGGCATTCAGTCCGGCGAGGCCTTGTTGGAATCCCATGATCTTCTCCGCTTAGAAAATTTGTTTGACGTCGCTGAGCTTCACCAGACCCAGGCTTCCCAGGTTCAAGGTAACGCCTTGCGTGCTGCGATTGATGTTGCTGACGCCGGCGAGTTGCAATGCCGTTGCCGTTATCTTTTCACTACCGCGTTTGGCGGCTACCGCAATCCCGTAATTGCCATTCACTGCCAGTGCACCAGCATCAGTCGTGCCATCCCAGGTGAAGTTATGCGTACCGGGATCGAGGTCGCCCAGATTCAGGGTGCGCATCACCAACCCGTTGGGGTCCTTGACGGTTACCGTTACCTGATCGGCCGCCGCATCGAGGGTCAAACCACCGATGGCACCGCTGTCACCGAGGTGCAAGCCGCTGCCGGCAACCATGACCTGGTGCCCGACCAGGGCCGCCGCTTGCATGGCCTCGCCGTCGACGCTGCTGGAGACCAGTTTTTGCAGGGTGGCATTGAGCTTTTCGATGCCATCCACGGTACTGATCTGCGCCAGTTGCGAAGTCATCTGCGCGTTGTCCATCGGGTTCAGCGGATCCTGGTTCTTCAACTGCGTGGTCAGCAGCTTGAGGAAGCGGTTCTGCGCATCGGTCATCGAGTTGACACCGGATGTCGAGCTGGATGTGCCCTTGCTGGCGTCGATCAGGGCCTGGGTGGTGGTGCTGTTGGCGCCGGTGATGGAACTGGTGGCCATTTGTCTGCTCCTTTGAAATTACTGCCCGATGGCGAGGGTCTTCTGGACCAGCGCCTTGGCGGAGTTCATCACTTCCGCATTATTCTGGTAGGAACGCGAAGCGGAGATCATGTTCACCATCTCCTCGATCGGGTTCACGTTCGGCATCGTGACGTAGCCCTGCTCGTTGGCCGCCGGGCTGGTCGGATCGTAGGCCAGGCGCATCGGCGCATTGCTTTCAACGACCTGCGTTGCACGCACGCCAAGTCCGCCGCCTTCAACCATCATGGCGCGGAACTGAACCTGCTTGGCGCGATACGGCTGGCCATCGGCACCGACCATGCTGTCGGCGTTGGCCAGGTTGCTGGCCACCGCATTCAGGCGCGCCGACTGTGCAGTCAGGGCCGAACCGGCGATGCTCATTACATTAAAGAGGCTCATGATCTTCCTTACTGGCTCATTGCGGACTGCAAGTCCCTGAGGCTGCCGCGCACGAAGGTCAGCGCCGCCTCAAGACGCAGCGCGGTTTCGGCAAAGGCCGCGCGCTCGACATCCATATTTACCGTGTTGCCATCGACACCCGGCTGGAACTCGTTGCGATACTTCATCGAGGCCGGCAGTGATGCCTCGGCTGCGCCACCGATGTGGCCACGGCTGGTTCGTGCCAGGCTCAGGTTCTGCTCGCGACGTCCGGCCAGCTGGTTCGCCAGGGCCTCCTTGAAGTCGATATCGCGCGCCTTGTAGTTGGGCGTGTCGGCATTGGCGATATTCGAGGCGATCATTTCCTGGCGCTGCACGAGAATGTTCAGTGCGCTGCGCTGGACCGTAAGATGTTCGCCGAATCTGTCGTTCATGATGTGTTGGATGGCTTGAATTGGTTGTTCCGAGCTACTTAAAGCACCAACCATGCCACAGCCGGAAATCCCCTCTGCTACCGGCAAATACGGCGATTTGGGCAGGGCTGCGGCAAGGCGGGCTGCCGTTCCGGCAAAACTTGCCGGGCCACCGCCCGACGAAAATCGCCGCCACCACCACAAATCACCCCGGGCTGCAAGCTGCGATAATCCGCGAGATGAAACACCACCTGCTCTGCCTGGCCGCCCTGCTGTTTTCAATCAGCCTCGCCCCCACCGCTGTCGCCGCAGACAGCGAGCCTATCCGGGGAGCCATCAAGGATTTCCTGGATCGCCAGGCGCCAAGCCTCCCGGGGCCGTCGCGCCACGAGATCGGCAGCATTGCCGCCGGCGGCATCGCCGACGGCTGCCGCACGATTTCGGTGTCGATGCAGCCCGGCGCCAGGCCCTGGGGGCGCACCCATGTCCAGGCGCGCTGCACCGAGGGCGCAAGCTGGAACCTGTATGTCCCGGTAGAGATTCACGTCACCGCCGACTATGTGGTCAGCGCCCGCCCGCTGCGCGCGGGACAGACGATTACCGGCGCCGACCTGACAACCCGTCGCGGCGATCTTGCGGAACTGCCGGCCAATGTCCTGACGGATACCGCTCAGGCCCTCGGCCAGACCGCCGGCGCGGCACTTCCGGCCGAACGCCCGGTGCGCGGCGACCTGCTGCGCAAACCTGTGGTGGTGCGGCAGGGCCAAAGTATCCGCGTCATCTCGGGCGGAACCGGCTTTCAGGTTGCCGGCGAGGGCAAGGCCATGGGGAACGCAATCGCCGGCCAGGTGATCCAGGTACGCATGAATTCCGGGCAAACAATCAGCGGTGTCGCCCAAGCCGATGGCTCGGTGCACGTGAGCCAATGATCAGTCAATGATCGGCCACCGGTTGCAAGCCCCCGCGGAATGCTAAAGTTCGGCGCGGACAAGCCGTTAAGACTCGCAAGCTAAGAACCCATTGCAGGTGCCCACCATGAAGATCGACTCCAGCACTCCTTCGCCGATCAATCCGTCGAAGACGCGTCAAGCGCGGCCTGCCAGCCCCGGCCCCGCGGCGGGAGCCGCTGCAGCAACCGGCAGTGCTCCGTCCCTGAGCCACGCGCCGGCCGCCGAAGCGGCGGGTGCGCCCGTCGATAGCCAGCGAATTGCGGAGATCAGCCAGGCAATCGCCGACGGCAGGCTTCACATCAATACGGAGCGGATTGCCGATCGTCTGATCGAAGGTGCCCGCGAGCAACTGGCCAAAGACCGGCAGCGCTGATCCAGACCACCTTGGCGACTATCGAGTACCTGTTGCAGGCATCGCACGCCGTACTCGGGGAATTCCTCGTCGTCATTGAAGCGGAGCGCCTGAGCCTGAGCGGTATTGACGTTGATGCCCTGCATGCAATCACGGCACAGAAGTCGGCGCTGGCGACACGCCTCGCCGAGCTTGACAAGCAACTGGACGCAGCGCTACTCACCCAAGGCCACCCCGCAGGACGTCCGGGGGTCGAACTCTGGCTGGGAGCGCTTCCCGCGGCACCCGGTCAATCGGCGCGAACCACCTGGAACTCGATTCTGGAACGTGCGGCAACGGCAAAGCAGGCCAACGAAATCAACGGCAAGCTGATTGCCGCACGCTTGCAGCAGAACCAGCAGGCCCTCGGTGTCCTGCTGAATGAAGGCGGCGACTCCACCACTTACGGCGCCGACGGCCAGCGCAACAGCAGCGCCGGACGCAGGAACCTGGGCAGCGCCTGATTCCTCGCCTCACGGCGACGCGTGCTATTCCGCGAGCGGCACGTCCACGGTCATATCCGGCGTTTTCGACTCGATGGTGATTGCCACCCGCCGATTTCGCTGACGTCCGTCGGGGGTAGCGTTGTCGGCCACCGGCCGTTGGTCGGCATGACCAACCGCGCTAAGCCGGCGCGGATCCATCCCCGTGTCGATGAACAGGCGCACCACGCTGGCCGCGCGTGCCGCAGAGAGCTCCCAGTTCGAGGGATATTGCGGCGTGCTGATCCGGATGTTGTCGGTGTGCCCCTCGACGACGATGGGAAAATCGGCTTCCGCCAGCATCCGCCCGACGGCCCCGAGCGCGCGAATCGCCCCCAGATCGAGGCGCGCCTCGCCCGGCGCAAACAGGGCGCTGGCGCTGATATCGACGACGATGCCCAGCGCCCCCTCCGAAATGCGCACCTTGCCTTGTGCGGCCAGCGGCGCCAGGGCCTGATTGAGGTCGCGCGCCAGGGTGCGCATTTGCTCTTTTTTCAGCGCCTGGTTTTCGTCGCCTTTCGGCTTGACGGGCGGCCGCCGGATCGGCAGCGTCATCTGCGCTTCGGCATGCCCGGTCGCCACCAACGCGCCGGGTGCCGTTCCCGGATCGCTGCGAAAGGCAAACACGATGGAATCGGACATCACCCGGTACTTGCCTTCGTTGATCGAGGAGATCCCGTACATCACGACGAAGAAAGCGAACAGCAGCGTGATGAAGTCGGCGTACGAAACCATCCAGCGTTCGTGATTCTCGGGCTCGTCGGCTTCGCGCCGGCGCCGGCGCCGGTGATGGTGTGGCATCACACGAAATAGCCTTCCAGCCGGCCTTCCAGAACGCGGGGATTGTCGCCGTTGGCGATACCGACCAGCCCGTCGACCAGCATTTCACGCAAGGTGATGACCCGCGCGATGTTTGCCAGCAGCTTTTTGGCAATCGGCAGAAAAATCAGGTTGGCCGCACCGACGCCGTAGATCGTCGCCACAAAAGCCACCGCAATGCCGCTGCCGAGCTTGGAGGGATCGGAGAGGTTCTCCATGACATGGATCAGGCCCATGACGGCGCCGAGAATGCCGATCGTCGGCGCATAGCCGCCGGCGGCTTCCCAGACCTTTGCCGCCGCCTTGAGATTCGACTCGACGGCCGTAATCTCGACTTCCAGCACTTCACGCAGGCGTTCAGGTTCGGCACCGTCGACCAGCAATTGCAGCCCTTTCACGGCGAAGGGGTCCTTGACAGCAGCAATATAGGATTCGAGCGACAACAAGCCTTCCTTACGGGCGATGTGGCTCCAGCGCGAAATGTCGGCGATCTGTTTGGCGGGGTCCACCACCGGCGGAAAGAACACCCATCTGGCCATTTTCACGCCATCGAGAAATACCTTGAGCGGGCTTTGCAGCATCACGGCACCCAGGGTGCCACCGACCACGATCATGAAGGCGGTAGGCTGGATCAGCGACGCAATGTGCCCCCCCTCGAGCACCTGGCCGACAACGATCACGGCCAGGCCAAGGAACAAGCCGAGGAAGCTGATCTTGTCCATGATCAGGGTCGGGCGGCGGCGTGGCCAGCGCGGCGGCCGCCGGCGACCTTTGCCTGCCCGGTAATTACGGTACGCAGCCGGGCCACCGCCTGGCTGTGAAGCTGGCAGACGCGCGATTCGGTGACGCCCATGACTTCGCCGATCTCGCGGAGATTCAAGTCTTGCTCGTAGTAAAGCGACATCATCAGCTTTTCCCGCTCCGGCAAGGCGTCGATAGCGCCAATCAGGGCCTGGCGGGTGCCCTCGTCCTCAAGGATGCTTAGCGGATCGGGGACGGTGGTGGCGCCGTGACGATCAAGGTAGTCCTCGCCGTTGCCCTCGGAGATATCCTCGATGTACACCAGCTGGTGACCCCGCGCGTCCTGCAGCAGTTTCTGGTAGTCGGCCAGCGGCATGTCCAGCGCCTTGGCCAATTCGGTTTCGCTCGGCGGGCGGCCGATCTCGTGTTCGAGCACGCGGATCGCCTCTTCGACGCGGCGCATTTCCTTGCGCACGCTGCGCGGCAGCCAGTCGTTCTCGCGCAAGCCATCGAGCATCGACCCGCGGATGCGCTGCACGGCGTAGGTTTCGAATTGCGCCCCCATCCCGTCCTCGAAGCGGTCCATGGCATCGAGCAGGCCGATCAGCCCGTTCTGGATCAAGTCGTCAACCTCGACGCTGGCCGGCAACTTGGCCATCAGCAGGTAGGCAATCCGCTTCACCAGAGGCAGATAGCCGGCTACCTGCTTGTCTTTGGTCAGCGTTCCCTGCGCGGTGTACATGATGTCTGGATGGAGCCCCGAAAATCCGTCAGCGTAACACCAGTTTGATGGTGTTCAGCAGTTCATCCGCCGTGGCCGGCTTGACCAGCCAGCCCGAGGCGCCCGCCGCCTTGGCTTCCATGCGTTTGGCCTGCTGCGATTCGGTGGTCAGGAACAGGATCGGCATGAACTTGTAGTTCGGCAGGCCCCGTACTTCCTTGATGAACTCGATGCCGTTCATTCCCGGCATGTTGAGGTCCGTGATCAGCAGGTCGACCTTGATCCCGCTCTTGAACTTGCTCAGCCCCTCGGCCGCGTTGCTGGCCTTTTCAACCGCATAGCCCGCTTTGGTCAGGATGTTCGAGATCGACAGCAGGATCGTCGCCGAATCGTCCACCAACATGATTGTGCTCATACAGATCTTCCCTCATCGTCACAGCCGTGGCGTCGAATCCATTCCGGCGCAGCTGCTTTCACGTATCGGCATACTCTCAAAGCGCCAGGCTTTTGTTTATCCGTGAATTACGCGGCAAACTGCGGTATCTACGTAGCCATTTTGCAGGTCCGGGAACAGCTCCCCGCCGGCCCGGAAACTCCCGACATTGCCAGGGTTCCACCTGACTACGAAAGCGGATCCCGGTCAGACGGGCAGCGCCGTTCCGCTGCCGGAATTTGCCACCAGCGAACGAAACGCGGCGTGGCCATGCAACAGCCGGGTGCCCAGCGAACCCGCGATATGATCCGTGGCGGGCTGGCGCGCACCGGCGAGGTAGTCAAGCCGGACGCCCAGATGCTCTTTGGCAGTCAGCTGCATGTTGCGAAAAATTGCCTGCGACTCCTCGTCGGAGCGCGCGCGCGTGATCACCACCTGGAACGAATTGCGCCCGCTTTCACGAACCAGTCGCTTGATCAGGGCGTAGGCGCGGGTAATCGCCGTACTCTGCGCCGCGACCACCACCGCCATGCACGGCGCCGCCAGGGCCAGGGGTGAAAGATGCTGCGAGCCGTGGTCGGCACAATCGATCAACACATACGAGTGGCTTTCCTGAAGGCGTCTCAGGGCGCCATCCAGACGCCCGGCCAGTTCCGCATCGAATCCGCTGCTGCGGACTGCGAGCCGGACCGCCGACATCACACCCAAGCCCGCCACCGCCGGCTGGATCAGGCGTTCGACGGCAAGCCCGCCCATCGCCGCATCGAGCAGATCCTTGCCCGGGCGCAAGCCGAACGCGGCATGGACGTTGGTGTCGCCGCTGTTTTCATCGATAACCAGCACCGACTCGCCGCTTTGCGCCAAGGCCGCAGCGGTCTGCACCAGCAGTTTGGTGCGGCCACAGGCTTCACGACCGGAGACGAAGGCGACCGCCCTGCCCGTCCGGGTCCTGAACAATCGCCGCAACCCTGCCGCCTGGTCGAGATGGGCGTCATGCCCGGGTTCAAGCAAGGCGTTCTCCGCTGGTCATGCTGCGGTTTTCCGGAAAGGACAGCGCAACTTCGTCCTTGCGCAGGCTGTGCGCCGTCTCGTCAGCGCCGACTTTGAAAGCGCGATGCAGCAGATACTTCCGGTTCGGCAAGTGCAGATCTTCCGGCACGCGCTGGCCGTTGCCGACGTAGCTCAACGTCAGCCCGTGGCGCACGATGCAATCCAGCGCCGGCGCCAGCGAGGTGGTTTCGTCCACTTTGGTCAGGATGCAGCCCGCCAGATCTTCCCCGCCATACGACTTGACCACGTCATCGAGGGTATCGCCGCGGCTGCCGGCATTCAGCAGCAGCAGCCGATTGACCTCGCCGGAGCGCGTCAGCATCGCCGCCTGCTCGGCCACCATGCGGTCGCGCTGGCTCATGCCGACGGTATCGATCAGGACCATGTGCTTGCCATGCAGGTCGGCCAGGGTGCGGCGCAAATCCTCGGCATCACGGACCACAAACACCGGCACGCCAAGGATGCGCCCGTAGATGCGCAACTGTTCATGGGCGCCGATCCGGTAACCATCGGTAGTCAGCAGCGCCAGGCTGTCCGCACCGTAGCGCACCACGCAACGCGCGGCGAGCTTGGCCGTGGTGGTGGTCTTGCCGACACCGGTCGGTCCGACCAGGGCATAGACTCCGCCACGATCGATGAAATCCGCCTCGGATGACAGCGTGCGCAAGCGCCGGTTGATGGCGGCCGTCAGCCACTTGCGGCCATCGTCCTGATTGAGGTCGGCGGCCATTTCCTGCACCAGGCGCCGCGCCAGGCTGCTGGAGAAACCGGCACTGAGCATTTCGGCCAACAACTGGGCACGCGCCGGCGCCTCGCGCGCCATTTCACCCCAGGCAAAGCCCGCCAGCTGACGCTCCAGCAGTTCCTTGATGATGCGCACCTCGTCAATCAGATGCGCGGTCTGGACGCTGCTCTCCTGCACCGGAGCGTGATGCACGCGCTCTGCCCCGTGGGCGGGATGTTCATGCGGCGGCGGCGTCAGTCGATCCGACACCGTGGGCAGCACCGTCCGCTCGGCCTTGGCGGGCTGGGGTCGCGCGGCCGGCGCCGCAGGCACCGGACGGACGGGCGCCGGCTCGGCTGCCGCCGCAGGCTTGGCGGCGGCCGGGGCATCGAGACGCTGCGGCTCCCATGGCCGGACCAGCGGCGGCCCGGGCTGGCGGGCGGCTTCGCGCCGTGCCGCGGAGAGCGAAACCGTGTAGTCGGAGTCGTAGGCCGGATCGACCGCCGGCGGCGCCGGGCGTTGGGCCGGCGCGGAATCCATCGGCCGCAGTTGCTGCGAGATGGCGTTGAGGCTCTCCGGCGACATGGCAACGATCTCTACTCCACCATCGACAGCCCGGTTGGAAACCACCACGGCATCGGCGCCGAGGGTTTCCTTGGCCCGCCGCAGGCAGTCTCGCGCCGTAGCGCCGACGAAACGTCTCACAGTCATTTTCTAGCTCCGATGATTGACGTCACCTTGATGATCTTGGAATCCGGCACCTCGCCATTGGCGATGACCTTGAGTTCGGGTACTGCCCGGCGCAGGAAGCGCGACAACAACCAGCGCAGCTGCCCCGGTACCAGCAGGACCGCCGGCAATCCGAGGTCCTCCTGCTGCCGGGCCGCGTTGGCCGTCTCGCGCAGCAAGGTGTCGGCCAGCCCCGGCTCAATGCCGCCGGTGTCGCTCCCGCCTTGCATGGCCTGCCCGAGCAGACGTTCCAGTGACGGATCGAGCGCCATCACCTGCATGTCGTTGCCGCTGGGGTAGTACTGCTGGACGATTGCCCTGCCCAATGCGATGCGCACCTGCGCGGTGAGTTCGAGCGGATCCTGGGTTCGTGCCGCATGCTCGGCCAGGGTCTCGATGATGGTCCGCATGTCGCGAATATTGACGCCCTCATCGAGCAGGTTCTGCAAAACACGCTGCAGGATGCCCAGACCGATCTGCTTGGGCACCAGATCCTCGACCAGTTTCGGCGTTTCGATTGCCAGGTGGTCGATCAGCGCCTGGGTCTCGAGGCGGCCGAGCAAGTCCGTGGCATGGGAGAGGATGACGTGATTGAGGTGAGTGGCGATCACCGTCCCGGCATCGACAACCGTGTAGCCAAGCACATGGGCCTGCTCGCGCAGCACGGCTTCGATCCAGACGGCCGGCAGGCCGAATGCCGGATCCTGCGTCGGGTTACCCGGCAGGGTTCCCGAAACCCGCCCGGGATTGATCGCCAGGAATTGGCCGGGGTAGGCCTCGCCCTGCCCGATCGACACACCTTTAAGTGTCAGACGGTAGGCGTTCGGCCGCAGTTCGAGGTTGTCGCGGATATGCACCTGTGCCGGAAGGAAACCGATGTCCTGGGCAAATTTCTTGCGCAGGCCGCGAATCCGCTTGAGCAAATCGCCGTTCTGGTTGCGATCCACCAGTGGGATCAGCCGATAGCCGACCTCCAGCCCCAGCACATCGACCGGGGCGACGTCCGCCCAGCTTGCCTCCTGGTTTTCGACGGGCTGAGTGGTCGCGGCTTCCAGTGCCGGGGTTTCGCCCGCGCCCGCGGCCGGCTTGCCGAACTGACGCCAGGCCAGATAACCGAGACCACTCGCCAGCAACAGGAACACCAGGTTGGGCATGCCGGGTATCAGGCCAAGGATGCCCAGGATCAATCCCGTAAGGCCCAGTACCATGGGGTTGCCGAAAAGCTGGGCGACGAGTTGCTGGCCGACATCCTGATCGGAGGCGACGCGGGTGACGACCAGGCCGGCGGCGGTGGAAATGATCAGCGCCGGGATCTGCGCCACGAGGCCGTCGCCGATGGTCAGCAGGGTGTACACCTTGGCGGCATCACCGGCGTTCATGTCATGCTGCACCACGCCGATAATGAGGCCGCCGATGATGTTGATGAACAGGATCAGGATGCCGGCGACGGCATCCCCGCGCACGAACTTTGACGCACCGTCCATCGAACCGTAGAACTCCGACTCCTGCCCGACGGTAGCGCGGCGCGAGCGCGCCTCATCCTCGCCGATCAAGCCGGCATTGAGGTCGGCGTCGATGGCCATCTGTTTGCCGGGCATGGCATCGAGCGTGAAGCGCGCCGCCACCTCGGCGATCCGGCCGGCGCCCTTGGTGATGACGATGAAGTTGATCAGCGTCAGGATGATGAACACGATGATGCCGACTGCGTAATTTCCCCCGACCAGGAAATGGCCGAAGGCTTCGATCACCTTCCCTGCCGCATCCGGACCGGTATGCCCTTGCAGCAGCACGACCCGCGTCGATGCCACGTTGAGCGAGAGTCGCAGCAGCGTCGTCACCAGCAGCACGGTGGGAAAGACGGCGAAATCGAGCGGCTTGCGGGTATACATCGCGACCAGCAGCACCATGATCGAGATCGCGATGTTGAACGTCAGCAGCACATCCAGGGCGAAGGCCGGCAGCGGCAGCACCATCATCGACAGGATCATGACGATGAGCAGCGGCGCCAACATCTGGCGCGGGTTCAGGCGCTGCAGGAAATCCTGGAGGGTCAGGCTGTCATTCATGCCGGAACTCCCGGATCAAGACCCGGCGGAACGGCAATATCCTGCGGCGCAACCGGTTCAAACAGGTCTTCCAGACCCTTGGCGTAGGCATTCATCTGGTACACCCAGGCCATGACCTCAGCCACTGCAGAGTAGAGCGCCGAGGGGATGACGTCGCCTACTTCGGCATGGCGATACAGGGCGCGCGCCAGAGGCGGCGCCTCGAGAAGGGGAACCTGATTTTCGGCGGCAAGTTCACGTATGCGGTCAGCGATGAGGTTCATGCCTTTCGCCACCACCACCGGCGCCGCCATGTTGTCGCCGTCGTATTTGAGGGCCACTGCAAAGTGGGTCGGGTTGGTCACCACGACATCGGCCTTGGGCACTTCCGACATCATCCGGCCGCGCGCCATTTCGCGCTGCTGGCTGCGGATCCGCGCCTTGAGCTGGGGATCGCCCTCGCTCTCCCTCGACTCCCGCTTCAGCTCTTCGCGCGTCATCTTGAGGCGGTCATGGTACTGATACAGCTGAAACGGCACATCGATCGCGGCAATCACCGCAAGACCGGCGATCAGCGCAACAAAGCTGAAGAACAGGACCTGCGAAAAAGACGCGAGCCCGACTTCGATCGGGGCGGAAATAAGCGCGAACAGCCGGCCCTGCTCATGCCTGACCACCCAGTAAAGAACCAGGGCGATCAGCAGCGCCTTGAGGATGGCCTTGACCAGCTCGGCAATGCTCTGCCAGGAAAACATGCGCCCGATGCCCTTCACCGGATCCATGCGCGTGAGGTCCAGCTGCATGGCCTTCGGTGAAAGTACCCAGCCGCCCATCATCACGGGAGTCGCCAGGGTGGCAGCGATGATCGCCACGAAGATCGGGCCGGCAACGAGGAAGGCATCCAGCGTCAGGCCCATCGCCCCCTCGCGCATCACGACAGGATCGAAGGCGGCACTGCGGCTGAAGCTCAATCCGTGGCGCACCACATCGGCGGCGCGCTGCGCAATCCAGCCCCCGAATATCCAGAACGTACCGGCACCGGCGGCCATTACCATGAACGCCATCAGTTCGCGAGATTGCGGAACATTGCCCTCTTCGCGCGCCTGCTCAAGCCGGCGCGCCGATGCGGGTTCGGTTTTCTCGAGGTCGCTTTCCTCAGCCAAGGACGGTCTCTCCCATGCCGAGGATTATTCCCGCCGGCGGCAATGGAGAGGCCGCGAAAAAGCGCCGAAACCTCGACCTATTCGGGTAGCGTCGAACCGTGCCCGGGAACGCCCGCTGTGAGATTCAGCGGCGCAACCAGCTAACGCTCGCCGACGGGACTCAGGCTGACCCGGATTCGCGAGCCTTGCGCTCGCGCTCGGTCTTGGTGATGTAGCGCTGGATCAGGGTGGACTTGGCGTGGGGAAGCTTCAAAAATTCCAGGCCGGCACGCTTTGAGGGCACACCGCTGCGACTCACCACGTCGACCAGCCAGCGCAGCTTCAAGTCGGCAACCACGGCTCCGCCCTCGGGCAGATCGATGCTGCTGTCGCCAAACCGGGTATCGGTATCGAGCGGCAAATCGGCGGGCAACCCGGCCAGGCAAACACCGCCGACACTGATGTCGACAACCTGCGCACTGAGGGTCATCGGGGCGCCCTCTGCATCACTGCAATGTATCTTGCAGCGCAAGGGGGTGACGATCGGGGTCAGCAGCCGGAAATATTCCCGCCGCTGCAGGCGCAGGATGCTTTCCGGAAGCTGCGCATGGAAGGTCGGCCGCCCATCGACCACCACGCGTTTGACCCCGCGCAGGATGAACTGGATTTCGACCTTGTCGAGTTGCGCGGCGCAAAACAGCTTGTCCGCCTTCAGCGCCGCCTGGTTCATTTCCTCGCTGGCGCCAAAATCGAGCAACAAACCGTTTTCACCCCAACTGATCAGGGTGGTCAGGACCATGTCCTGGCCACCATTGAAGATCATGCTGATCAGCGAAACGTGCTCGGCCAAGCCCCGGCAGACGGCAAACATCTCGTTCTTGCCGGTAAGCAGGTACTGGCTGTATTTCTCACCGGGCAGAAAGTCCGCAAGCTTACGCGTTGT
The DNA here is from genome assembly GCA_903959855.1 of uncultured beta proteobacterium. GTDB lineage: Bacteria > Pseudomonadota > Gammaproteobacteria > Burkholderiales > Rhodocyclaceae > Sulfuritalea. The sequence continues at coordinate 43,296 of CAJBYR010000054.1, forward strand.
GGCAGGAGAAGCGGAACCGGGCGTGTTGTTTGGGTTTGTCATTTCAATAGAACGTGTTAACCGCCACCGGCGGCCCTGCGCCAGGCAGAGGATCAGTGCCGCAAGCGCGAAAGCGCGCCAATTCTAGCTCGGATTGTTTTCCTCGGCCAAGGCGATGAATACCGGTGGCTCACCGCGCTCGACGCGATAGAGCCAGGCCAGCAGCTCTGCAACCGCAACGTAGAGTTGCGGAGGAATGAACTGGTCGATATCCACCTGCGCGAGCAAGGCCACCAGGGCCGGCGACTCATGCACGTAGACGCCGTGTTCTTTGGCGCGCGCGATGATCTCTTCGGCGATCAGACCACGGCCCTTGGCCACAACCGTCGGTGCGGAGTCGCCCCCGGCGTATTTGAGCGCCACGGCCAGACTGCGCCGCGCGTCGTCGTCAGACGCCTTCACGTTTCACCTGGGCACCGGCGAGGGTCAGGCCGGCGGCAGAAAATGACTGCTGCAGGGCCGGGAGCGCCGCCTGGAGCTTGCTGCCGCTCGCCGCGACAGGCGCTTCCAGCATGACGTTTACGCTCCCGCCGCTGAACTGCAGCCGCACATCGATTTCTCCAAGGCGCGGCAGGCTCAAGCGCAGTCGGGTCTGCCAGACGTCTGTGGCGTCGGGGATCTCCGCGTCGCCCGATCCATCGCGGTGGATTTCCCATTCCATGGTCTGGTCCGGCCAGACTTCGCCCTGCCACACCAGCCGATTGCTTGCGCCGGCTTCCAGTTGCTGCTGAACCAGGGGACGCAACTCGTCGGGTATCGTTACGGCCCGTGCCGGCCCCGAAGCCGCCGCATCATTGTCGGTCAGACCGGCCGGAAGCTGTTCGCGCCCGGCCATGGCCTGCTGCAGATCCCTTGCCGACGGTGCAGCGGAGCTTTCCCGCCGCACCGCCAGCGCCGACTCTTCGCCGCCTTCGGCCGCGGCACGCAGCAGCGCCGGCTCGGAATAGCGCCCTTGCGGCTCGGCCAGAAGGCTGGTCAGCGGACGCTGCCCCAGCGCCCACTGCACCTGGTGGGATTCATAGAACATGCCGCTGCCAGCAAGGGCACGGGAGAGCCCGGGCGGAAGTTCGCGCGCAATCTCCGCCGCATTCGCCGGCACCCTCGCCAGCACCGGCCCCCCGCGCGAGAAGCTTGCCGGCGGCGGCGCCTCGCCTTCGGCCCCGAGCAGCGATGCAATGAGCTGTCCGGCGCGCGAAAGGGTGGCATTGTTGAACGGCGCCATGGCACCGCCGGCACCATCGCTGCGCTGGGCAACGATTGCGCGCGGGGTACGCCCGACGACCACGAGTTCCAGCGTATCGCCGGCTTTCGCGCCCTCGGGCAGCGATAGTGTCAGCAGTCGCCCGGCGACTACCGCCTTGTAGCTGTTCTCGGGAAGAACTTCCTGGATGCGGGCACTGAACACCTGCCCCGGCCGCATCTCGGGCAAACCGGACGGAATATCTCCGATCGCCCGTATGGGATGGGTTCCCGGCTCGGTCTGATTGCGGACCTGGATGCCGACATCGGTGGGGATCATCACCATGACAATGTCACCGCGTCAGGGCTGCAGCATGCCGCGAGGCCGCCGACGGCGACAACTACAGCAGCCCGCGTTACGGGCCGGCACCGCTTTTGTTGGCGCCTGCCACCGCATTGTCGCTGCCTGACACCCGCCAGTTGTTGATGTGTCCGGACAGGAGTTGACGCACCTGCTCCATCCACGGCTCGGTATGACGTCGCACTTCGGCATCGTCATCGAGAATCTGCTGTATCAGGCCCCGCATGCGCGCAGTCTCCGCGGGCCCGACCAAGGGGGCCGCACCGGGAATCAAGCCGTCGCGCAAGGCGGCGACATGGCGCTCCAGCTCCACCAGGCCATCCCAGTCGCGGCGACGGGCAGCGTCGACCATGCGTGCGGAAAGCGCGGAAATCTCTTCATAGCGATCAAGCTGGGCTGGCATCCACAGCATGGTAAGACTCAGGCCGCTGCCTTGTTCATCGAAACTACGACAGGATCATCGCCTATTTCTGCCCAGGCGCCGCGAATCTCCGAGAGCAGGCCGCTGACTTCGCGCAGGGCCGCAGCATCGTTTTTCAGATTGGCATGGATCAGGCGTCGCACCATGTAGTCGTAAAGGCCGGCCAGACGCGGAGCAATTTCGTCGCCACTTGAAAAGTCCAGGCTGGACTTGAGCCCCATGCTGACGATGGAGATTGCGCTGCCGATCGAGCGCCCCTTTTCCATCAGATCGCCCTGCTTCAAGGCGGTATCAGCCTTGGCAATCGCCAGCAATGCGCCGTCGAAGAGCATTACGATGAGCTGGTGAGGATTGGCCGCAAGGACGCCGGTATCTTCATCGACCTGGGCGTAAGCCCGTGCAGAGTTATGGGTGGCAAAGCTCATGGCGTGCTCCTGTTAATTGTTGCTCGACAAGCTGGACAACTGGGTCGTCAGATACTGCTGGGTCCTGTTCATGCTTGCAGCCAGCGCGTCGAGCGCCGCATATTTCTGCCGATAGCGGGCCTCTATCTTTGACAGGCGCGACTCAAGCTCGATGCGCTGCGTGTTGATGTAGCTTACAGATGAGGTAAGCCCGTCGGTACGGCCGGCAATCAAGCCATCACCGGCCACAAAGGGTGAAAGTGCATTGCCGAATAGGACGGCAATTCCCTCATTACCCACAGTGGTTTGTCCGAAGAGCGACTGCAAATCCTTGGCAGGGTCCTCGACAGCCGCCTTCAGCTTGCTGCTGTCGATCGCCAGCGACCCGTTCAATTGAACCGTGACACCGATGCTCGAAAGACTGTCGACACCGCCCGAGATACCGCTCACGTTGGAGAATGAAAGGCTCCCGAGGTCGGCGCGGATCGATCGCGCTGTGCCTTCTGCATACAGCGGGCCGCCCGACTTGGTCGTGGCACTGTAGGAGGAACTCGACTTCAGGTGATCGACCACCGTGTTATAGGCCTTGACGAAGCTCTCTACCGCACTCGTCACCACCGCGGTATTCCGCGCCACGGTTACCGTGGCCGTGCCGGGAGAGGCTAGGGTCCCCTTGGTCAGGCTAAGGGTCAAGCCGTCGACCACATCGGTCACGGTATTCGAAGAGCGCGAAACCGCAAGGCCGTTGATCGTGAAAAGGGCATTATCCGCGGTCTGTACATCGACGAGGCTAACGGTATCCAGTTGGCTGAGCGCATTGCTGCCGCCACTGCCATCGTCGGCCACTACCACATTAATTGCGCCCGCCGAACCGCTAGTTGCCGAGGTCAAGATCAATCGATTGGTCGTTCCGTCGTTAACGATCGTCGCGTTCACGCCAGCAACGGCATCATTGATCGCCTGGCGAATGCCCGCCAGGGTGTTGTTGCTGCCGTCTATGGTGACGTTGACCGCCGCCCCGCCACCGACCGATATCCCCAGCGTGCCAGTATTGAAGGTATCGGACGTCGCGGCATAGTCGGTATTGCTGCGCACCGTGTGGTATTTCGCCAACTGGGTAACGTTGATGCTGTAGCTGCCTGCCGCTACATCCGTCGATGCCGAGGCTGAAAGCACTGTAGCGTCGGAGACCGTCGCCGACTTGCTGGTAAAGGTCGATGCGGTGGCGAGGCTGGTCGCCGCCGTCTGCAGACTGGCCAGATTGCCCTTTACGATACTGAAGGCACTCAGCTTGGTCTGGTAGGTGTTCTGCTTGGTGTCAAACGTGGCCAGAGGCTTGCGCTCGATTTCCATGAGCTTTTCGACGATGCCGTTAACATCGAGCCCTGAACCTATGCCGCCGGCGGTGATTGCTGCCATATCTGTAGACTCCTATGTACCGATACTAACGGAATCCGGCCGGATTTCTTTAGCGCCGATGAAGGCATTGCCCGGATGACCCAAAACAGCAAACAGCATGCCGGCCAAAATGCAGTACCGATCAAACTGAAGTCCATTAACTATTCACAGGTCGTCTTCTGGAGCCATTCTCCCTGGATCAACCTGGTCCGGAAATTACGGGACAGATCGATGGGGCCGATCGATGCCCTGACCACCGGCGAGAAAAGAAAGGGCTAAAGTTTTGCGCATGGGGTCCGTAAAGGGATTCAACTCCGGCAATCGGCCCTGACAAAACCTGGGCAGACCGAAGCGGGTGGCAACACAAAGTAGGCCATCATTTCCGTAACTGTCAAGGAGAAAATCATGGGACAAGTAATTAACACCAACGTCACCTCGCTGTTTGGCCAGCAGTCCGCAAACAGGTCTACCAACGACCTTCGCATCGCCATGGCCCGCCTGTCCTCGGGTATGCGCATCAACACCGGCAGGGACGACCCCACCGGGATGACTTCGGCCAACACCTACGAAAAGACCATGCGCGGGGCCCTCATTGCCCAGCGCATGGCCAACGAGGGCCTCGCCGATATGCAGACCCGCGATGGCTTTCATGCCCAGGCCTATGAGAATCTGCAGCGTATGCGCGAAATTGCCGTACAAAGCGGCGGTACGGCAGCCAGCGCGGAATACACCTCACTCGCCGCGGAAAATGGCCGGCTGTTGGGTTTGGCCGGCGGTGCCCACAGTGCCTACGTAATCGAATCGGGCGGTACCGTCTCCTTCACCTCCGTCACCGCCGCCGCCGCAAACGTTGCCAGTGGCGCCATAGCCGACATCAATACCGCTCTCGGTAACATTGTTACCGCCCGCGGCAACTACGGCGCCGACATGGCCAAGCTTGCCTCTGCTGCGGCTGGACTGGGCTTGGAGGCGTCCAACGCTGCCGCCCAGTACAGCTCGGTGATGGATACCGACTACGCTGTGGAAACCACCAACATGACCAAGGCCTCGATCAAGAACCAGGCCGCCAACGCCATGCTGGCCCAGGCCAACCAGATCCCCAACCAGGTTCTGGCCCTGCTGCGGTTCTAATGAGGTAGTCGGCCGGCGAACAGCTGGTAATTCTCGACCAGCCGGGGCGCAGAAAACTCTGCGACCCCGGCGTCGGTCCAGCAGGAACCAGCGATCTCGCCGGCATAGGCAGCAAACAGTGAAATTTACGCTCAGGAAAGGCACCGTTCCTGAGCCCGCAAGTAGGTGCGAAGGGGATAGATCATGAGCATCCCACAAGTCGGCAGTCTGAACCTGGATACTCAGGCGATGGCGCACGCCCGCGAGGACAAGCCCAGGGCTGCACCAGCAGATACAGCCGCCAGTCCGGGCATTCAATTAGCAAAACAAGCCACCGCGGCAACAGTAGATGCACGGCGGGAAGCAGTTCCCAATTCAAGCTCCGGGCAGATCCAACAGGCTGTCCAGCATATGAACCGGGTGATGAAGAATTCGAACTCCGCCCTCGAGTTCAGCGTTGACGAGGGCACCAGCCAGGTAGTGGTGAAGGTGACGGACAAGGAAACGGGCGATGTAATTATGCAGTTCCCGTCCGATCAGTCCCTCGCACTGGCCCGTTACATGGATGAGGTGCAACAAGGCAAGCTGCTTAGCCAAAAGGCCTGAGTTTCCACCTGGCAAGCGCTAGATCGCTGTCTGGAACAACAACTGTGTTGTTCCGGCGGTTTTTGTCGTCCACGGTTTTGTTTGCCGTTCTGCCGCCGCCGCGAGACAGCCATCGAAATATTTTTCAGCAAGGGCTAAAGCTTCTGCTAAAGCTGCCGTAAAGATTCACCGTAGATGCTTGAATTGTGTTTCGGAAAGGTGAAATATCATGGAAATCAGTGTGATCGACAAAACCGCGATAGGCAACGTGGTGTCAAAAGCGGCTCGCAATGAGACCACTTCTGCACCGCCCCCGCGTGCTGAAAAAACCCGCGAAAAAGCCGAGGCCACCCGCCCGGCGCCGCCACGGCGCCCGCCACCGCCGGTCAATACGGTGGTGACCCAGAGCCTCGACGAGGCCGGCATATCGACGGCAGCGCCGACGGTTGCCGTGCCCGGCGTCGACGATGCAAAGGCGACCGCTACCGACAACGATCCGTCAACCGGCCAGAGCGAAAAAGTGGCCCAGGCGCTGCAGGCCTTCATGCATTCCCTGGTGCAGGCGACCAATCCGCAAAACTCTGCTTCCGGGGTTTCTGCACCGCCACAATCCGTTGCCCAGACCAACCCGCAAGCGGATGCCCCGCCGCCGCCCGCAACGCCTGCCGCAGCCGCCTACGGGGGACTGGTGAGTCGCCTGGAAGGCCTGGTCCAGGCCATCAATGGTGACCAGAGCAGCGCCCAGGGAAACGAGGAACTGGCCAGGCTCGATTCGGCCTTCCGTGACCTGGTCGATGCCACCGGCTCCGGTAGCGAAAGCGGAAGCAAACCGGAACTGCAAACGGTGCTGAAAAGCATGATCCGGAACCTGCAGAGCACCGGCGACCCGACCCTTGCCAGTACCGGAAACGTGATCAATACGGCGGCCTGACATTGCGAGGAACGCAGAAGCTGCTAAATTTGCGTTCCGGACAAACAGGAAACGCCGAACCACGTGTTTAACGAACGGCCCTTGCCTGATGTTGAATCATGGCTGGCAGTCTTTGCGCAATCAGACCTGCCTGTGCTGCGGCATTCGGTCGCCGAAATCGAGCGCTTGCGGGCAAACGAGGAAAACACCAACGGTCGGGTGCTGGCCGGAGTGATACTTCATGACCCGCTGCTGTCGCTGCGGGTGCTGGCCTATATCGAGGAACATCGGCGCAAGCGCCAGACGACCGACATCACCACCATAGACCGGGCGATCATGATGATCGGCATCGTGCCGTTCTTTCGCACCTTCACCGACCTGCCGGTGGCCGAAACCCGGCTTGCGGAATATCCCCAGGCCTTGCTCGGGCTGCTCAAGGCCATCGGGCGCGCACGCCGGGCGGCCCACTGGGCGCGGGAATGGGCGATTCTCCGCCGCGACATGGACGTTGATGAGATCACCCTGGCCACACTCTTGCACGATGTTGCCGAAATGATGATGTGGCTCTACGCACCCAAAATGGCGCTGCAGTTCCGCGATCTGCAAGTGAGTCAGCCGAACCGGCGTTCGGCACACATCCAGGAAGAGGTTTACGGAATCCCGTTGAACACGCTGAAACTGGCATTGTCAGAGGCCTGGCGCCTGCCGGCGCTGGTGGTCCAGCTGCTCGACGACAGGCAGGCGGAAAATCCCCGGGTCCGCAACGTAAAACTGGCCGTTGATCTGGCCCGTCATGCCGCCAAGGGCTGGAAAGATCCTGCGCTGCCGGATGACTTCAAGGCCATACGTGACCTTCTACGCGTCAATCAGGACGCCTTGCTGCGACACCTGAACGTAAGTGACGAGGAAGCCAAGCTCATCCTGGCGATGGACCCGCCGCCGACAAACTGAGCACGGGACGGCAGGTTCGCTGCACGCGCTCGGTCAAGGCGTCTTGCGCCCCTTCATGCTGAACAGTACCGCGTCCGCAATACCCAGTTCGCGCAATTTTGCGCGCGCGGCATCCGCTTCGGCACGCGTGGCGAAGGGGCCGACATGCACCCGCGCCTCTATGCTGGCGCGTATGCCGGCCTTCTCCAGCTTCGCCCGCAATTCTTCGGCATTCGCCAGGTCACTGAAAACGCCCAATTGCAGGGCAAATGGCTTCGCGGCGGCAAGCGCCAGCGGACGCGACGGAGGCGCCGGTTCCGCAGCTACCGTGGCCGGAGGGGCTGAAGGCGCTGCCCTGGCGGATTGCGGCTCACGCGCAAGCGGTGCCACGGCAGCTTCCGGCGAGCGCATCAGGGCGTGGCGTCCGGTCGCCGGCTTGGTCAAGGGCTTTTCAACCGGGGACGCCAGCGGAGTCGACGCCTGAGGCGTGGCAGTACCTTCGGGAATCGAGGAACCGGTGCTCGCATCCGCTGCACCCGATTCCGGTCTGGTCACCTCGGATTTGATCGTATCCGGTGACGGCGTCTCTTTGGTGGCCGCCTTGACCGCAGGTTCCGCCGGCTGAACTGCCGCCACGGTACGTTTTTCAGGGACGGGCTCCGGTGCATTCATGCGATCGAAAACGGCAAGGCTCGCCAGCAAGCCGGCCAGAACCACCACGGCAAAAGCAATGCGGCCGAGCAGGCGTCTTTTCAATGCCGCATAGTCATCAGGCTGCTCGTTCATTCCACTCCAGTCCTGCTTTCCCGCCTACTTGTAGCGATCGTCCAGCTCGTTGGCAACCGCCGTTCCGAATTCGCGCCGCGCCAGCGCAGCGACCAATTCCGCCTCGCCGATCGATATGCCGCAGCGCGCTGCGATTCCAGCAGGTAGTTCACCACGTTCTGCAAGGCTCATGGCCTCGGAATAGATGGGGGAAACACTGTGTGTTGCCTTGAGTTGGCGCACCTCGTCAGTCAGCTCAGTCAATTCGGCACGCAACTGCGTGACCTCCCGCCGCAACTGCTGAATCTCCAGATTCGCCGCGGACTTCGCCAACTGACCGGCAAAATCGCTGTCCGATAGCTCGAGGTTCATGGTCACCGGCTCAGTCCGCTGGGGCTGAACGGGTGGCGGGCTGGCGCCGGGGGCCGCCGCCGGTGTCGGCAGCGGCGCCTGGCGACGCAGGCGAATCACCATTAAAACCAGATAGAGCGCCACCAGTCCAGCCGCCAGCAGGAGGTACTCGCGCATGCCCAGTGAAAGCAGTTCAGCCATGTCGGAGCCAAGGCCCGCAAGGCGTGACGCAGAAGTCGGCGGTGGTGGTACGGCGATCTGGCATTCGGCGTTCCCGGAACAGGTGCTGGATGGCGATATTACCCTCGAACCACCCGGACAATCCTGCACCAACCAGCTCCCGCAACCGGGACCGGCAGGGAATCACCAGCAACGATCCGTTTTTCGTACCTCATTCACTCACATAGAGTCCGGGAGCTTTTCACCCGACATTTGCTTGAGTATGTCCAGCGGCACGTTATGCGTCATGTTGACCCGGGGTCGGTTCGGCTCGACCTCCACCAGGGGATCGGTCTCGACCATGCTTATCAGGCAACGTTTAGTAAGCTCTTGATACGCTGCAGTACCCCTCTTCTTCCAGGCCAGTTCTTCGTCTGTCAGCAGGCGTATTACGCGACCGGGAATGCCCGCCGCCAAGGATCCGGCCGGCACCTCCATACCTGCTCGAACAAACGAAGATGCGGCCACGAATGCTGATTCACCGATGACCGCATTGTCCATTACGACGGAGTTCATGCCGATGAGCGCATTGCGGCCGATCCTGCATCCGTGCAAAACCGCACCATGACCGATATGTCCATTGCTCTCCACTACGGTGTCGGTTCCCGGAAACCCGTGCATCACACAGGTGTCTTGAAGATTTGCTCCCTCCTCAAGAATCAGCCTGCCAAAATCTCCCCGCAGCGAAGCGCAAGGACCGACATAGCAATTGGCACCGACGATGACATCGCTGATAAGCGCGGCCGATGGATGAACATACGCCAACGGATGAACGACAGGCACCACACCATCAACAACGCGGGCGCGGCGGGGAAGGTGCACGAAACCGTCATGCCTACTGGCGCCGAGTCAAATCGTAAGCCAAGGCGATACGTTCGCCGATCTCCGAAACGTTGCTGTTGATACCAATGGATCTCGGATCGATCGAGCGATCCGCCTTGATACCATCGAGGAAACGATTCAGATCGTTCGCGATGCGTGGGGCGACGGCGATTCGAAGCTCGGGCGCGAGAAGTTGCGACAGCCGCAGTACGTCGTTCGCATGTTTGCGGATGTTCTTGCTGTCCACGGGCTCGCCCCTGGCCTGGCGTTCTCCCAGATCCAGCCATGCGCTGGCCTTGAGGGGGATGAGCCTGTCCTCGCCGACCCAGGACAACCCATCCGCTTCCCGGCGGCCGGCGAGGACGAACATGTAATACGCCTCATCGAGCAGGATCGCGGACAGGCTCGCGACGGCCTCGTCGATCGGAATGGGCGTGAGGTGACTGCCTTCGGCAAGCTTGATTCCGTCGGGTGCGCGACAGAATAACTCGAGCATGGCCGGGAAGCGTGGATCGACCGGCTTCTGGAACCGGTAGAAGACGGGCTTCCCGGAGACACTCGCCTGTCGCACCTCGTAGCCGCCCGCTTCCACGAAGCTCCAGAACACCGCACCGAATTCCGGCCGGAGCGCTTCGATGTGCAGGACGATGTCCAGGTCCTTCGTGGCGCGAAACTCGAGACCCGCCCCTTCCATCGCGAGCGTCGCGGCCGTGCCGCCGATGAGCACGTACTGATCGGCGTGGCCAGCAAAGTGTGTCCGGAAAATGTCGAGTCCCTTCACCACGGGAAGCGCCCCTTTAGTTCATCGAGGGCGAGCTGAACGCGCTCGTCGGGGTTTGCCTGCAGGCTGATCGTCAAGGAGAGCGGATCGACTGTCTCGCTGCTCGGTACGAGCGCGGGGCTGTAGTGCCAGAGTTCCCATTCCCACGCACCTGGCAAAGGCTCGGGCAGTATCTCAAGGCCGGCCTGCAGCGCCGTCTTCCACTGCGCCGGACTGATCGCATAAATCGGCCACTGCGGCTCGGCAAGCATCGAATATCTCGCCAGCGAGCTCAGGCCGGCCAGCCGGACGAGGGGCGGCTTCCACTTGGGAATTGGCTTTGCCCAGAAGCGGCGTTTTACCGGACTACGCATCAAGGGCTTTGCCCGGTTCCAGGTTTCCGGAGCAGTGCGTTCCGTATGTAGCCACCGCGCCCTACCCTCAGTGCGCAACGTCGCGATGTCGGCGGCCGTGATCTCCTTCACCGCCCGGGACAGCGTCATCGCGGTGTACCCCAGGTCGGCAACCACGTTGGCGGGCTGCCAGTCGGCATGCCACGGTCGCAGCAGAATGGCAATCAGGATCGCCTGCGTCGCCGGACTGAGTGCCGTTTCCTGCGCAACGAGCGGCGTTCGAAAGTACTCGCGCAGGTCGATCCCTAAGTCCGGCAGGTAGAGCTGATTGCCCGGCACCAGGAACGGCACCTTTTGCTCGATGAGTCGTTTTCGCTCATAGGACGCGAGGGCGTTGGTCACATAGACCACCGGAACGCCGGCGAGCTCGCGCAGCTTGGCGATCTGGTCGCGAACATTGGCCAGACCCGGTTTTGCGGCCCGCCTTTCGATCGCGAGGAGAACCAGCCGATCCAGCAGCTTCAGCTCGCGGACGTCGAAGGCGTCCAGCAGGAAATACGGCAATTTGCCAGCGCCGGGCCACGCCCGAGCCTTGGGAGCGAGTCCCAGCGTTTCGTGCAGGTACGCGCGAATGGCGATGTCTGCGGGATGCTCTGCGGTGGCGAAATATAACATAACTTGCACACGATAACACGAGACGAGTTATCGTGCAATACGACGTTATCTAATTATCCGCGACTGATCGGGACATGGTTCCGAGCATCGTTGACAAAGCTATTAACATCATCAATAGCACACGCAACAAATTGTTTTTATTAGCTTTTAGTCATAGCGCCTGGCGCACCCTACTCCCACTCTATAGTTAACGAGCCTTCCAGTGGAATGATTTGCTTGGCATTTATCCTGACCATGTTCGGAAATACCATGAAAAGTACCATTTTCAGAGACCTGCTCGTCGTTGCCTGTCATTGCCTGTCATTGCCTGTAGTTGCCTGTAGTTGCCAAACAACAGCAGCATTTCGCTGCTGATCACCAAAAAACTGCTGAAATTCAGTTTTGAGGCAATCATGGTATCGGGATTCAGGAAAACTTACTTCCATGCCCGGGTCAGCATCTCATCCAGCGCGTCCATGATGCCCTGCCCTTCCGTCTCCAAGGATTGAATAAACTCCCCCAGTTGCTCGTTGGCTACCGAGACAATTTCCAGCGGGTGCAGGACTACCGCTATCCCGTCGATCTTGTAGCTCGGGTTAAAGCGCGGATTGGCAATCTTACCGATCACCGATTTGCGTACCAGAGGAATGACAACCCGTCGCCGGTAGCCATCGTACAGTGAGGACTGAACCAGGACGACGAAGGGGATGTCGTCCCGATGCCTCCCGGTATTGCGATGAACGTCGAACTGGGCCATCGGTTGTTCAGAGTGTGGAATGCTCGTCGGCAAACGATCCGTGCTTGGCATTGAAATTATTCCAAGACGCCACCGTGGCTTCAACGACTTTGGCCTTTTCCCGGGCTTCCTGTTGCTGGCGTTCTACGAAGCCTGCCAAGAGCTTTTCGACAACGCCGGAGAGGTTGTCCGTCAGTCCCCGCGCCTGAACAACCAAGTCCTCGTTCAAGGTCAGATTGACTGGGCGCTTGCGTGCTTCCGTGTTGTACATCGCTGTCATCGCACACCTCCTGATGCGCATTATATGCGCATCCTTCACTGTCTGCTGTGACTATGGCAGGCACTCATGGATGTCCTTGGTCATCAGGTACAGGTGATACGGATCTAGCGGCGACGATGCAAATCCAAAGTGCTGATAGAACACAACGGCCTGGTCATCCTTGGCATGGACAACCAGGGCTCTTGCAGCGATGATCGATTGGGCTTGCAGAAACCGCTTCAGCGCATCCTTGAGTAGTCCTGCTCCAGTACCACTTCCCTGCTCCTCCTGGTCCACGGCCAGCCTCGCAAGTAGTGTCAGTGGGATCGGGTGTTGGGCCAGTCCTTTGGCGATTCGCGCCGGCACGGTTTCATATTCCGCCGAAGCAGCTGCCAACGAGTAATAACCAATGACTCGGGTTTCGCCACGCAGGGCTACGTAAGTCCGGGCACTCTGGTTGCGCTGGTTCTGCAGCGCATGGCGATGAAGGAAGCGGTTCAGTGCTTCGTTGCCGCAGTCGAAGCCGGAAACGTCATGGGTCCCGGTGAGGCGTTCGGGACCCCGTAGCGGTAATTTCATTTAACCTCGAAGACGCTCGGTTTCTTGAGTAATTCCCTGAGACGCGGAATCGATTTGGCGGGTTGATCGAGGGCAGTGTAGAAGGCGTTCATCTGGTCTTCGGGCAGGACGAAACGCGTCTGTGAGGCCAAGGTTTCGTCGGCAACGGTGCGTACTGCCCTTAGGACAAATTCGCTGACGTTTTGGTGCAACAGGATGGCAGCTTGGCGAATGCGCTCCTTCTCGGCGGATGCGAGACGGATTTCGATGCGTTCTTCTTTGACTGTGGCGCCCATGATGTCACTCCTTGCAATGTCCGTACAGTATACGGTTATTGCCGGTTTTACAACCACAAAAATGATGGCATTGAAGGATATCGAGAGGCTTTGGACTCCCAGCGGCTTGTTTTGTATTGAATTTTTTGCGCCATTCGGAAATGCCATGATTAGTACCATGTTGAGAGGCTTGCTTGTCGTTGCCCGTCACTGCCTGTAGCTGCCAAACAACAGCAGCATTTCTTCGCTTATCAGCAACCGACTGCTGAAATTCGGTTTTGAAGCAATCATGGTATCGGGATTTTGGAAAATTCACTTCAATACCTTGGCCAGTAGCGCATCTCTGATGCCCTTGCCCTTTGGCCTCACCCCCTAATATGCTAGAGCAGCAAAGGCACTTGCCGATAGTTCGATATCGGCGGCAGCAATCTTTGCTCGCCGAGCGACAGTTTTCCAATTCCCCACCACATTGACAACGTCGTCGATGACTTCCTTAGCCTGTTTGGGCGTCAGTCGATAAAAGGCTGACGTCGCCAAGACGGTCTGAAGTGAGGGGCGATTATCGACATCATCGATATTCAACACGTGGTTTGCCTTGTCGATGCTCGGATTGACATCGAATGCCGGGGACAATCGCCAGCCATGCTTGCCTAGAATGAAGCCATGATTCCGCAAGTGATCATCACGGTTACCGATCGCGACGTTGAAAGCCACCCGTCGAAATAGCTGCTCCAGATCCTCCTGAATGTGATCGGGGTCGCCACGCCGAGCGAGAAACTCCGCCAGTTCGAGATAACTGGTTCCTTCGCTGACATCCTTTCCCAATAAGGTCATGGCTGAAGCGTAAAAGCGTCGTCGCCCCAGCACTTCCTCCGGGACATTGGTGCGGTCAAAACGCTGCACACAAAAAGTGTGGTGCCCCCCCTGCCCCAATCGTTCAACCTTGGCCGGTGGCATATCGATTCTGGCCTGCCTTGCCAGCCACCAAGTGACACCCTCCCACGCCCCGATATCTCGATAATCATCGGCGGCAGGAAACTTGGCAATCCACAAGGCCCCGCTCTTGTCACAAAAATTGGCTTTCGGTCTTGCCCCGCCTAGCGAGGCACCGGGAGCGACCAGCACGGCAAGCCAGCGCCTAAGTTGATCCAGGTTGTCGATATGCTTGCGCGTCAGCTCTTTGGCGATGGCCGCCAGTTCAGCCAGACTCGTTACCGGCGGGGCTGCTAGTGCTTCATTGGCAAGAAAGGTCTCGCTGTCCGATAAACGAAAGCGTAATGCCCCCTGCCGGGTAATGTCTTGTACTCCAAGCAAAAAGTCCCACGAATAGAACATCCGGGCGGTTCGTTGCTCATCCTTGGCTTGCAGGGCCTCCCGACGCCGCATGAGCGTTTGTCCCCAACGATCCGGGGACGAGTCGAGAAAGACGCTAAAGTTACCGGCCTCGGGCTTGGGAAAGAACGGCCCGGCGTCGAGCGTCAGTTGCGGATCGATGGCAAAAGCGATGTCCTGTTGCATCAACCAGGTTTTGTCGTAGCGGAAGCGGACCTGGCCTCGATCATGGGTCAGCGTGCCCAATCGCTGCATCGGGCACAGGTCGCAATCCAGCCAGACTTCCAATGACTCATTCATTTCCGCTTCTTTCTCGGGGCGGGCAAAGCCAGATCTTGAAGACGGCGTCCCAGCACATCGTCCCCCGCCACGATGGAAAGATCGCTTTCCAGTCCGTATATGGCAAGGATGCGCAGATAGGTACCGAGGGTCACCGAGGGGTCACCGCGCTCTGCCTTAGCCAGCGTCGGCCGGGAAATGTTGGCACGTTCAGCCACAATCACTGCAGTCAATCTGCGCCGTAGTCTGGCAAGCCGCAGCCGTTCACCTAACTCGACCAGCAATTTGGCTTCAGAAGGAAATGCGAGGGGAGCTTTGCTAGGCATGGTGAAATCATTATAGACATCAGGTGACCATATGTAAATAATGATTAACATTAATGCATGAAGAAAGATGCCTCCTTATTGCCTACGGAACCTCAACGATGAGTTGGGAGTCGAATTTCGGGTTCTCATACTCGCCAGTAATTCGATTGATCGGATAGCCACGAGGATTGCACAGTACCCTGCACTTCCCGAGCATGTAATCAAACGAATCGTGGGTATGACCATGAACCCAATAGTCAGCCTGCTCCACCAGAGAATCGAGGTTGCTGGCAAACGCACACGATGTCAGTTCTTGCTTGTACTGCTCGGACACTGACTGCATCGATGGCAGATGATGGGTGACGACCACTGTCTTGCCGGCAAACGGTGTTGCCAACTGACTCTGCAGGTACTCAACGGCAGACAGATGCAGTTTGACGCTTTCTCCGGGCGTCATCCAGGAGGATGAATATCAGTTCCAGTATTTGCCAGACGATGCTAAACAAATCACTTTTTGACGAATCTGAGCTCCGATTTTTCTCGTATGCATATTGAATGATGGTGTACGGCTTTGTCAGGTGTTTACAGGCTTCTCCGCACGGAGTCAGCAACAAATTTTGAGAACGTAGTTAGATCGTCAACGACACTGGCTTTTTCAAGAGCAGCCATATAGGTCGCACGATTCTCGACTCGAATCACAGTCCAAGGATACCCTCCCGAGGCCAGCATCAGGTTCATTGTAAATCGAGCCATCCGCCCATTCCCATCCATGTAGGGATGGATAAACCCGAACAGCCAGTGACCCAATACGGCACGCACAAAAGCGTCGGTCTCCTCGGTCAAACATTCGCGTAATGCTTCCATTCCATCCCGCACATAGTCGAAGTGCGGCGGAGCATGTAGCGATCCGCGCAGAAAGACCATGTGTCGGCGATAGCCCACCAAGTCCCTGCGTTCAAGTATTCCAGCGTCGACAGATGGGCCGAATAACTTTTGGAACCACGCCTGATGCCTGTCGTTGAAGAGCTGAGAAGCAATGTCA
>CAJBYR010000055.1 GCA_903959855.1 uncultured beta proteobacterium
CACCACGGCCGCCGGCCGCAGCGATTTTTCGCGCAAGTTCGCCGAAAACCACGCCAACCAGAAGAAGCCCGGCAACATCAAGCGCGGCATCGGCATGGCCTCGATGCTGCACGTCGGCGGCGGCGCCAAGATCTACCCCTCTGACGGCTGCGGCACCATCCTCAAGATGGATGACTTCGCCAACGTGACCCTGATCACCGGCGCCTCGGAAATCGGCCAGGGCTCCGAGACCGTGCTCTCGCAACTGGTCTGCGAGGAGCTCGGCCTGCCGATTTCCGCCATCACGGTCGTGAACAACGACACCGCGATCACGCCCTGGGACGTCGGCGTGCACGCCAGTCGCACCACCTTCATCGCCGGCAACTCCGCCATCGGCGCGGCGAAGAAGGCCAAATCAAAGATTCTCGCCGTAGCGGCAAAGAAGTTCGACTGCACGGAAGCCGAGCTCGATCTGCGCGGTGGCTTCGTGATCCGCGCCGACAGCGGCGAGGCCCTGGTGGAACTTTCCAAACTGCTGCGCAACCTGCACTTCCAGGACAAGGCCGAACTGGTGATGACCACCTTCTATTACGAGCCGCCCAGCGTGCACCAGGACAAGGGCTTCAAGGGCGACGTCTCCGCCGCCTATGCCTGGGGCAACCAGGTGGTCGAGGTCGAAGTCGACACCGACACCGGCTTCATCAAGCTGCTCAAGGTCACCGGTGCCCACGACGTCGGCCGCGTGCTCAACCGGCTCGGAATCGAGGGGCAGATCGAGGGCGGCATCGTCATGGGCCAGGGCTACGCCTTCACCGAGGACCTGAAGATCGAAGACGGCAAGATGAAGAACCCCAACTTCCGCGACTACAAGCTGGTCACCGCGCCGGAAATTCCCGAGATGGACATCGCCTTCATCGAATCGATGGACGGCGAAGGCCCGCAAGGCGCCAAAGGCGTCGGCGAAGCGCCGGCCATCTGCATGGCGGCCGCGGCCGCCAACGCCATTGCCAATGCCACCGGCGTGCGCCTGTTCGAACTGCCCTTCACCCCGGAAAAGGTCTACCGCGCCCTGCACGGCCAGACACCGAAACGGTATTGGAAACCTTGGAAAGCCGAATAGCGTGAAGCGCCGCACGATACTGTCAATGGAGCAGGCATTGAGCCTGCCTTACGCGACCTTGCGCTTCGCCCAGCTCGGCTGGCGCGTGATCCGCATCGAATCGACGCCCACCGGCGACGGCCTGCCGGGCGATCCGAACCGCTATATCGGCGGCCGCGTCGCCGACGACGACCGGCGCAGCTATTTCATCGCGCCCAACGTCGGCAAGGAAGCCATCGCGCTCAATCTCAAGGATCCGCAAGGCCAGGAGATCCTGCGCCGACTGATCGTCGATCTCGACGTCGACGTCTTCTGCTGCAACACCGTGCCCAAGCGCTACAAGCAACTCGGCATCGACTACGAAAGCCTCGCCGCGGTGAAGCCCGACCTGATCTGGGCCGGGATCTCTGCCATGGGCCCGGAATACCCCGACGCTCCCGGCTACGACCCGGTGATCCAGGCCATGGCCGGCTACATGGAACTCACCGGCCCGGCCGACGGCCCGCCGACCTTGTCCGGCGTGCCGCTGATCGACCTCAAGGCCGGCGACGAGGTTTACGCCGGCGTCATGATGGCGCTGCTGGAGCGCGCCGAGACCGGCAAGGGCAGCCGCATCGATGTCTCGATGCTGCAGGCGGCGGCCTCCTGGCTGATCACCACCCTGCCCCTGCTCGACTTCAATTGCGATTCGTCGGAGATCACACGCTGCGGCAACGAGCACCGCAAGTTCATCCCGACCAACGTCTACCCGACCGCAGACGGATTCATCTACATGGCCATCGGCAGCGACGTGCAGTGGCGGCGCCTGACCGAGATTCCCTGGTTCGCCCCCGTCGCCAACGCCGTACGCGCCACCAACGAGGGACGGGTGAAAGAGCGCGAGGCCATCCATCGCGACATGGCGGCGGTGACCCGCCGCATCGCCACCGCCGACATTGCTGCCGAGTTCCGCAAGGCGACAATCCCGCATGCGGCGATCAACGACATCCCCGCGGTGCGCGACATGGAAGCCGTCGCCCGCAGCCTGACCCGCACCCGCACCCCCGACGGCCGCGAGGTGCGCATGCAACCGATGGCGGTCGACCTGCCCGGGGCAAGCAAGGAACTGGGCTTCCCCGCCAAGTACGGCGAGCACACCCAGACGGTACTGGGCGAAGCAGGATTTTCCGCAGTCGACTGCACACGGCTCAGGGAATTGGGCATCATTGCCGGATAGCGCAAAACCAACAACCACGCAAGCACACATCCATCAAGGAGGAGACAACATGAAAGCAACCCGAACCCTATTCACCCTGGCCGGCATCGCCCTCGCTGCAAGCTTGCCCGTCCACGCCCAGGTCAAGATCGGCGTCATCACCTCATCGACGGGGGGGACAGCATTTGTCGGCATTCCGCAGAAGAATTCCGTGACACTGCTGCCGAAGAAGGCCGGCAACCTCGACATTGAATACATCGTAGTCGATGATGCCAGTGACTCCACGCAAAGCGTTCAGCAGACCAAGAAGCTGCTCTCCGAATTCAAGATCGACGCCCTGATCGGCCCCTCGGGTTCGCCCAACGCCATGGGCGTGCTGGGCTTCATGGCGGAGGCGCAGACGCCTATGCTGGCCCCGGTCGGATCTCCGGCCGTGGTGCTGCCGATGGATGACAGGAAGCGCTGGGTGTTCAAGACCCACCCCAACGACGATGTGATCGGTGCCGGCCTGCTCGCGGCAATGACTAAACGTGGCGTAAAGACGCTGGGGTTCATCGGCTACAACGATCCATACGGCGAAAGCTGGTACAAGGCTTTCATTCCCATGGCTGAAAAGGCCGGCATCAAGATAGTTGCCAACGAACGCTACAGCCGCCAAGACACCAGCGTTACCGGCCAGGTTGCCAAGCTGATCTCTACCAAACCCGAGGCCGTGCTGATTGCAGGTGTCGCTGCCGGCGCTGCGCTGCCCCACACCCAACTGACCGACGCCGGCTATAAGGGCATGGTGTTCCATACCCACGGTTCGGCAACCAGCGCCTTCCTGCAGATCGGCGGCAAGAAGGTCGAAGGCGCGCTGATGGTAGGCCCGGCCTTGCTGGTGATCGACGAAATGAGCGACGCCGACCCGGTGAAGAAGGTAGCCATGGAATACGTCGGCCCCTACGAAAAGCAGTTTGGCTCGCGCCCACCAGTGTACGGTGCCGGCATCTACGACGCCGGCCTGCTGCTGTCGCGCGCAATCCCCGAGGCCGCAAAAAAAGGCAAGCCCGGCACGCAAGAATTCCGTAGCGGGCTGCGCGACGCTATCGAAGCTACCAAGAACATAACCATGTCGCAGGGGATTGTCACCATGACCGCCCAGGACCATTCCGGCTACGACTCTCGTGGAAGCGTTCTGATTACCGTCAAGGACGGTAAGTTTGCGCTGGTCAGGGACTAAGCCATACGGGGCGGCGCCACTGCCGCCTCTACCATCGCCGTCCGAATCATGAGCAGGAAGAACCAGCCGCCGTGGACTCCGTCGCCGGAGTATGCGGCGCTGTTGCCTGAAATCTCCGGATGCAATTTCAACGGCTGGGGTGAAACCGAACCGCGCCGGCCACGCCAGATCTTCTGGCTGCGCAAAACCGACGGGCACCCCTTCGGCCGGCTGCTCGATGCCGTCAAGCAGCGCTTCTCCAGCGTCCAGGCCTACAACGATGTATACGCCTATGCCGACCGTGGGCCCGGCAAGCTGCCGGAGCCGGCGCCAAAACGCCGTGCGGCCAGCGCCGACTCCTGGACCCGCGAGGTCAAGGACTTCGTCCTCAATCACCCCGGCGCGCGGCCGGCCGGCTATCCCGGCGCCGGCAGCGAGGCCGAACTGGTCGGCGTCACCGCAATCCGTCCGGAATGGGTTTACGAGGGTTTCGAAAGTGGGCTGCCCAACCTGATCATGGTCGGCAACGTCATGGACCACGCCCGCCTCTCGCGGGTACCCTCCAGCGCCGACGACCCGGAAGGCCAGCTCGAGGTCTGCGACCAGTACAACCGCGGCGCCCGCGTCGTGAATTGGCTCGCGCACTGGATCCGCAGCCAGGGCTACCAGGCCAAGCCGCATGCCGGCCCCTGGGTCGGTTCGCTCAATCTCCTGCCGGCGGCCATCGCCTGCGGCTTCGGCGAACTCGGCAAGCACGGCTCGCTGATCAATCGCGAGTACGGGTCGAGCTTCCGCCTGGCGGCCGTCGAGACCGACCTGCCGCTGATTGCCGATGCGCCGGACAGCTTCGGCGCCGACGACTTCTGCAGCGGCTGCCAGGTCTGCGCCAACGACTGCCCGCCCGACGCCATCAGCCGCGAAAAACTGATGGTGCGCGGTAGCGTCAAATGGGCGGTGGATTTCGACCGCTGCATCCCCTACTTCAACGAAACCTTCGGCTGCGGCATCTGCATCGCCGTCTGCCCCTGGAGCACGCCCGGCCGCGCGCCGAAACTGGCCGAACGCTTCAGCCGCCGCGCCGGCGAACGCGCCGCTTCACGTGCCAGCGAGGCGACGGCATGACGCTCTCGCACCGCATCTCGACCCGCCATCGCACCTGGTGGTGCACCACCACCCACAGCTCCCGAACGCCGCTCGCCTCCACACCCCGCTGAAAGCCACGATCGCGCATGCGATGCAGTCGCCCCCAGGGCGCAGCAGCACGGAGGAGCAGCAGATGAGCATTGCCAACGTAAGTCTTGACGACAAGTACCGGCTGCAGCACGGCCGCGTGTTCCTCACCGGCATGCAGGCCCTGGCGCGCCTGCCCATGCTGCAACACGAATTCGACCGCCGTGCCGGGCTGCACACCGCCGGCTATGTCTCTGGCTATCGCGGATCGCCCCTGGGCGGCCTGGATACCGCGCTGCATGCCGCAGAGCCGTATCTGCAGCAATACGACATCAGCTTCCATCCCGGGCTGAATGAGGACATCGCCGCCACCGCGGTCTGGGGCACGCAGCAATTGCACCTGTTCCCGAAGCCCAGGTTCGACGGCATCTTTTCCATGTGGTATGGCAAAGGGCCCGGGGTCGATCGCAGCGGCGATGTCTTCCGCCACGCCAACCATGCCGGCACGTCCAAACACGGCGGCGTCCTGCTGATCGCCGGCGATGACCCGTCCGCACGTTCCTCGGCCGTGGCGCACCAGAGCGAACATATCTTTTCGGCCTGCGGCATCCCGGTGCTGGCACCATCCAACCTGCAGGAATACCTCGACTACGGCCTGCACGGCTGGGCCATGTCGCGCTACTCGGGGTGCTGGGTGGCGATGAAGCTGACCTCGGATACCGCCGAAAGCTCGGCCACCGTGGACATCGCCCCGGAGCGCATGGAATTTGTCATCCCCACCGACTTTGAGCTTCCGCCCGACGGCGTGCACCTGCGCTGGCCCGATCCGCAGCTGGCGCAGGAGCATCGCCTGCAGCAGTACAAGGTCTATGCCGCCATCGCCTACGCCCGCGCCAACCGCCTCAATCACCTCGTCTTCGACAGCCCGCGCCCGCGCCTGGGCATCATTGCCTGCGGCAAGGCCTACGTCGACGTGCGCCAGGCCCTCGATGACTTGTGCATCGACGAGCGCTACGCCGCAGAGATCGGTCTGCGCCTGTTCAAGGTGGGTATGCCCTGGCCGCTGGAAGCCGACTCGGTGCGGCATTTCGCCGAGGGCCTGGAAGAGATTCTGGTGGTCGAGGAGAAGCGCCAGATCATCGAATACCAGCTCAAGGAAATGCTCTACAACTGGCGCGATGATGTCCGGCCGCGCGTCGTCGGCAAGTACGACGAAACCGGCGAGTGGCCGGTGCCAGAGCATCGTTGGCTGCTGCCGCCCACCGCAGAGCTGACGCCGACCATCGTCGCCCGCGCCATTGCCGCGCGCATCGGCCGCTTCCACAGCTCGGCGCGCATCAGCGACTGCATTGCCCGGCTCGATGCAAAGGTGCAATCGCTGTCCAGGCCGCGCATCGCCGTGATGCGCACGCCGTACTTCTGCCCCGGATGCCCGCACAACCAGTCCACCAAGGTGCCCGAGGGCAGTTGCGCACTGGGCGGCGTCGGCTGCCACCTGATGGCGGTGATGATGGGTCGCAACACCATCACCATCTCGCACATGGGCGGCGAAGGTGCCGCCTGGCTGGGTCTGGCGGGCCACAGCGGCACGCAGCACGTATTTGCCAACATGGGCGACGGCACCTATTTCCACAGCGGACTGCTGGCGATCCGCGCCGCCGTCGCCGCTGGCGTGAACATCACTTACAAACTGCTGTTCAACGATGCTGTGGCCATGACCGGCGGCCAGCCCATCGATGGCACCCTCACCGTGCCGCAACTGACGCGCCAGCTCGCCGCCGAAGATGTGAAACGCATCATCGTGATGTCGGACGAACCGGAAAAATACAAGACGGTTTCCGACTTCGCGCCGGGCGTCGAGATCCGCCATCGTGATGCGCTTGAGGCTACCCAGCGCGAACTGCGCGAAACCGCCGGCGTCACCGCCCTGATCTACGACCAGACCTGCGCCGCCGAGAAGCGCCGCCGGCGCAAGCGCGGCGCCTTGGGCGACCCCGACCTGCGCATCTTTATCAACCAGGCGGTGTGCGAGGGTTGCGGCGATTGCGGCATCAAGTCGAACTGCCTTGCGGTGGTACCGGTGGAAACCGAGTTCGGCCGCAAACGCATGATTGACCAGCACGCCTGCAACAAGGACTACTCCTGCCTCACCGGTTTCTGTCCCAGCATCGTCACGGTGCATGGCGGCAAGGTCAGGCGCGGGCGGGCATTGCAAAACGACGCCGCGGATTTCGCCGACCTTCCCGAACCGCCTACCGTTGCCCTGCCCGATCCCTATGGCATTCTGATTGCGGGCGTCGGCGGTACCGGGGTGGTCACCATCGGTGCCCTGCTCGGCATGGCCGCCCACCTCGAAGGCAAGGGCGTCACCGTGCTCGACATGACCGGCCTGGCGCAAAAGGGCGGCGCGGTAATGTCACACGTGCGTCTGGCTAACCGCCAGAGCCAGCTGCATTCGGCACGCATCGCCGCCGGCGAGGCAAAACTGCTGCTGGGCTGCGACATCGTTGTCACGGTCAGCGAGGAAGTCCTGTCCAAGGCCGCCACGGGCTGCACCCACGCGGTGGTCAATACCGGGCGCACCATCACCGGAGAATTCATCCGCAATCCGGACCAGCCCTTCCCCGACGGGGCAATGGAACAATCGGTGGCGGATGCCGTCGGCACCGGGGCCGCCACTTTCCTCGATGCCGGCCGCCTGGCGACGAAATTGATGGGCCACGCGATGGCGACCAACATTTTCATGCTCGGCTTCGCCTTCCAGCGCGGCCTGGTACCGCTGTCTTCCGCAGCCATCCTGCGCGCCATCGTACTCAATGGCACGGCGGTTGACGACAACACCCGCACCTTCCACTGGGGGCGACGCGCCGCACTCGATCCGCAAGGCATCGACGCCATGATCGCCGACGACGAACCCGCCGATCCCGCGCAACGTATTTCAGAAAACCTCGACGAAATCATCGAACGCCGCCGCGCCTTTCTTGTCGGGTATCAGGATGAAGCCTATGCGCGCCGCTATGTTGAACTCGTTGCGCAGGTGCGGCAGCGGGAGTTGAAAGTCGGCGCTGACGGTACGGCGCTCAGCGAAGCCGTCGCCCGCAATTACTTCAAGCTGCTGGCCTGCAAGGATGAATACGAAGTGGCGCGGCTGTTTGCCAGCCCCGCATTCGGCCATCAACTGGCCGCCAGTTTTGACGGCGAATACCGGCTCAATTTCTACATCACCCTGCCCTGGAACCGGGGCGTCAAGCCCGGTGACGAGCCGAAAAAGATCCGCTTCGGCCCCTGGCTGTTGCCGGCAATGAAGCTGAT
This sequence comes from uncultured beta proteobacterium, assembly GCA_903959855.1. Lineage (GTDB taxonomy): Bacteria > Pseudomonadota > Gammaproteobacteria > Burkholderiales > Rhodocyclaceae > Sulfuritalea. The sequence continues at coordinate 7,957 of CAJBYR010000055.1, forward strand.
GGCCGGCTTGAAGTTTCTGCGTGGCACGGCCTTCAATCCCTTCGGCCGGATGCCCGAGCGGGTAAAGGAGCGCGAGCTGATTTCCGAATACGAAGCCACGGTCGGGCGCATCCTCGAACGTCTCGACCCCAGCAATCGCGACGCGGCCGTGGCGCTGGCGCGCGTGCCGGAAACGATACGCGGCTTCGGGCCGGTGAAGGAGCGCTCAATGGAGGCGGCGACGGCGAAGCGCGGGGAGTTTATGGCGGCGTTTGAGAGGATGGATACTCCAGCACCACTGGCCGGCTAGCAATGGCGAGTGGCGCGGTGGCAGGCTTCGGGCAAACCGTGGGGCCGCTTCCGCGACGGAACTCTTCTCGCCAATTGGGAACCTGGGTGGCAAACTCTCTGCGTAACACCATGACTCAGGGAAAGGGGGGTGGTATAGCCCGTCCGTCGACCATCTGCAGTTGTGAATTGATGGGATGGCTTTGTTTCACTCATAGTGGGTCCACATGCGCAAGACGCGAACCGTTTTCTCTTTGGTAAAAACCTCGTAGACCATGCGGTGCTGAATATTGATGCGACGAGAGTACGCGCCGGCAAGATCACCGACCAACTTTTCGAAAGGTGGTGGATTTTGAAACGGGTCACTGGCGAGAACCGCCAGCATTTCTTGGGCCTTTGGCTTAAGCCCACTTGCAGCAAGCTTTTTCGCATCCTTCATTGCTTGCTTGGCAAAAACAATTTCCCAACTCACCACTTAAGCGCCTTCGAGCTTTTTGCGAGAGGCTCGGCCATCCCGGCTTTGATGGACTCGCGCATGCCCGGTACCGCCAATAGGTACAGAGTTTCTTGAATTGCGCTCCAATCTTCCGCCGAGATCAGAACGGCACTATTGCGCTTGCCGGAAATAATGATTGGCTGATGCGACTCTACTGTTTGGTCAATAAGCCGGTATAGGTTTGCGCGAGCTTCACTAGCGGTAAGCGTGTTCATTTCGCACTCCTGCAAAAAGGATTTTATGGTACGCTAATGCGTACGTCTGTCAACCTAGCGCGAAGCCGGCTACGTCGAGCGGAACGGCTTACCGTTGGCTGACCTGCCCCGAGGCAAGCCACCTGGCACCGCAGTTCAAACGATACGATCCTCCGGCCGCGTGATCTTGCGCATCGGCTCATAGCGCTCGCTCTGGGTGCATAGAGGGTACTGCGCAATTCCGCCATACCATGCCGGATCAGTGATGCCTTCGAATACCTCGCGCAGGCGCTGTCCCCAGGTACGATGGATCATCTGGAAATAGGGGTTCTGATCGTCGATGCAGGCGATCTGCTCGCTGCGGAGTTCGCCTTCACGGTACACCAGCAGATCCAGTGGCAGGCCCACGCTCAAGTTCGATTGCAGCGTCGAATCCATTGAAACCAGGGCACACTTGGCGGCTTCGTCGAGCGAGGTATAGGGCGTCAGCACCCGGTCGAGTATCGGCTTACCGTACTTGCTCTCGCCGGCCTGGAAGAAGCAGGTCTCGCGCGTGGCTTCGATAAAGTTTCCCTCGGAGTACACGAGGAACAATCGCATCACCTCGCCCTTGATCTGACCGCCGAAAATCATGGAAGCGTTGAAGTCGATACCGGAAGCCCGCAATGACGGGCCATCCTGCTCGTGCACCCGGCGCACGGCCGCACCCAGCACGCGTGCCGCGTCAAACATGCTCTCCGCGTTCCAGATCGTCAGCGGCGGCTGATCAAACCCGCGGTCGATCTTCTCCAGCTGAAGAATCTCCCGCACCGACTGGCTGATGCTCAAATTGCCTGCCGACAGCAACACCATGAAGCGATCGTCCGGCTTTTCATAGACGATCATTTTGCGAAAGGTGCTGATCTGGTCGATGCCGGCATTGGTGCGGGAATCGGAGAGGAACACGAGTCCGGCATTGAGGCGGATGCCAATACAGTAGGTCATGGGTGCTATTTCTGTTCTGTGGGGCGTTGAGAGTGGGACAACATCCCTGTCACTGGAGATTCATGACCAAAAGCCACGCCTCCTATCGGGATTTCCTGCGCCGCTTTATACCACCTAACAAGCGGCGATGGCCGTTCGTCCCACTGATACGAGACATGTCCGCGCCGCCGCCAGCGTACCCAGCCTCACGCGCCGACCATGTCCTGCCAATAAAGAGTCCTGTTGCCCCCGCCGCGTTGTTGGCCAAACTTCGCGATAGCCTTCGCCAGCGTCGCCACCGGGATCGACCGGTATTTCGTGGCCTTCCCCATCAGGAATTTGTCGGCCAGGGGAAGCAGCGGAAACACCATGGATTCCGCCCAGCGGCGATCGACCCGTTCTGCCACGATCATGCTGGGGCGATAAATGCTCAGGTCGGCAAACCCGAGTGCCCTTAACTCATCCTCCGTCCGGCCTTTGAGGCGGGCATAGAACACGGACGATCCGGCATCGGCATTGGCGGCGGAAAGGTAGGCAAAGCGTTTTGCGCCGGCGGCGAGCCCGGCCCTGGCAAACTCGATCACATAGTCATGATCTATCCGGGTCATCGCCGCTTGCGAGCCGGCGATCCTGATCGTGGTGCCGAAGGTGCAGTAACAGTCGTCAACCCGCAGCCCTTCGAAGCCCGCAGCCAGATTATCGAAATCGATCACGCGATCATCCAGCTTGCGGTGCTTGATGCCAAGCGGTTTGCGGCTCAGGGCAACAACTTTGCCGTAGCCCGGATCGTCCAGCAGCAGCGGCAGGAGCTCTTGCCCCGTGGCTCCGCTGGCCCCGAGCAGAACAGCAACTCTTGGTTGGCGCTCGGTCATTGCGGGCTCACGGCTTGCCCAGGTAATCGCCTTTTCCGATCTCGATGCCGTTGTGCCGCAGGATGTTGTACGCGGTCACCAGATGGAAATAGAAATTGGGAATGGCGTAGCCGATCAGGTAGGGCATGCCTTTGAATGACAGATCCTTGCCGCCGGCCTTGAGCGCAATGTCCCTGTCTTCCGAGCCATTGAGCTGCGCTGCGGAAAACGATTCGACGAACGCGATCGTTTTTGCCAGGCGCGCGCGGAGTTCTTCGAAGCTCTGCTCGGTATCCTCGAAGCGCGGGACGTCGACGCCGGCCAACCGGGCGACCGCGCCTTTGGCATGGTCGGTGGCAATCTGAACCTGCTTGACGAAGGGCAGCATGTCGGGAAACAGCCTGGCCGACATCAACACCGCCGGATCGATTCTCTTCGCCACGGCATGGGCCTGCGCCTTGTCCAGAATGGCGTCCAGGTTGCGCAGCATGCCGGCAAAGCGTGGCGCACAGGCGTCGTACATTGAAATAGTCACGGTGGTAGCTCCTTCGGATTCCGGTTTTCAGCACCGTCCCGGGCGGAATTCGCCGGGGACGTCGGCACCAGCGCTTGAGGGCTGGTGAAGCCGTGATCTTACGCCCGGCAAGTGGCTTTCCGCCGGTCGCAGCCGACGCCGGCACGCGGCTTCCCGCATAATTGCTCCTTCCGTCTCGCATTCCGGCAAGCACTTGATCCCTTCCCCCTTCTGGGCCAGCGCATTCCGCCCTTTCTACCTGTTGGGCAGCCTGTACGCGCCATTGCTGGCGACGCTCTGGCTGGGCGCGTATCTGGGCCTCTGGCAGTTGCCCGGGGCGCTGCCCCTGAAACTGCTCCACGCCCACGAATTCATCTTCGGCTTTGCCGCCGCCATCATCCTCGGCATCGTCATCACCGCACTGCCCAGTTGGGCGCGTACCGAAGAAATCGAGGGCGGCCGCCTCAAACTGCTGGTTGCACTCTGGTTGCTCGGGCGCATCGCATTCTGGACTTCTGCCTTGCTGCCCGCACCGCTGCCGGCGATACTGGATTGCCTGCTGTATGCCGCCGCGATTGCCATGCTGGCGCCGCAACTGATAGCGGCGAAGAATCGGCTTTACCTGCTGTTGCTGCCCGTCCTTGGCGGTCTGTTCATCGCCAACCTGCTCTATTACCACGGCGCCGCCGGCGGCAACGCCGATCTGGCCGGGCGCGCCTTGCGCGGCGCGATTTACTCGATCGTGGTGCTCTACGTGCTCAAGGGCGGCGTGCTGGCGCCGATTTTCACCGGCAACACGCTGCGCGAAACCGGGCGCGGCGACCAGGCGCCCTTCGTCATGGCCCTCGAAGCCACGGCACTGGGCGCGCTGCTGGCCCTGGCCGCCTGTGATCTCGGCGGCGCACCGCGCTTCTGGACCGGTAGTGCGGCGCTGGCCTGTGCCCTGCTCTACGGCTGGCGTTCGCTGCGCTGGCAGGGTTGGCGTGTTGCCGATATGCCGCTGCTGCTGACCATGCATCTGGGCTTCGCCTGGCTGGTGCTGGCCTACCTGCTCAAAGCCATTGCAGATCTGACCGGATCGCTACCCGAAGCGGCCTGGCTGCACGCCTTCACTGTCGGCAGCCTGGGGCTGATGATGCTCGGCCTGATGACCCGCGTCAGCCTGCGCCACACCGGCCGCGCACTGAAGGTGCCGCCGGCCATGCTCGCCGCGTATGTCGCCATGTTTCTCGCCGCCACGCTGCGCCTCGCCGCCAGCCTGACCGGCTACGGCGTCGCCCTGATCGGGCTGTCGACCTTGCTCTGGGCCGGCGCCTTTGCCCTTTACCTGCTGCAATTCGCCCGCATCCTCGTCGCGCCCAGCCTGCCACGGACTACCATCGAACCATGAACGTCGCCCACCTTCTTGTACGCTCGGCGCGCCTGTATGCCGACCAGCCGGCGCTGGCGCTGGGCGTGAACAACGTCGCCGGCTACGCAGAGCTTGGCGATCGCGTGGCCCGCCTTGCCGCCGGGCTGGCGGCACGCCTGGCCCCCGGCGATCGCGTCGGGCTGGTGATGAAAAACTGCCCGCAGTATGTCGAACTGATGTTCGCCTGCTGGCATGCCGGGCTGGTGGCGGTGCCGATCAATGCCAAACTGCATCCCCGCGAACTGGAGTACATCCTCGACCACAGCGGCGCACGCTTGTGCTTCGCGACACCGGACTTGTATCCGGCCGTCAGCGGACTCGCCGTACCGGGGCTGGAAGGCGCCATCGAGATCGGCTCCGCGCACTGGGAGGAAATCGGCCGGACCGAACCCATGCCGGTCACCGGGCGCTGTGGCGACGATCCGGCCTGGCTGTTCTACACCAGCGGCACCACGGGGCGGCCCAAGGGGGTGACGCTGACCCACCGCAACCTGATGGCCGCGATACTGAATTATTTCGCCGATGTCGATACCATTACCCCCGGCGACGCCATCATCCATGCTGCGCCGATGTCGCACGGCTCCGGCTTCTACATGCTGCCGCATGTCGCGCAGGGCGGTCTCAACGTCACGCCGGAATCGGGCGGTTTCGAGCCCGCCGAAATCTATGCGCTGCTGCAGGCGCATCGCGGCGTGACGCTGTTTGCGGCGCCGACCATGGTCAAGCGCCTGGTCGACCATCCACCGGCCGACAGCACCCACCTCAAGACCATCGTCTATGGCGGCGGCCCGATGTACGTCGCCGACTGCAAGGCGGCGCTGGCCCGCTTCGGCAACAAGCTGGTGCAGATCTACGGCCAGGGCGAATCGCCGATGACCATCACCTGCCTGCATCGCAATGCGCATCTCGACATCGCGCATCCGCGCCATGAGGAGCGACTGGCCTCGGTCGGCCCCGCCTTCACCGGGGTCGAGGTCCGCATCGCGGATGCCGCGGACAACCCGCTGTTGCCCGGCGAGATCGGCGAAGTGCTGGTGCGCGGCGACACCGTCATGGCCGGCTACTGGAACAACCCGGCGGCCAGCGCCGAAACCCTGCGCAACGGCTGGCTGCATACCGGCGATGTCGGCTGCCTGGACGCCGACGGCTTCCTCACGCTCAAGGATCGCAGCAAGGATGTGATCATTTCCGGCGGCTCGAACATCTACCCGCGCGAGGTCGAGGAAGTATTGCTGCGCCACCCGGCGGTGAGCGAAGTTTCGGTGATCGGCCAGTCAGATGCCGAATGGGGCGAGATCGTGATCGCCTTCATCGTTCCGCGCGGCCCGGCACCGGATACGGCCGAACTCGATGCGCTGTGCCTGGACAACATCGCCCGCTTCAAACGGCCGAAACGCTACCTGATGGTCGATGCGCTACCGAAGAACAGCACCGGCAAGGTGCTCAAGACCGTGCTGCGCGAACAGTTGTCCTGAACCCGCTTCCAGGAACGCCTCTCGACGCGCATCATGGCGAAGACATCCACTGCTCCGTCGATTGTCTTGTAGTGGCTACGTAAGCTTACCGAGCCTGGCCCTGCTGCAACGATCCTTGTGAGAATCCGGCAGCTAGAAATTTGCCTGCTCGCCGTATTGACCGGCGGCTCTGTCCGCCGCGTATTCTTGTCTCAGCCTGGTCTTGAGAACCTTCCCCAGCGCGCTTCTTGGCAGCTCCGGAACTACTTCAAGCAAGCGTGGAATCTTGTACCCGCCTATGTGCTGGCGGCAATGGGTCACCAACTCCTCGATTGTGACCTGTACTCCGGGGCGACATACGACAACAGCGAGCAGAGCCTCCCCATATCGCTCATCCGAAACTCCGATTACGGCGACCTCTGATACCTTTGGATGCAGTGCAAGTATTGCCTCGACTTCGACGGAGTAAACGTTCTCCCCTCCCGTGATGATCATGTCCTTGCACCGATCGAGTATCGTGAGATACCCGTTTGCATCGAGCCGGCCCACGTCGCCGGTGCGAAACCATCCATCGACGAATGCCTGGGCGGTTTCGTCCGGCGCATTCAGATACCCCGGGGAGATATTCGGCCCGCGGGCCCGAATTTCACCGGAAGCGCCTGATGGAACATCGCGCCCATGCTGATCGGTAATCCGCAACTCAACGCCGGGAAGCGCCTGCCCGGCACTTCTGAGCCGCTCACAGGGATCGCCCACCAATGAACTGACATGATCCTTCATGGTCAGGACCGTCAGCAGCGGAGAGGTTTCCGTCAATCCATAACCCTGCGTCAGATCAACCCCGGGGAAGCGTTCAAGCAACTGCCGGATCGCGGGTGTGGGCATTGGCGACGATCCATAGATCAGCTGTCGCAAGCTGGAACAGTCATGATCGCGAGCGCCCTCGGCAGCAAGGATCGCCATGACCATGGTCGGCGCCAGCATGGTCCTTGTAACGCGACATTGTTCCACCGCGCGCATGAATTCATCCGGCGAAAACTGAGGAAGAAACGCATGCGACCCGCCCTGCAGGGTAACTCCGGTTCCCAGCAGGTCAGCCGAATGAAACATCGGGGCGACATGCAAAAAGATCTCGTCGGCGGAAAAGTGGAAACGCGAGGAGACCTGGAGCGCATTGCTGATGATGTTGCGATGCGTAAGCGGCACCCCTTTACTTTTTCCAGTGGTTCCGCCGGAGTAGAGGACAAGAGCCACATCGCTTTCATCCGGATCAATCGCATCCACCGGCTGCGCCGAGGCAAGAAGAGCCTGACAGGACTGCCCGGATGTCCCGGGAGTCTCGTCCAGGCTGAGTACCCGGCCCGCCCATCGAATCAGCGGCTCCGAGTTGAAGTGGGCCATGAAAGGCGACTCGACGCCAACCAGACTGCAATTGGCGTGTTCCAGAATGAAGGCGATTTCCGGCGCCGCCAGGCGAAAATTGATCGGCACCGGTATCGCGCCGATCCAGTATCCGGCGTGCATCAACTCGAAACAACGCGGACTATTGCGGGTCACCAGGCCAAAGGTCGAGCCGCGCGTGACGCCGAGTTCGAGAAGCATTGCGGCAGTACGCGCGATCCGGTCAATGAGTTCGGCCCAGGTCATGCGGCGGCCGTCATTGAAAATGGCGCTGCGATCTCCAGCTTGGGAGAGATTCCTTTTAAGGGCGCTTACCAAGGTCAGCATTTGCTTCCTCTCCATCTTTCTGCGGCCTGGACCTGGCCCGAATACTCCATTTTTCCGCCAGACTTGATGCCCGCCCCGGTTTGCTCCAAGGGCAGACGGCCAGGCAGATTGCGCAACCAAACGTCTCATTGAAGTATGGGATGCACTTTTCGAAATCGACCCACCACTTCTCGACACCGCGCACCAATCCTTTTTCGTTATGGATCGCCCCGGGCGGGCAGGCGTCGGTGCAAACCTGACATCTGGTACAAAAGTCATCGGCACCAAAGTGATCAGGTTCGCTGGCTACAAGCGGCATATCGGTTTCCACCGCAGCCAAGCGAAACGACGACCCGTGAACGCGGTTGATCAGCGATCCATGCTTGCCCAGCTCCCCGAATCCCGCTGCAATGGCAGCTGGAACCAGCGAAAGTCCATGAACCCATGGACCCGCATGCATGCGCGCGCGAAACCCCCGCTCCAATAGCCAGTCGGCCGTTCGTGCGACAACGCGCGCTCCCCGGTTGTATTGGTTCGCCACCTCGACCTGGGCTATCGGATTCTCGAACGTCGAAGGCTGTTGCGACAGCATTCCATAATCCATGGACAAGGAAAACACAATCACGAAGGGGAGGTCTGCCTCATGCCCTTCGTAGAACCACGCGCTGTCACTGCTGGCGATGCCGACCTGGTCTGCTTCGTTGGCGAGAGCGAATTCCCGGACCAGCCGTGTCCATTCTGCGGCCGGCTTCTCCGCCTTGATCGGGGCGGGAGCGCTTCGCGGCTTTGGTCCGCGATCTGCCTTGGCAAAGACTTCGTACAGCGCAGGTACGCTGTTGTATCTAGCGACAACCGCGTCTTGAAGCCGGCCAAACGGGTGACCGGCAGTTTTTCTTAGCCAGAAGATCTGGCGCGCCTTTCGAACAACTGGCTCGCCAACGCCATTGAATTCGCTTCCGGAAATTTCCGGCAATAACGCGAAATGATCAGTCGGCGGCAACCAGTACGCATTTTTTCGGGCCATAGCTTGGTTCCAGGCAGTAAGGCGATAGCCGGCATTCGTGCAGAGCGGGACGGTTCCCGGCGTGGACACGACACCTGACCTTGATGTCAATTTAATGATCGGCGCTGTTGTTTGCAATACACGCTGTCCGCTCTTGGGGGGACATCGCGACGGTCATTTTCGATTCCCGTCATTGCACTGCACAACGGTTGCCTTCATGCTGTGCGGTGAGTCGTTGGATAATGTTGTCCAGCGTAGCCGACGGGTGATTTGTCAATCGGGGTGATTTTATGGTGAAAGAATGGGCCATCCGGCCTTCTGGAAGGAATCGCCTCGCGGACTCGCACATTGCGTTGGTGGCAATCGAGTCCGTCGAAAGAACAGGTTTTGCGGAATCCATGCTGGGAGCGATAAATACATGCGCCGCATTTGAACACTGCACTGTGTTTCGCTTCAAAAAAGACACTACGCACCGCATCAGCTGCTCGATTCTCGACGCCGCCAGCCGTCACCACACGTCAGTCGCAAGGCATACCTCGGAACTCTTCATAGATCGCTTCGCTCAGTTTGACTGGAACACACGGTATCTCGGACTGGAACATCCGGATGTTGTCCAAGCGAGCTATTTCTCAACCGGCGACCTTGCCCATCATGAATATCGCTCGTGTTGTTACGATCGTAACGGACTAGTCGATCGCTTGTCATTTGCAGCCATGGACGGGCTCGATTCGGTTGTCACATTCAACCTGTATCGCAGCATTCGACAGGGAAACATCAGCTCACACGAGTGTTCAGCCCTGATAGGCACGGCGCCGATCATTGCCCGCGCCGCCCTGAGGCACGCCAACCGCGCACAGTCTGCAAACGGAAAGCGTGGCATTGATCTCATGGACCGACTTCGCGATGTTCATACATTGACGCGCAGGGAGCATCAGTTGTGCGCGCTGCTACTCGATGGATTGACCATACGCGATGCTGCGGAGCAGATGGGAATAAAGCTCAGCACAGCGACTACGTTGAAAAAGCGGGCATTCGCACGGCTGCACCTGCAGACGAAAGATGATCTGCTTCGTCGCGTAGTCGGTTAAAAAGAAAACGGCCGGGTTTGACCCGGCCGCAATCGTGCAATCGTTCCCGCGCCGCTTACTGCACCAGCTTCCAGGTGCCATTCTCGACGCGCACCATGACACGGGCACGGGCATCGAGGCCGGCATGGTCGGTCGGGCTGTAGTTGTATACGCCCGTCGTCGCCACCAGATTCTTGGTCGCTTCGATCTCGTCGCGCAAGGCCTTGCGGAACTCGGGCGTGCCCGGCTTGGCCTTTTTCAGCGCGCGGGTCGCCGCGCCGTCGAGCACCATCCAGGCATCCCATGCCAGCGCCGCAAACAGGGAGCGCGAGCCCTTGCCGTGGGCCGTCTCGTACTTCTGCAGGAACTCAAGGGCGACCTTCTTTGACGGGTGGCTATCCGGAAGCTGTTCGGCGACCAGATTGGGCCCGACCGGCAGCAATGCACCTTCCACCAGTTTGCCGCCGACGCGCAGGAAATCACCGTTGGCCACGCCATGTGTCTGGTAGATCTTGCCCTTGTAGCCACGCTCCACCAGCGTAGCTTGCGGCAACACGCCAGGGGTGCCGGCAGCGCCGATGAGAATGGCTTCCGGCGCCGCCGAAACCAGCTTGAGGACCTGTGCGGTGACACTGGTATCGGAACGGCCGTAGACCTCCTTGCCCACGATCTTGATATTGGCCGCCTGGGTCAGCTTCGAGAACTCGGCGTACCAACCCTCGCCGTAGGCATCCGAGAACCCGAGATAGGCGACTGTCTTGATCCCCGTCTTGACCATGTGCTCGACAATGCCACCGGCAACCAGCGAGTCGTTCTGCGGAATCTTGAACACCCAGGCGCGCTTTTCATCAACGGGCTCGACAATGCGGGCGGATGCCGCCAACGCGATCAGGGGCGTGCGCTTTTCGAATACCACATCGATCATCGCCAGTGTGCTGGGCGTAATCGATGAGCCGATAACGACATCGACCATATTCTCGTTGATCAGCTTGTGGGTGTTCTTCACGGCGGCGGATGGGTCCGTCGCATCATCTAGGATAAAGAACTCCACCGGGGTGCCGGCAATCGATTTCGGAAGAAGCGCGAAAACGTTCTTCTCCGGAATGCCCAGCGACGCCGCCGGGCCCGTCGCCGCCAGCGTTACCCCCACCTTGATTTGTGCCGCGACCGACGTGGCCACCAGCGCCGTTGCCAAAACTGCGAGCAGCTTCTTCATCCTCTCCTCCTTTGATTGTCTTGTAATGGTATTGCCGCAACGTATCGGTTGCGGCAATCCGTCGTCTGTGCCACCGGTGCCCCGAATGCAAGCGCGACAAGCAGGACGATACAACATTCCCGGCCCGCCAAGGGCGCAGATTCATAGTAGTGGTTGCGAGGTTATGTGTAAATTGAAGCCCGGAAATAAACATTATTAGGCTGATTCATACCACTCCACGAGCCCGACCTCACTCGGGATAGCTCTCGAAGATCCCCTTGACCAGGTGCCTCAGCCAACTGTTGGCTTCATCGTGGTGAAAGCGTGGATGCCAGTGCTGCCTCAGCGCAAAACGCGGCAACTGCAGCGGCGTGTCGACAATCCGGATCGCCTTGTATTCCGAAAAAATGCGCCCCAATTCACGCGGCACGGTGGCGATCAGGTCCATATTCTGGGCAATCAACAGCGGCACGGCAAGGAAGTGCGGCGTAGTGAGGAAGATGCGCCGCGCCCTGCCGTACTCGTCGATCACGCCATCGTAGTATTGATCGGCCTTTTCCGCGAGCGAAACGACGATGTGCTGCATCTCGAAAAACATGTCCTCGGTGAGCGTGGGCCCGATACGCAGATTGCGTCGATTGACGATGGTCACGAAGGGGTGGGTAAACAGTTGCTGCTGAAACAGACCCGGCGGAATGGCGTGCAGCGACCCGATTGCCAGATCGACGTTTCCGGATTCAAGCGCCGCGAATATCTGTTTCGGCGGCAACTGCAGGGTCCGGATGCTGCAACCGGGCGCCTGCTCGCGCAGGGCATCAATCAGCGGCGGCAAAAACACCAGTTCGCCCATGTCGGTCATGCACAGACTGAAAACACGCTTTGCTTTTGCAGCATCGAAGCGCGTATTCACCAGCAGGTCACTGCGGATGGTTCCCATCACCGAGAGCACCGATGGGGCCAACGCTGATGCTCGCGGCGTCGGCTTCATTCCTTCGCCGGTCTTGACGAACAGCGGGTCGTCGAAAAAGCTGCGCAAGCGCTTCAAGGCATGGCTCATGGCGCTTTGCGACATTCCCAGTTCATCCGCCGCGCGCGACACGCTTTGCTCGCGTATCAAGGCATCGAACACGGCAACAAGATTGAGATCCAGATCAGCTTTATGCAGAATTTTCATAATGCCTATGCGGTTTGTTCGATTTACACATAATACGTGAACTTCTAGTATTCACGGAACGTCCCGCAAAGCGGACGCGCCGGAGATTACGGAGGAGCTGATCATGTTCATCAAGAACTGCTGGTATGTGGCCGCCTGGGACACCGAGGTCCCGGCCGACGGATTCCTGACGCGGACCATCACCGGTGTGCCGGTCGTACTTTGGCGTGACTCCACCGGCAAAATAGTTGCTTTCGAGGACCGCTGCTGCCACCGTGGCGCGCCCTTGTCGAAAGGTCGCCGCGAAGGCGATTGCCTGCGCTGCATGTACCATGGCCTGAAGTTCGACCGCAGCGGCACCTGCGTTGAAATCCCCTCGCAAAAGACTATCCCGCCGCAAGCCAGGGTGCGCAGCTTCCCTGTCGTCGAAACCCATCGCTGGGTCTGGATCTGGATGGGCGACGCCGCAGCGGCCGACACGGCCCTGGTTCCGGATACCCACTGGCTCAACGATCCCGCCTGGCGCAGCAACGACGGCTACATTCACTACGATGTCGGCTACCTTCTGATCGCCGACAACCTGCTCGATTTTTCGCACTTGCCTTACGTCCATCCGACGACGCTCGGCGGCAGCGAAGACTATGCCAAGGTGGTACCGAAGGTGGAACGCACAGCGCGCGGGGTCAAGGTCACCCGCTGGACAATCGATACCGAAGCGCCGGGTTTCATCCAGAAAGTGCGCCCGTTCGCCGGCCGCGTCGACCGCTGGAACATCTACGACTTCGTCATGCCTGGGGTACTGCTGATGGATTCCGGGATGGCGCTCACCGGTACCGGCGCACCGGACGGAAATCGCATCGACGCCGCCGAATTCCGCGGCTGCCAGGCGCTGACACCGGAAACCGAAAACTCCACCCACTACTTCTTCGCCCATCCACACAACTTCCTGATCGACCGCCCGGATGTCACGACATCAATCCATCAGAGCGTAGTCACCGCGTTCGCCGAAGATCGCGAAATGATCATGGCCCAGCAAACATCGCTGTCGCAGGACGGCGGATTCAAGATGGTCAATCTCGGCATCGATTCGGCGCTCACGCAGTTCCGCTGGATGGTAAGCCGCCAGATCGAGGAAGAAAGCAAGCATGCCGCAGCCGCCTGACACCCTCAACCTGAGGGTTGCCGCGCGCCGGGCCATTGCCGATGAGGTCGTCGAGTTGGAGTTGCGGTCGATCGACAACGCGCAACTGCCTGGCTTTGAACCCGGCGCGCACATCGACGTCCATCTCGCGAACGGCATGGTGCGCCAGTATTCACTCGCCAACTATCAGCCTGCCCCCGACAGCTACACTATCGCCGTCGGCCTCGCAGTCGCCTCGCGCGGCGGATCGAAACACATCCACGAGTCAATTGCGGTTGGCGACCTTCTGCCGGTCAGCTTGCCGCGCAACAGTTTCCCACTCGATCCGGCTGCGGCAGGCTATGTCTTCATCGCTGGCGGCATCGGCATCACGCCCATCATGAGCATGGTCCGCTGGTGCGAAATGTCGCGCACGCCCTGGCGCCTGCTTTACAGTGCCAGAAGCCGGCAACGCGCTGCCTACGCCGAGCAACTGGCCGCGCTCGGCGGCGAGCGCGTCCATCTGCATTTCGATGACATTACCGGCAGCTTTGCCGACCTCGACAACTACCTCGCCAAATTGCGCGCCGAAGACCAGGTCTATTGCTGCGGTCCCGAACCATTGATGCAGGCCGTCGGCCGGGCTGCGGCACACCATCCGGCCAGTCATGTTCGCTTCGAGCACTTCAGCGTTGTACCCACCGATGCGCCGTCACTGAATCACGCCTTCACGGTGCGTTTGACGCAGAGCGCACGCGACCTTCCGGTTCCAGCCGACATCAGCATCCTTGATGCCCTAGATCTGGCCGGCATCGCACATCCCTTCGGCTGCCGGGAGGGGCTATGCCGAAGCTGCGAAGCCGAGGTCTGCGGTGGCATTCCCGACCATCGCGATTTCGTGCTATCGGACGAAGAACGCGCAGCCAACCGCAGCATCATGGTTTGCGTATCACGGTCGAAGTCCGACTGCCTGGAACTGAAACTCTAGGGTCTAGCCGTGTTGGCCCTCCGCTACTGGTCGGTGCGCCACGCCCGGGGACTGGCCCGCGCTTACGACTTTCTGGCATCACTTGCACCGTGGCTTGCCCCACTGGCCAGAATCATCGGAATAGCCAGGGTGGAAGCCGCGTTGCGCCCCGTCGAGCGCCTCGCAAAAACGACCTTGTTCGATTGCCGCATGTGCGGCCAGTGCGTGCTTTCAGCGACCGGAATGGCCTGCCCGATGAATTGCGCCAAGGAAATGCGCAATGGCCCCTGTGGCGGCGTAAGGCCGGACGGCAGTTGCGAAGTCCACCCCTCTCTGCGCTGTACCTGGACTGAAGCCGTCGCCGGCGCCAACAGGATCGCCGCCGATCGCGGAGCCCGCCCGACACCATTGCTGCCGGCGATCGACCAGCGCCGACATGGCGCCTCGACTTGGATTCAGGTACTTCAGGGCCGCCCCGACCCGGCGTTCCAGCCAGCCGTCGGCGAGCGAGTGACGCGCGCAACCGGGCAAGGAGGGCTTGAGCAAGCCTGCAACTCCGGTCGTCTGGTCGTCACTGTTGAAGTTGCACCACCGGATTCGGCGCGTCCCGAACCCCTGCTGCGGCGAGCCCGGCTGTTTGAAGGCCTGGTCGACGCCATCAATATTACCGACGGCGCCGGCGGCAACTGCCACATGTCCAGCGTCGCCGCCTCGGCCATTCTGGCCGAACATGGCCACACGCCGGTCTATCAGATCGCCTGCCGTGATCGCAATCGGATTGCCATCCAGGGGGACATCCTTGGTGCCGCTGCGCTCGGCGTCAGGAACATACTGTGCCTGACCGGTGACGATGTCAGCCAGGGTGACCATCCCGAGGCCAAGCCCGTGTTCGACCTGGATGCGGTTTCGCTGCTCCACATCACCCGTGGCATGTGTGATCGAGGGGAGTTTGCCTCCGGTCGCAAGTTGCAGGAGGCCCCCGACCTGTTCATCGGCGCAACGACGAATCCCTTTGTGCCGCCGTTTTCCGATCGCATCGCGAATCTGGAAAACAAGGTGCTGGCCGGAGCGCGCTTCATCCAGACGCAGTTCTGCTTCGACCTCAAGCGCTTTGAAGCCTTCATGCACCAAGTGCGACAGCGCGGACTCGACCGCCGCGCCCATATCATCGTCGGTGTCGGAACCCTGAATTCGGCAAGGGCCTTGCGCTGGATGGCCGAGAACGTTCCTGGCGTATATATCCCGCCGGAGGTGCTGGCCAGAGTCGAATCCGCATCCGACCAGGCGCGCGAGGCACGCCTGGTATGCGGCGAAATAATGCGAGCCGTCACCAGGATCCCCGGGGTCGCCGGCATTCACCTCATGGGCCACCGCAACGAGGAGGTACTCGCCGAAATCATTGACGAGCACGACTTGCGTCGGCAGCCGCGTTTGTATACCGTCTGACTATCACAACAAGGGAGGAACATGATGAGCGACATGACCGACAAAGAGCGGCAGTTGGTGGAGTGGCTGTCCGACATGAACGAGGACGATGCCCTGGACCTGGCCAAGAAGATGCTGCTGGAAGAAGGCGTCTCGCCGCTGCGCGTTCTGGAACTCTGCCGCAACGCCATGGACATCGTCGGCAAGCGCTTCGAGGAAGGCGAGTATTTCCTCCCTGAACTGGTGCTGGCCGGTGAGATGCTGGAAACCATCGGCGCCATCGCCAAGCCCCTGATCACGCATGCGCCCGGCGAGGAGCCAAAGAAGCTCGGCAAGGTGCTGATCGGCACGGTCCATGGCGACCTGCACGACATCGGCAAGAACATCGTCAGCTTCATGCTCGACATCAACGGCTTCGACGTCAAGGATATCGGGATCGATGTGCCGGTGAAGACCTTCATCGAGGAGATCCGCGCCTACGAACCCGATGTGGTCGGGCTGTCGGGCTTCCTGACCCTGGCCTTCGACTCGATGAAGGAAACCATCGCGGCCTTCGAGAAGGAAGGGATGCGCCAGCAGTTCAAGGTGATGATCGGTGGCGGGCAGATCGACGAGACGGTGCGCGCCTATACCGGCGCCGATGCCTTCGGCATCAACGCGGTGGAGGCGGTGAACCTGTGCCGCAGCTGGACGGAGAAGGCCGCATGAATACCGCCACCCAACCCGCCACCGACGCCAAGGCCGCCTACGACGCACGCTGGAAGCGCATCCTCGATTGCGTCGCCCTGAAACAGGCGGATCGCATGCCGGTGATCATGTATGCCACGTACTGGCTGGCGCGCTACGGCGGCATCAGCAACAAGGAGCTGATGTACAACTATGAGAAGACGGCCGAGATATCCGAACGCGCCGTGCTTGAATTCGAACCCGATGCCTGTATTTCGCTGGTCGGCGCCAATGCCCTGGGGCGGGTGTTCGAGGCCACCGATTACAAGCAACTGAAGTGGCCGGGACACGGTGTCGGTGACGACCAGCCCTACCAGTATCTCGACCGTGAGTACATGAAGGCCGACGAGCTCGGCGAACTGGTACGCGACCCCACCGCCTTCTACCTCAACAAGTATCTGCCGCGGATCTTCGGCGCCTTTGAAGGCTTCGAGCACTTTCCGGCACTTCCGGGCATGTTCTATTTCCGTGCCATCACCGGCCTGCGCCCCTTCGCCAATCCCGACTTGCGCAAGGCACTGCGACGCGTGCTCGATGCCGCTGACGAAGTCGAGATCTACATGAACCACGCCGGACAGTGGAACCGCCGCATTGCCTCGCTCGGCTTTCCACTGATCAATGGCAGTGCATCCGGTGCACCCTATGACGTGCTTGCAGACTATTTCCGCGGTGCGACAGGAATGATGAAGGACCTGTTCCGCCACAAAGAGCAGTTGCTCGAAGCCATCGACATGATGCGGCGCAATCTGGTGCGCATGACCATTGCCAATGCCAAGGCATCGGGCAACCCCATCGTCTTCATCCCCATCCACTGGGCGCCGGACGCCTTCATGTCGCCCAAGCAGTTCGAGACCTTCTGGTGGCCGAGCTTCCGCCAGATGATGGTCGAACTGATCGAGGCCGATTTGATCCCCATGCCGCTATGGGAATCTGACTGCACCAAGCGCCTGGAGATCATCAAGGACGTGCCTGCCGGAAAATGCATTTACTGGTTCGAACGTACCGACATTGTCAAAGCCTACGAGGTTCTTGGCGACCGGGTGGCATTGCGCGGCAACCTCTCGCCCTCGATGATGACCACCGGCACACCGGCTGACGTCGATGCCGCGGTCAAGCGGCTGGTCGACGAAATCTGGAACAAGGGTGGCAGCCTGATGCTGGATACAGCCTTTGGCATTCCCGACGAAACCCCGGTTGAAAACGTTCGCGCAATGTTCGATTCGGCGCGCAAGTACGCCGGCTGAGCACCATGCGCGCTTCTCGCGGCTTCGATGTCCTGCGCGAGGTGGCGGATGCACCGCCGCGCGTGCGCCGTTCGCCGGTCGGCGAGCGACAGCGACTGAAGGCGCTGGACCTGCTGCGTCGCGAACGGCTTGTCGAAACCGCTTACTGCTATTGCATTGTTCCGCTCGATGCCCCGCCTGCAGCGGTGCTTCATGCTGCTGGAGAAAGCCTCGAAGCCCCCTGGCTGCTTCCGGAATCGGGCGAACTGACCGCCATTGCCTGTGCCGTTTGCACCATCGGCACGGCCTACGAACACCGCGTAAGCCAACTCTTCGCGGAACGTCAGGCCTCGCTGGCAATGGCCCTCAACGACCTGGGTAACGAACTGCTGTTTGCGGTATCGCGCCGCGCGCAGGATCGAATTCAGGCAGACGTGAATCGACGCGGACTGTCGATGGCCGGCGAACTGCGTCCGGGCGACCCCGGGCTGGCAATCGAGGCGCAGGGCCCCGTATTGCGATTGGCCTGCGCTGACACCATCGGCATCACGCTGGGGCCGGGCGGGCTGATGAATCCCGTCAAGTCGTGCTCCATGGTGCTCGGCGTCGGCATCGGCCTGCCCGCCGTCAAATGGTCGCGCTGCGACCATTGCCCGACACGACACAAATGCCGGGTTGTCGAGCCAGCGGCAGGGGCTGCCGCGTAGCCGCCCATGAATGCGCCCACCACACGCACTCACCGCCTGCGCTTTCCCGAACTGGGTCGGGAGATCGACGCCAACAGCGACGAGACCATTTTTCATGCCGCACGTCGCAACGGCCTGCGCATTGTCGGCGCCTGTGGCGGTCGGGGTACCTGCGGCACCTGTGTCGTACGCGTCACCGAAGGGCGTATCGACCATGTGCATTCCGCACCGCCGGAACGGCTCGAAACCAACGTACCAACATCTGATACGGGCGCGCCGCATGGCCGGCGCAAGTGGCTGCGCGCCTGCCAGCTGCGTGTCCGCAGTGATTGTGTCGTCGAGGTCGCCCCTCGCTCGCTCGCCCCAGTTGTCCGCGCCGATATTGATATGGCCGATTCCGGCATCGATGATGCCCTCGATCCGGCCGTCAGCGTCTGCGATCTCAGCCTGCCAGCCGCCACGCTCGCCGACCCGCTGAGCGACGCGGATCGAGTTGCGCGGGCCTTGCGCCTGCCCGCGGTGGCGATCGATCTTGGCGCCGCCCGGGCCCTTCCCGGCGCCTTGCGCGACAGCGAGGAAAACGACACCTGGACGGTGCGCGTACATCTGCGCGGCAACGAGGTGATTCGCTTCTCCGCGCCGGGTAGCCGGACCCTTGGCCTGGCTGTCGATCTCGGTACCACCAATGTCGCCGCCTTCCTGCTTGATCTCGAAACCGGCCAGCGCATCGCCGGCCTCGGCATAGAGAACCCCCAGACCGCCTGGGGTGCCGACCTGATCAGCCGGATCAACCATGCCATTCGCAGCCCGCAGGCGCTGGGCGAGTTACGCACGGCAGCCGTCGCCGCGATCAATGGCCTGGCCCATGACCTTTGCCGCGACCTCGGCGCCGGCACACAGGACATTGTCGATGCCGCGATTTGCGGCAACACCGCAATGCATCATCTGCTGCTTGGCCTGCCTGTGCGCCAGCTTGGCCGCGCGCCCTTCGTTGCTGCAAGCCTAAAGGCCATGGACCTGAAGGCGCGTGATCTCGGCTTGGCTTTCTGTCCGGGCGCCGGAGTTCACCTGGCGCCGAGCGTCGGCGGCTTTGTTGGCGGCGACCACGTCACCGCCCTGCTCGCCACCGAGGAACGCTGGCGCACGGGTGGTACCAGCCTGGTGATGGATATCGGCACCAATACCGAAATCTCGCTGATACATCAGGGGCGCATCGTGTCGGCCTCCTGCCCCTCCGGCCCGGCCCTGGAAGGGGGCCACATTTCCTGCGGCATGCGCGCCGCCGACGGGGCCATCGAGCGGGTTGGCGTGAATGGCAGGCGCCTGTCGATACGCACCATCGGTGGTGAAGACGCCGTCGGCCTTTGCGGGTCCGGCGTGCTTGACACCCTTTCCGCCATGCGTCGCCTCGACATCCTCAGCGCACGCGGCCGTATCGCCGAAGGGTATGAGGATGTCGTCGACCACGAAGGTGTCAGAGCCGTCCGACTGGCCCCGGGAGTGCACTTTTCTCAGCACGATGTGCGCGCCGTACAACTGGCCAAAGCGGCGATCCGTGCCGGCACCGAAATGTTGCTGCGCGAGCAAGGCATCACCGAGCAACAAATCCAGCGCTTCATCGTCGCCGGGGCCTTTGGCGCCTATATCGATATTGCCAGCGGCATCGACATCGGGCTTTTTCCCGACCTGCCCGTTACACGTTTCGAACAGGTAGGTAATGCCGCCGGTCTTGGAGTACGGCGCCTGCTGACAAGTCTCGCGGCCCGCCGCCGCGCCACCGAAATCGCGGCTGCCTGCAAATACATCGAGCTATCGACGCGCAGCGACTTCCAGCAATGCTTCCTCCACCACATCGCCTTTCCAGACCCTATTCCGAGGAGACCCGCGTGACCGCATCCCCCGACTTCGCCATCCGCATCATCGGCGAACGTATCAATCCCGGCTTCAAGAGCACCCGCGGCCTGTTCGACAATGAAGACATACCAGGCATTCAGGCACTGGCGGTGAAACAGGCAGAGGCTGGCGCGAGCTTCCAGAACGTCAACATCGGCGCCCGCGCCATGACCGATCCCGAGTTCATGACGAAAATCATCACGGCGATTCAGGATGTCGTGAGTACGCCGCTTTCCTTCGACTTTCCGAGCAAGAAGGTGCAGGAGATCTGCCTCTCCGCCTACCGGCCGGAGCGGGCCGATGGTGCCCTGCCGATCGTCAATTCGATCACCGAGCATCGCTGGGACCTCATGGAACTCTACGGCCGCTTCCGCTTCAAGGTCATCCTCATGGCATCGGAACGCATGGAAGACGGTATCGCCAGGGGCAACAAAACGGCCGACCAGATCTACGGCACGGCACGCCGGGCCACGTTGCGCCTGCAGAACGACTACGGGATGCCGCTCGACGACATATTCATCGACATGTCGGTATCGGCCATCATCGCCGACACGGTGGGCCTCAATCGGGCGACCATCGATGCCATCAAACTGATCGGCGCCGACCCGGAGCTCAAGGGCGTGCACATGATGGGCGGCCTCTCCAACATCGGCCAGCAATTGCCACCCAAGGCCGCCGACGGCTCCGACCTCAAGCACTGCCTGGAAAATGCCTTCCTCACCCTCAGCGTGCCACATGGCTTCGACACCGTGCTCGGTACGCCGTGGCGCGGCTACGCCCCGTTGCCCGAAGACCACTATGTGCTGAAGACGTATCGCAATTTCCTAGAGCAATCGGGCACAAATGCCCTGCGCGCCGTGCGCAAGTTCTACAAAGCCTGAACCATGGCACCCCTGCAAGACATGGCAGTGGTGGTCGATGAGTGGTTCGACGGCGAACGCCGTCACCGCGAGGCCACGACATTTCTGATCCGCGAGGGTCGCATTGCCGAAATAGCCCCTGGCGATCGCTCCGCCAGCCTGGTGATCCCCGGCACACCCATTGAGCGCGGTGGCTTTCTGATGCCTGGCCTGGTGGATGCCCACGTGCACCTCTTTCTCGATGGCAAACCCACCGATACCGCCACCCGCTCGGCGCACCTGAAGCAATCTGTCGAGGATCTGACCGACGCAGCACGCGCCAGCGCACGCCAGTCAATGGCCTGTGGCATCACCCTGGTCCGCGATGCGGGCGACCGCTACGGCATCAACAACCGCATACGCGACGAAAGCCGCAGCGGTGCCGCCGGTCTTTGCCATGTGCGCTCGGGCGGATTGGGCGTGAAGCGCCCCAAGCGCTATGGCGCCTTCATGGCGCGAGACGTGACAGACGAAGCCGCGATCCGCGAGTCTGTGGCGGAACTGGCGAAATCGAGCGACGAAATCAAACTCATCCTCACCGGCATCATCGATTTCGACGCCGGCGCTGTCACGGATGAACCACAGTTCGAACTGGCGGACACCCGACTGGTGGTTGAAACAGCGCGGGCCCACGGACGGACGACCTTCGCCCATTGCAGCGGGATCAAGGGATTGCGGATTGCCGCGCAAGCCGGTGTTGGCTCCATTGAACATGGCTTCTTCATGGACCGCGAAACGCTGGCGGTCATGCGCGACAAGCAGATCGCCTGGACGCCGACATTCTGTCCGGTACATTTCCAGTGGGCGCATCCCGAGGCGGCCGGCTGGTCACCCAACACCATCGGCAACCTGCGTCGCATCCTCGACTCACACGCCGAACATCTGCGTCTGGCCGACGAAATGGGGGCACCGCTCCTGCTCGGCACCGACGCGGGCAGCATGGGCGTGGAACATGGCCATGCCCTGTTTGACGAAATCGATCGCTACCTTGAGGCCGGTATCGCATTGGAACGCGTCATCGCCGCTGCCAGTTCCGTTCCACGAAAGCACTTCGGACATTCCAATGCCCTGCTGACCCGGGGCAGCCCGTTTGATGCGGTGCTGCTGCCGGTATCCCCCTTCGGCGATCCACAAGCCCTGCGCAAACCCAGCCGAGTCTGGAAGAGAGCGACCGTTCACGCGGCGACCTGATTGGCAGTTGCCGGCTCCCGGATCGGCACCGAGGCTGGTAACCTATCCGCATTGCTCTTGAGCGTGCGCGCACCGACATGACCCCCAGCCAGATCGTCAAGTTTCTCGACCAGCATGTGGTCGGCCAGGAAGAAGCCAAACGCCAGTTGGCCGTCGCCGTCTATACCCACTACCGCAAGATCGCGCTGGCGGCGCCGGAAAAGCTCGATATCATCAAGAGCAACGTGCTGCTGATCGGCCCCACCGGCACCGGCAAGACGCTGTTGTGCGAAACCCTGTCGCGCGTCCTCGGCGTGCCCTTCGTCACCGCCAACGCCACCTCGCTGGCGCAAAGCGAATACGTCAATGACGAGATCGTCGCCATCCTCGAGCGCCTGATCGACAAGGCTGAGGGCGACGTCGGCCGTGCCCAGCGCGGCATCGTCTTCATCGACGAGATCGACAAGCTCAAGGTAAACGAGACGCAGCAGATGCAACTGCGCGGCACCTCGGGCGAGGGCGTGCAGCATGCCCTGCTGAAGATCATGGAAGGCGCGCCGGTCAAGCTCAAGGAAACAGCCTACATCGACACCACCGAGATCCTCTTCATCTGCGGCGGCGCCTTTGTCGGCATCGAGAGCATTCTTGCGCGCACCCATTCCTTCGGCTTCATTTCGACCTCGGAGGACGACAACCAGAAGCTGCTCGACCGCCTCAACGCCCGCATCAAGCCCACCGACTTGTTCGAATACGGGCTGATCCAGGAATTCGCCGGGCGCCTGCCCGTGGTGGCTTCGCTGCTGCCGCTGTCGCGCGAGATGATGGTGCGCATCATGACCGAGCCGAAGAACTCGATCTACGAGCAATACCGCCAGATTCTCCGGGACTCGGGCGTCGATCTGCTGATCGAGCCGCTGGTGTTCGAGCAGATCGCCGATCTGGCGATGGAATACAAGGTCGGCGCGCGCAGCCTGCGCGGCATCTTCGAGGAAATGCTGACGCCGGTGATCTACCTGGTACCCGACCATCCCGAGGTGAAACAGGTGCGCATCACCTCGCTGTTCGAAAACCCCCGCTACATCGGCCAGAAATCGGCGTAATACCAGCGCCGGCTCTTGCCCCGGCGAAGGCAGCTCGGCCGATTGTGCGCGGCGCAGGTTTGTTGGATAATCGATTGTATACCGCATACAAGGATGTCGACATGACCAGCCGCTTCGCCAATCCGCTACTCGCCACGCCCGCCCGCCCCCTGCCCCGCGCTGTTGCCATCATCGGCGCCGGTACCATCGGCCCGGATATCGGCTACTACCTGAAGAGCGCGATTCCCGGCCTCAAGCTCTACCTGGTCGACGTCAATCAGAAGGCTGTCGAATCCGCGCTGCTGCGCTTTGCCGAGTATTCGCGAAAAGCCGTGGCGCGCGCCAAGATGAGTGAGGCCGAAGCGAAGGACGTAGTCACCCACCTCTACGGCACCATGGATTACGCCGACATTGCCGATGCCGACTGGGTGATCGAGGCCGCCACCGAGAACCTGCCGCTGAAGCGCAAGATCTTCGCCATGATCGAAGCCGTGGTGCGGCCCGATGCGCTGATCACCTCGAACACCAGCTCGCTGCCGGCGGAACTGATTTTTTCCGAAATGCGGCACCCGGCCCGCGCCACCGTGACGCACTTTTTTGCCCCCGCCTGGCGCAACCCGGCGGTCGAAGTCATCGAATGGAAGAAGTCCGACCCGGCCGTGGTTGACTACCTGCGCTGGGCCTTCTGCGTCACCGGCAAAGTGCCGCTGCTCACGGCCGACGTCGCCTGCTTCATGCTCGACCGCATTTTCGACAACTGGTGCAATGAGTCGGCCCTGCTGCTCGACCGCGCCACCGCCGCAGAGGTCGATAGCGTCGCCAGCGAGTTTGTCCACGCCGGCCCCTTCTTCGTGCTGAATCTCGCCAACGGCAACCCCATCATCACCGAGACCAACACCCTGCAGGCCGAGATGGAGGGCGCGCATTACGATCCGGCGCCGATCTTCAAGTCGGTCGATACCTGGGTCACCGTGCCGCCCGGCAAAAAGGTCGCCGTCGCCCCGGCTACCGCGCAGGCGATCCGCCAGCGCCTGCTGGGGATACTCTTTTCGCAGAGCGTGGACATCGTCGACCGCAAGATCGGCGATTCGGCCGACCTCGACCTCGGCTGCCGCCTGGCACTGGGCTTCAAACACGGCCCGCTCGACCTGATGCGCATGCTGGGCGAGCAGACCACCGGCCAGGCGCTGATACGCCTGCGCAGCGAGCGCGCCGGGATGCCCATGCCGACGCGGCCCTTCGATGCCTATCAGGGCTTCCTGCGCCACATCCTGGTCGACGACCTCGGCGATGTGAAAGTCATCACCCTGCGCCGCCCCGAGGCGATGAACGCCCTGCACGACGAAATGAACGACGAGATCCTTTCGGTGATCCGCCGCTTCGAGAGCGACCCCAAGGTCACCGGTTTCGTCATCACCGGCTACGGCACCAAGGCCTTCTGTGCCGGTGGCGACATCGGCCGCTTCGTGGATATGCTGGGCGATGCCGACGCCTCGGCGCAGTACGCACGCGATTGCTCGCGCCTGCTGGTGCACCTCGACCAGATGAAGAAGCCGGTGGTCGCCGCACTCAACGGCATCGCCCTGGGCGGAGGCTTCGAGCTGGCCTCGCGTTGCCACAGCATCGTGGCGCTTAAGCGTGCCTGGATCCAGATGCCCGAGGTGACCCTGGGCATCACCCACGGCATCGGCGCCATGGCCGTGCCCTACCGCCGCTGGCCGCATGCGGCGCCGACCTTCAACGCCATGCTGCGCACCGCAGAGCGACTGAAGGCCGCGCGTGCCCATGAACTGGGCATCATCGACGGCATCGCCGACGACGTCGACCACCTGGTGGCGATGGCCGTGGCGCGGGCGCGCGAACTCGCCGGCAAGATCAAACCGATCGGCGACAATCCCGTGCAAGTCCGCATCGATCCGGTCGACGCACGTGCCGCCAGCGGCCAGGTGCTGAGCCGCGAGTGCATCGAACTGATGGAGCGCTCGATCCTCGAAGCGGCGGCAGCGGCGAGCTTTGCTGAGGCGCTGGAAGTCGGCTACCGTTCCTTCGGCCTCTCCGCCTGCCTCGACAGCGCGCGCGAGGGCATCACGGCCTTCAAGGAAAAGCGCACGCCGGACTTCAGCAAGACCAAATGAAATAGGGCTATCCGGCAGCCATGATTGATATCCAGCTTACATTGCGCAACGCAGCACATTAGTAGAAAGTTGTTTGAGCGTGCTGGCATCATGGATGTAAGCGTCCAGCGGCCCCATCTATGCTGAGCGTGTAATGCTGTGCAATGTTGTTGCTGGCTTATCGCGGCGCCGGCATAAGCCGACGCAGGGGTAGGTTCATATTTATACTTGTATGTTCTACTGTCAAGCTGGATAATACAAGCATGATTCACTGCCGATGACCCCATGTACCCTCGCCTCGCCACTGATCGCCTGCATACCCTTGCCGCCCGGTTTCCCGCCGTGGTCATTCTCGGCGCACGCCAGGTGGGCAAGACCACGCTGGCCCGGCAGGCGTTTCCCGATCATGCCTATGTCGATCTCGAAGACCCGCGCACCGGCGAGTTGTTCGGCGACGACCCGCGGTTTCAACTGGACCAGCATAGCCTTGGCAGCGGATTGATCATCGACGAAGCCCAGGCGGTGCCGGCAGTCTTCGCCGCCTTGCGCGGGGCGATAGACGCCGACCGGCAGGCGCGCGGGCGATTTGTGGTGCTGGGCTCGGCGCAGCCGACGCTGGTGCGCGGAGTGTCCGAATCGCTTGCCGGGCGCGTCGGGCTGCTCGAACTCGACCCTCTCACTGCCAGCGAAACGAGGGCGACGCCTCCGCTTCGCTCGTGGCGCGAGCTATGGCTCTGTGGCGGCTTTCCGGATGCGCTGGCGGCCGGCGTCGATGGCTTCCGCGACTGGCACGAAGCCTATTTGCGCAGCTATGTCGAGCGCGACCTGCCTCAGCTTGGCATTGCCGCCGAGCCCATTTTGACGCGCCGGCTGCTGACCATGCTGGCGCACCAGCAGGGCGGCCTGCTCAACGTCAGCAACCTGGCGGCGGCGCTGGGGGTCGGCCACGCCAAGGTGGCCCGCCTGCTCGATGTGTTCGAGGCGACCTTTCTGTTGCGCCGGCTGCCGCCCTGGTTTCGCAATGTCGGTAAGCGGTTGGTCAAATCGCCCAAGACCTACCTGCGCGACAGCGGGCTGGTGCACCATCTGCTGAATATCGGACGCATGGATGAACTCGACAGCCACCCGATCAGGGGCGCCAGCTGGGAAGGCTTTGTACTCGAAGACCTGCTGCGCCGCGAGCGCCTGGCCCATCCGCAGACCCAGCCGCATTTCTGGCGCACCGCCGCCGGTGGCGAGATCGATCTGCTGCTCGATCACGGCAATCTGCGCCATGCCATCGAGATCAAGGCGGGGCGCGGTACGGCCCATCAGGCGCGCCACCTGGCGGCGATGATGCAGGATGTCGAAGCGCAGCAGGGCTGGATCGTCGACCAGGGTGATGCGGCCGAAACCGCGATCAATCCCTCCGTGAGCGGAGTGGGTGTGGAAAAGGCGCTGGGCTTGCTGCCATGACTGGCCGCTCGCACGGCGTCTGTTCCTGCAGGATCGCGGCCATCGGCCCGATCCTCTCCTGTCGTCACTGCGCCTTGCGCCCGTTTGAAAATTTTCGCCTGGCGAGAGTTCTCTCTTTGAATCCGTCGTCCGGATTCCAGAAAGGCAAACGGGGGGCAGGCCAGATTGAATGGCGGGTTTGGAGCAAGCCTTGTATTGAACGGCGGCTATGGAGCGATTTTCCGAACGACCGTTGATGACCGAACTGGGACATCAAGTTTCATCTTTAACGCCAGCCAGATGACATTGTGCATTGCACAGAGAATCGACAATCACGAAATCCGGATAGCCTGAAACAGAAGTACCGGGCGCGGCGATGCCGCGCCCGCCGGCGAATCAGAGCCCCAAGTCACTCAAGCCCGGATGGTCGTCGGGCCGGCGCCCGAGCGGCCAGTGGAACTTGCGCTCGGATTCCTTGATCGGCAGGTCGTTGATGCTGGCGAAGCGCCGCATCATGAAGCCCTGCTCGTTGAACTCCCAGTTCTCGTTGCCGTAGGCGCGCATCCAGTTGCCGGAGTCGTCATGGCATTCGTAGGCGAAGCGCACTCCGATGCGGTTGCCGGCGCAGGCCCATAGTTCCTTGATGAGGCGGTAGTCGAGTTCCTTGGCCCATTTGCGCTGCAGGAACAGCTTCACCTGCTCGCGGCCGACCGGGAACTCGGCACGGTTGCGCCAGCGCGTGTCTTCGGTATAGACCAGCACCACGCGATCGGGGTCGCGCGTGTTCCAGGCGTCCTCGGCCATGCGCACCTTCTGCGCCGCGGTTTCGGGGGTGAAGGGGGGAACTGGGGGCTTGGTCTCCATGCGGTGCTCCTCGTGTGTTTCAGGTTGGGGTCGGCGCAGGATATACAAGGTAGACAGATCTGTCTACAATGGCCGCATGACCGCCACCAATGCCCCTGCCGCCGCGCCGAACGCGCGCGAGCGCATCCTGCTCACCGCCCACGACCTGTTCTACCGCGACGGCATCCGCGCCACCGGCATCGACCGCGTGATCGCCGAATCGGGCGTGGCCAAGCTCAGCTTCTACCGCCACTACCCGAGCAAGAACGACCTGGTGCTGTCCTTCCTCGAGCATCGCCACGCGCGCTGGATGGCCTGGTTCGAAGACGCGCTGGCGCGCCACGGCAGCAGCCCGCAGGCGCTGGTGCCCGCGCTCAAGGAATGGTTCGCCAACGCAGGCTTTCGCGGCTGCGCCTTCATCAACAGCGTCGGCGAACTGGGCGGGTCCGTACCCGGGGTCAATGAAATCACGCGCCGGCACAAGGCCGACATGACCCGAGCCCTGGCGCGCCTGCTGCCGCCGTCCTCCCGGCGCCGACATCTGGCCACGGACCTCGCCATCGCCGTCGATGGCGCCATCATCCGCGCCCAGTTCGACGGCAATCCGAAAGCCGCGCTGGCCTCGCTGAGGCGAATCGTAGCGTCGCTGACTAGGCCTGCTGTTTGACCCAGGCGACGTAGCGCGCCTTGGCCTCTTCGTTCGGCGGATAGAGGCCGGGCAAGGGCAGGCCGCGCGCCACCTCGGACATGATCCAGCCTTCGAAGCGCTCCTGCTCCAACGCCTCGGGAATCACCTCGGCCAGCAGGCCCGCCGGAATCAACACCGCGCCATCGGCATCAGCCACCACAATGTCATTGGGAAACACCGCCACACCGCCACAAGCGATCGGCTCCTGCCAGCCGACGAAGGTCAGCCCCGCCACCGATGCCGGCGCCGCCGTGCCCTGGCACCAGACCGGCAGCTGCGAGCCCAGCACGCCCTCGATGTCGCGCACCACGCCGTCGGTCACCAGCGCCGTCACCTCGCGCTTCATCATGCGCGAGCAAAGGATGTCGCCGAAGATGCCGGCGTCGGTGACCCCCATCGCATCGACCACCGCGATGCAGCCCGCCGGCATGGCCTCGATCGCCGCCCGGGTCGAGATCGGCGAGCCCCACGAGGCCGGCGTCGCCAGGTCTTCGCGCGCCGGCACGAAGCGCAGCGTAAAGGCGCGCCCCACCAGGCGCTGCGGATGGGCTTGCAGCGGCCGGGCACCCCGCAGCCAGACATTGCGCAAGCCTTTCTTCAGCAGCACCGTGGTCAGGGTGGCCGTGGTGACACCCGACAATTTGCGCCGGATTTCCTCGTCGAGCGGCAGCGGATCGATGCCCATGGTCTTTGCTCCTTGTAAATTCGGTTACCGGCTCAGCCGGCATAGACCGCCGACAACGCCGCGATCATGAAGGCCGGATCCATTGCTCCGGCGCTCTCGCGGGCGCTGTGCATGGCCCACATCGGCGAGCCGACGTCGACGCTGGCGATGCCCAGCCGCGCCGCGACGATGGGACCGATGGTGCTGCCACAACCGAGGTTGCTGCGGTGGGAATACTGCTGGAAAGGCACTCCAGCGGTTTCACAGGCCGCCATGAAACGGGCCGCCGTCGAGGCCTCGGTGGCATAGCGCTGGTTGGCGTTGCTCTTGATTACCGGGCCGCCATTGACCCTGACCTTGTGGTCCGGCTCATAGGCCGCCGGGAAATTCGGGTTCCAGGCATGCGCCATGTCGGCGCTGACGAAGAAGCTCTGCGCCAGCGCACGCCGCCGGTCTTCCTCGTC
>CAJBYR010000056.1 GCA_903959855.1 uncultured beta proteobacterium
CGACCGTGCCACTGGTACTCAGGATGCTGACGTTACCCGACGCGAGGCTGGTGCCGAGTGCCGCGCCGGTCATGTTGCCGCCGCTGGCGGCAATCGTGAAATCGACCGGGTCGATCAGCCAGGTGCCGGTGCGCCCACGCGCGGCAGCCGTGGTGATCTTCGCATCGTCGGCAATTGTGACGTGCGCAGCACTGGTCTCGATAAAGCCGCCATCGCCTGCCCCGGGAGCCGAGGCATCGAGCATGCCGCCGACCTTGACACTGCCGGATTCCATGTCGCCCATCAGCATGAGGGTGCCACCACCCTGGGCGCCGGACACTAAGAGGGTTCCCGTGTTGTCGACCGCTGCGGCTTCGAGCAGGATTTCGCCGCCCTTCATGGTCAGCCCGCTGGCGCGAATGATCCCGCTGTTGTTCACCACCCGATCCAGCGCACCCTTCGCCTGCCCCGCCGTCAGCGTGACAGCGGCCGTGGCATCGATGCTGCCGCTGTTCTCGATGCTGGCCCTGAGCGCCGCATCGTCGACGCGAGCACGGATCAGGCCATCGCCGGTGAGATCGACCGCGACGGTGTTGCCGGCTGCCAGGGTGACGGTGGTGGCAAATATCTGCCCGCTGTTCTTGACCTCGTTGCCGATCAGGGCGACGCTGCCCATGCCATTGACACCAATCGCCCTGAGGATGCCTTCGTTGAGGATGCTGCCGGTGCCGGGTTGGGTGAATCTGTAGTTCCCGGCCATGAAGTCTTCGTTGCCGAGCTTCATAGTGGTGGCGAGGATGCCGCCGACATTGACCTGCGCCCCGCGCGCGAACAGCATGCCGTTGGGGTTGCTGAAGAAGACCTGGCCGTTGGAATTCAGCTTGCCGTAGATCTGGCTGGCCTCGTTGCCGACGATGCGGTTCAAGGCCACGGCGCTGCTGCCGGGCTGAACGAAATTGACGGTGGCGGCGCTGCCGATGTTGAAGCTCTGCCAGTCGAGCGCGGCGCGCTGGCTGGCCTGCTGCACGGTCAGCACATTGGCAGCCTGGCTGATCGTGGCAGCGCCGGCGACGACCTTGCCGCCGCTGGGCAGGGCGTTGGGATCCAGCGCCCAGGACGGTGCGCCCGATGCAGTAAATGCGAGGGCCAGCGCGGAAGCCAGTGTGCGTCGCGAAAGTCGGCGCTGGCGGGACGGCGATTGCCCCACGGTGGCGCCGCCTGCACCGCTACTACCGCTACGCTTGCCGCGCCCCCTGGCGATTTCGGCGACGACGACCCAGGCGTTGCTGAGGTCGTTCCAGACCAGACGGTAGATGTGGTTCATGCCGTACCTTTTGATGCCCGCTCGGGCAAGCCGTCAAAACATCGGGGAATAACGAAATCCCTTGCGATATATATGATCGTATGTATCATGCTATTCATGAACTTCACGTGGAAAGCCGCCAAGCGCACGTCCAACCTTAAAAAGCACGGCTTTGATTTCGCCGATGCCGAGCAGGTGTTCCATGGGCCAACGATCACCGAAGAAGACACCCGGCATTACGACGGCCAGCGACGTTTCAATTCCACCGGGTTTCTGGGCATGACCATCGTGACGATCTGTCACACGGAAACTGCCGACGAAATTCACATCATCTCCATGCGAAAGGCTGAACCCCATGAAATCGACACCCTCTCCCGTTACCTCTAAGCCGCCCCGTCTGCGGGTTGGCCTGAAAGATGTCGGTCGCGATGAATTCGCGACCGCCGTTAATGCACATCTGGGCAAACAGCGTGTATCGATCATGCTGGACGGCTCAATCATTGCGTTTTTCAAGGCCAAGGCAGGCGAGCGTGGCTACCAGACGCTGATCAATCAGGCGCTGCATCAGGCAATGACGAGCGAGCAAATCGAAGCCACGTTGCGCCGCGTGATTCGTGAGGAACTGCATCCGGCGTGAGGTGTTTGCAGGGTTCATTGTTTCTTCATCTTGCGTAGATCTCGCTCGCCGTTTCACCGGCGCCGGCGCCACGCTGGCGGACTTCGCATCCATCACCAGCCGTACCCCAGACTGAACCACAGCCGCGGCTTGTCGTTGTCGGCCACGTTGGGGGTGTCCTTGCCGGCCCAGGCGAGGATGGCGCTGGCGGTGAAGCCGTTGCCAACCAGCCAGTCGGCGCTCAGCC
>CAJBYR010000057.1 GCA_903959855.1 uncultured beta proteobacterium
AATGCCCGCGTGGTCACGCTGATCAACGACTACGTCGCCGAACTCGAGAAGCTTGGGCCATCCCCGATGAAGGGCTTCGGCTAAGGAGCCGCGACAGATGACTACTGCAAACCAAAACGCGAACCTGGCAAACTCGGAACGTTACCGCAACAACTTCCTCAAGGAAGTCGAAGCCAACGTCGAAGAAGGCCACATGGTCAAGATGTGCATGCAGTGCGGCGTCTGCGCCGGCTCATGCCCATTGGGCAATGCCTGGGAACATTCGCCGCAGAAAATCTTCATGATGATCCGTGCCGGCAAGCGCGACGAGGTGCTGGGCTCGGACTCGATGTTCATGTGCACCTCCTGCTACAACTGCATGGTGCGCTGCCCGCGCCAGTTGCCGATCACCCACATCATGCACGGCCTGGCCAACTACGCGCATCGCCTCGGTCTGGCGCCCAAGGGCCAGCCGACGCGCGACTTCGCCACCCTGTTCTGGAACAACGCCATCAAGAAGGGCCGCGTCAATGAACTGACGCTGACGCTGCGCCACTACTTCCGCGGCGGTCTTGTGTCCGGCATCAAGGAAGCACTGGGCATGCAGAGCATCGGCCTCGGCCTGCTCCTGGCCAAGCGCCTCAACCCCATGGAAATCTTCGGTGGCCATGGCGTCAAGGATCTCAAGGGATTCCACGCCATCATCGCCAAGGCGAAGGAGATCGAGGATCGCAAGAAGGGCTTCACGGCCTGACGGAGAGAAAAAATGGCTAAGAAAGAATACGCGTTCTACCCCGGCTGCTCGTCCCAGCTCAAGGCTTCGGCCTCGAACTACCTGGTGTCGACCAACTCGATGTGCAAGACGCTCGACATCAAGCTGACCGAGATCCCGGACTGGAACTGCTGCGGCGCCTCGGTCGGTTACTGCGAAGGAGGAGAGTTGCCGCGCATCGCCATCAACGCGCGCAACTTCGCCCAGGCCGAGACCCATCTGCCAGGCCAGGACATCGTCGCCACCTGCGCCGCCTGCTGGCTCAGCGCGCGCGAATCCAAGGAACGGCTGGACGGTTCGGCGCAGTTGCTGAAGGAAACCAATGAAGCGCTGGCGGCCGCCGGCCTGCATTACAACGGCGGCGCAAACGTGCGCCACATGGTCGAGGTGCTGATCGAGGACTTCGGCTACGACGGCCTCAAGGCGCCGATGAAGAAGTCGCTGGAAGGCCTCAAGATCGCCGGCTACGTCGGCTGCCAGACCAACCGCCCCTTCGGCATCGATGGCGAATCCTTCGAGAACCCGATGTATCTCGACAAGATGGTCGAGACCCTGGGTGGCGAAGCGCTCTCAAAGTACGAACAGAAAGTGACCTGTTGCGGCGGCGCGCTGGCCTTCTCCGAGCCGGAAAAGAGCCAGAAGCAGATCCGCGACATCGTCGAGTCGGCCTACGACCACGGGGCCGAGATGATCGTCACGCCCTGCCCGCTGTGCCAGGCCAACGTCGAGGTTTACCAGTCGGAGATCAACAAGAAGCAGGGCACCAAGTTCAACATGCCCGTGGTGTACTACTCGCAGCTGATGACCGTCGCCTACGGCGGCTCGGCCAAGGACGCGGCGCTGGATGGCCAGCTGATCCGCGCCGAGAAGCTGGAAAAGATCGCCGGCAAGTAAGCCCCCCGTCGCTGCAAAAGTCGGCGCTGGTGGTACGGCGATTCTTGCCGTAGCACCAGCGCCGACTTTTTGCTCATCTCATCACCGCGCCTCAGGCCGCAAGCGCATGCTCCACGGCAAGCGGATAAGCACCGTTCGCCCTGGCATCCAGTAATACGATCTCTACGGTGGTGCCATCCTCTGCATAGCTGATATGCGTGTTCCAGTCCTGCGAAACCTCGCGGCAAACCGGCTTGTCCGACAGGTGGAGCACCAGGATATCGTCCTCGTCATAGTAGGTAGTGCGCACGATAGCCTCCTTACAATATCGAAAAATGGTGCATGACGGTCTTCACGATCACGGCATTCTCAAGCACCACGACGGCGCAAACCAGATTGTCGTTGCGCTCCGGAAATTCCTTGAACGCCCACAAGTGAGTTTCGTCCCGGTAACGGGTCTCGCCCAAATCAATAACTTCGAGCAGCATCTCGTCCGAAACCTTGCGCTCGACCATCCGCAAGCGGGCATGGCCGGTAATCACAATCGGTCGCTGGAATCTTATGCTGAACATTGAGTCAATTGTAGTACGGTAGTCCCTAACCCCGCCGTAGCACCAGCGCCGACTTTCTTTCAGGATGGTTTCAGTCGAAGCCTTCGTCGGCCCCGGTGTCGTTCTCGGCTTCCAGGGCGCGCTTCTTGGCGGCCTCGCGCTCTTCGATCAGGCGCTTCTCCTGCACCTTGGCCAGACGCTCCTGCGCTGCCTCGGCATTCAGCGCGATACTCTCTTCGCCGAACATTACCTGACGCAGGAAGCGGAAGGCGAACTGCAGCAGCGCGGCATCATCGG
>CAJBYR010000058.1 GCA_903959855.1 uncultured beta proteobacterium
CAGATCAAAGTCTTTCAACTCCAACCGGGATCAGCCTTCCGACTCACCCCGCAACAGAACCTTCGATTTCAGCTCCATCACTCACCACAACCCCAGCACCGCAAACACCTACACCTATCGGCTGTTTGATTTTTAAAGAACGCGCTGCAGACATCAGGTCAGCAGCAAAGAGGGGCGCATTATACGGATCGATCTGACCCGGTCAACACTTTGCTGAAATATTTTTAACGCCGGGTCAAACAATCGTTACGCGGGCGAACTTCCGCTTGCCCACCTGCATCACGACACATTCGCCAACCGCAAGCGCCGTGGCGCCATCGCCGACTTTTTCGCCATTGACGCGAACACCGCCACCGGTGATCATGCGCTGCGCTTCAGAGGTGCTCGCAGTCAATCCCGCCGCCTTCAGGACCTGCATGATGCTGCCCGCCGGAACGCTGACTTCGGGCATGTCCTCGGGCAATATGCCACGCTGGAAACGGGCCTCAAACTCAGCCAGCGCGGCCTCGGCATCCCTGGTCGAATGGAACCGCGCGACGATCTCCTGCGCCAGCAAGACCTTCACATCACGCGGATTGCGGCCTTCGCCAACCTCACGCTTGAAACGCGCGATTTCCTCGTCGCCGCGGAAGGACAGGAGTTCGAAATAGCGCCACATCAGTTCGTCCGAGACCGACATCAGCTTGCCGAAAATTTCGGTCGGCGACTCTGCGATGCCAATGTAATTACCTAGCGACTTCGACATCTTGTTGACGCCATCCAACCCCTCCAGCAGCGGCATCATCAGCACGCACTGTGGCGCCTGGCCATAGTGCTTTTGCAACTCGCGGCCGACCAGCAGATTGAATTTCTGGTCCGTGCCGCCCAGTTCGATGTCCGACTTCATCGCCACCGAGTCATAGCCCTGGCACAACGGGTAGAGGAATTCGTGGATGGCGATCGGCTGGCCGCCGGCATAGCGCTTGGAAAAGTCGTCGCGCTCCAGCATGCGCGCCACCGTATGCCGCGCGGCGAGCTTTATCATGCCGGCCGCACCCAGCGGCTCGAACCAGGTCGAGTTGAAACAGACCTCGGTCTTGATCGGGTCAAGGATCTTGAACACCTGCTCACGATACGTGTTGGCGTTTTCCGCAATTTGCTCCGGCGACAGCGGTGGCCGTGTGGCATTCTTGCCGCTCGGGTCGCCGATCATTCCCGTGAAGTCACCGATCAGAAACATCACGTGATGGCCGAGTTCCTGAAAATGCCGCAGTTTGTTGATCAGTACCGTATGCCCAAGATGCAGGTCGGGCGCTGTCGGATCGAAGCCGGCCTTGACCCGCAGCGGCCTTCCCGCCTTGATCTTCTCGACAAGTTCGGACTCGATCAGCAGTTCGTCGGCGCCGCGCTTGATCAGCGCCATTTGGGATTCGATATCGACCATGACCTTACCCGGTTTGACGGAAGGGGTTTTTTTGCTACACTCGCCCGACTTCACAAGCCGGTCCGCCCATCCAATTGCAAAAAAACAAGAGCGGGATTTTAACGCAACTCCTTGATTTCCGACTCGCCCGCCCCGGCCATTTCTGGGCGGGCGCCGGCGTCATCGGCGTTTCACTGTTCAGCATGGTGGCGGCCTTCGGCACCGCCCGCGATACGCGCTTCGATGACATCCCGAGGCAGGAAACCGTCGAGCGGCTTGCGCTCCCCGCGCTGACCCCGGCGATCGACGCCGGGCAAAGCTTCCTGCGCGAAGAACGCGTGCAGCGCGGCGACACGGTCATGGAGCTGCTGCAACGCCTGGGCATCGATGATCCCGCCGCAGTCGCCTTCGTCAAGGGCAATGCCACCGCCCAAACGCTGTTTCGCCAACTCAGCCCGGGCAAGAACCTGACCGCCCGCACCGGCGCCAACGGCGAATTGCAGACTCTGGTCTTCCCGCTGAATGGCGGCAAGGATCAGGCGCTGGTCGTGGAGCGTCAGGGCGACCGGTTTTCCGCCTCCGAGCAGCCCTTGCAGATGGAAACCCAGGTGGTCATGAAAACCGCCGAAATCCGTTACTCGCTGTTCGGTGCCTCCGATGCCGCAGGCATTCCGGACACGGTCGCGACACAGTTGGCCGATATTTTCGGCGGCGACATCGATTTCCATCGGGATTTGCGCAAAGGCGACCGTTTCGCCGTGATTTACGAGTCGGTGAATTATCTGGGCCGCGCCGTGAGGAGCGGCCGCATTCTTGCCGCGGAGTTCGTGAATAACGGCAAGACCTACCGTGCCGCATGGTTCGCCGATCCGGCGGGTGGCGAAAACAGCAGTGGCTATTACACCGCCGACGGCAAGAACATCCGCAAGGCCTTCCTGCGCTCGCCGCTGGAGTTTTCTCGAATTACCTCGGGCTTCACCTCGGCTCGGTTCCACCCGGTCCTGCAAAAGTGGCGCGCCCACAAGGGTATCGATTACGGCGCTCCGGTGGGGACCCGCATCAAGGCCACCGGTAGTGGCACCGTCGAGTACGTCGGCAACCAGGGCGGCTATGGCAAGGTCGTCGTCCTGCGCCATCAGGGCCGCTACACCACGCTCTACGCCCACCTCTCCGGGTTTGCCGCCGGACTGCGCAAGGGCAGCCGCGTCAGCCAGGGCGACGTGATCGGCTTTGTCGGCGCCACGGGACTGGCCAGCGGCCCACACCTGCATTACGAATTCCGCGTCAATGATGTGCACCAGAATCCCCTGGCGATGGCACTGCCCAGCGCGCCTCCTCTCATGCCTCAGCAGTTGGGACAATTCCGGGCGAGCACCGGAACGCATCTGGCCCGCATCGATCTGATTCGCGGATTCAACCTCGCCCAGGCTGACTGAAGTGTCGTTGGTGGTAGGCCTGATGTCCGGGACCAGCCTGGACGGAGTCGATGCGGTACTGGTCGACTTTTCGCAGCCCGTCCCGAGGACGCTGGGGACGCTCTGGCTAGGCTATCCGGACGAGGTCCGTCGCGAAGCCCTTGAGCTTCAGACTCCCGGCAACAATGAACTGCACCGTGCCGCCCTGCTGGCGAACACGCTGGCACGCTGCTATGCCGACTCCGTCCTGAAGTTGCTCGCCAAAACCGCGCGCCGCCCTGAGCAGATCGCAGCGATCGGCTGCCACGGCCAGACGGTGCGTCACCAGCCCGGCCAGGGCTATACCCTCCAGCTCAATAACCCGGCCTTGCTCGCCGAACTGACAGGTATTCCTGTCGTCGCCGACTTTCGCAGCCGCGACATCGCCGCCGGCGGTCAGGGCGCGCCCCTGGTACCCGCATTTCATGCCGCTGTGTTTGCTGATCCGAATGAACACCGGGTAGTGCTGAATCTGGGCGGGATCGCCAATCTAACCGACCTGGCGCCGGGTAAGCCGGTACGCGGCTTCGATTGCGGCCCGGGCAACATGCTTCTTGATGCCTGGGCGGAGAAGCACCTCGGACAACGCTACGACAGCGGCGGACAATGGGCGGCTGGTGGCACGCCGATATCGCGCCTGCTCGAAGTGCTGCTTGCCGACCCCTATTTCTGCGCACAACCGCCAAAAAGCTGCGGACGCGACGAATTCAACCTCGATTGGTTAAATCGGCATCTTGCCGCCAGCGATGACGCGCAGGACGTCCAGGCGAGCCTGCTCGAATTGACCGCAGCGACGGTGACGGAAGCGATCTCGCGCTGGTGCGGTACGCCCCGACGCGTGCTGGTTTGCGGAGGGGGCGTGCACAACAGCGCCTTGATCGCACGCCTGCAGGCAATACTGGGCGGGTGCCAGGTCCTCGATACCGCATCGGCCGGCCAACCCGCCGACTGGGTCGAGGCGGTGGCCTTCGCTTGGCTGGCCTGGCTGGCCCTGCAGGGTCAGGCAGGGAATCTCGCCGCGGTTACCGGCGCGAACGGCCCACGCGTGCTGGGCGCTATCTACCCGCGCTGAAAACAAAAAGCGCCGGACCAGGCCGGCGCCTTCCGGAGAGCGAACCGCTCAGGCGGAGAATGACGAACCGCAGCCGCAGGTGCTGGTCGCGTTGGGGTTCTTGATCACGAACTGGGAACCTTCGAGGCCCTCGGTGTAATCGATCTCGGCGCCAACCAGGTACTGGTAGCTCATCGGATCAATCAGCAGCGAAACACCATCCTTCTGCATCACCGTGTCATCTTCGTTGGTCACTTCGTCGAAGGTAAAGCCGTACTGGAATCCAGAGCAGCCGCCACCGGTAACGAATACGCGCAGCTTGAGCTCCGGGTTGCCTTCCTCGGCAATGAGTTCCTTGACCTTGCTCGCCGCGTTGTCGGTGAAGTTCAGCGGTGCCGGCATTTCGGTGGGTGCGTTCATGGTGCTCTCCTGTAGGGTTCAGTGTAATAGTGTATCAAATAAGTCTACTAATTGCGATTTCAATGGGGCAAAAATCAGTTGCTAGCCGCAAGCTTG
The DNA here is from genome assembly GCA_903959855.1 of uncultured beta proteobacterium. Lineage (GTDB taxonomy): Bacteria > Pseudomonadota > Gammaproteobacteria > Burkholderiales > Rhodocyclaceae > Sulfuritalea. The sequence continues at coordinate 4,424 of CAJBYR010000058.1, forward strand.
AGTTCCACTGATTTGGCGGGCACCCCCTGATGTACCAGACGGCCCTGAACAATGGCCCCCAGATGCATTTCAATGGTGGCGTACTCGACGTCACCAGTAACTTTGGCGCGAGGCTGCAGTTCCAGAAAATCGCTGGAATGTACCGGGCCTATCACGGTACCGTTGATCACCACATGGGAAACCGAGATTTCGCCCTCGATACGCGCATGCTCGCTGAGGACCAGCGTCGCCGGCTGGCCGTCGGCGCTGCGAACGTTGCCGCGAATTTCACCATCGACCCGCAGGCCGCCGCTGAAAGTGACATCACCAACCAGCGAAGTGCCGGCACCGATCAGACTGTCAATTCGCCCCTGGGGTTTGCTGTTCTTTTTGCCAAACATGTTTCCGATCTCCTGGAATCGATATGCCGCGTGAAAATCAAAGACTCACGCTCTGACTTGCCTTGACCACGCCATCTTGCAGCAGACGGGCCTCTACACGCTGGATGCGGGCCTCGCCTGCCACCTTGAACGTGCCTTCAAGCCGCCGGAAATGGCGAAAGCTCACGCGATACTGACTTGCAGCGGGATCATCGGCGGCGGGAAATTGCATCATAGCAGTCTCCTTGCCTCGTTGCACAATCGCGACCAGCTGAATCATGCCATTGAATTCCTTGTCTTTTTTGTCACCCGTCTGAGCCAGCAGCAGGCTATATCGATACTGCCCGTTGCCGGCCGGAAGTATTTGCAGGCGACTGATCGCCAGTCCTGAATTTCCGGTTTGTCCGCCGGCCAGGCTTTCGAAGGTGGCGAGATCTGCCTTGAGGCGCGAATTTTCCTCTTCCAGCGCACTGATCTGCTTGGCCAGGCGCTCTTGCGATGTGCTTTCTATGCGTAGCCGGCTTTCGCTGGAATCTGCCACCTTGCGTGCGCTCTCGAGTTCTGCGTTGAGCGCGTCAATGCGCTCCCTCATTGAGGCAATTTCCTGCTCGCTTGCCCCCTGATGGAAGCCGGCAAACTGCCTGCCGGCATCGTATATCCAGCCCGCCAGGGCAAGCGACGCGCCTGCCAGGAGTACTACGGACAGCGCCCGCCAGTACCACGGCAGGTGCGTGCGCACTGCCACGCGCGGCGCCGAGATTCCGAAGCGGCCTCGCAGCCGCCGCAGTATCAGGGCAAGACGGGAACTTGCGAAAGACCCGAACATTCGTCGAGACCGAACATCAGGTTCATGTTTTGCACTGCCTGCCCGGCTGCACCCTTGACCAGATTATCGATCACCGAGAGTACCACCAGCGTATCGCCCCCCTGCGGCCTGTGCAGGGCAATGCGGCAGGTGTTGGCGGCGCGAACGGAGCGTGTATCGGGGTGCGATTTGGGCGGCAGCACATCGACGAAGGGTTCGTCGGCGAAGCGCTTCTCGAACAGTGCCTGGAAATCCTCTTCACGGGTAATCCGGGCATAGAGCGTGGAATGGATGCCGCGGATCATCGGCGTCAGGTGCGGTACGAAGGTCAGCCCGATCTGGTCCGCCGGCTTGCCGGCGAACTGGGCCAGACCCTGGCGGATCTCCGGCAGATGACGATGGCCCGGCACGCCGTAGGCCTTGAAGTTGTCCGATGCCTCGGAGAACAATATGCCGATTTCAGCCTTGCGCCCCGCCCCGGAAACGCCGGATTTGGCATCGGCGATCAGGTGGCCCAGATCGACGCAACCGGACTCGACCAAGGGCAGAAAGCCAAGCTGGGTGGCGGTTGGATAGCAGCCCGGATTGGCCACTAGGCGTGCGCTGCGGATCGCCTCGCGATTCACTTCCGGCAGGCCATACACCGCTTCGGCCACCAGTTCCGGGCTGGCGTGGGTCATCCCGTACCACTTTTCCCACAGCGCGATGTCCTTGATGCGGAAGTCGGCTGCCAGGTCGATCACCCGCACGCCAGCGGCCAGCAGTTCGCCGGCCTGCTGCATGGCAATGCCGTTGGGAGTGGCAAAGAACACCACGTCGCATTTGCCCAGCGGAGCTTCCTTGGGATCGCTGAACTTCAGGTCAACGGCGCCGCGCAGGCTGGGAAACATGTCGGCAACGGCCGTTCCGGCCTCACCGCGCGATGTAATTGCCGTGAGCTCAACACCGGGATGCCGCGCCAGGATGCGCAGCAATTCAACCCCGGTATACCCGGTGCCACCAACAATGCCGGCCTTGATCATGGTTTGCTCCTTCACTCGAACTTCCGATGGTATCCCGAATGGTGCGGAATCCTCGGACGCGCGCCGTCAAGAACCAAAAAGCCGCCCGGAGGCGGCTTTTTGCGCAGCGACCGAGGGCCGCAGCTTACCGCTTCGAGAACTGCTTACGACGGCGCGCCTTGCGCAGGCCGACCTTCTTGCGCTCGACCTCGCGGGCATCGCGGGTGACAAAACCGGCGGTCGACAGCGCGGGCTTGAGGGTCGCGTCATACTCGATCAGGGCGCGGGTGATGCCATGGCGAACAGCGCCGGCCTGGCCGGACTCGCCACCGCCTTCAACGTTTACGAGGATGTCGAAGGTGGACATGTGCTGCGTCAGTTCGAGCGGCTGGCGCACGACCATGCGACCGGTTTCGCGCGAGAAGAACTCGTCGACCGGCTTGTCATTGACGATGAACTTGCCGCTGCCGGTACGCAGGAAAACTCGGGCAATGGCCGTCTTGCGGCGACCGGTTCCGTAGTATTGGGTAACTGCCATGTGAACTCCTTAAATTTCCAGCGCTCAGATTTCGAGTGACTTCGGCTGCTGGGCGGTGTGCGGATGAGCAGCACCGGCATAGCACTTCATTTTTTTCAACATCGCGTAGCCCAGCGGGCCTTTGGGCAACATACCCTTGACTGCCTTCTCAAGGATGCGGCCGGGGAAGCGCTGCTGCAACTTGATGAAGTTGGTCTCGTTGATGCCGCCCGGGTAGCCGGTGTGGCGGTAGTATATTTTGTCCTGGGCCTTGTTGCCCGTAACACGAAGCTTCTCGACGTTGACCACAACGATGTAGTCGCCGGTATCGACGTGCGGTGTGTAGATGGCCTTGTGCTTGCCACGCAGACGGTGGGCGATTTCAGTGGCCAGGCGGCCGAGCACCTTGTCCGTCGCATCGACGACAAACCAGTCGTGCTGGACCTCATGCGGCTTGGCGGAAAATGTTTTCATTCTAGGGTTCCTTGCTTGCTTCGATTACCCGGACCGCGCAGCAAGGGACGGGCCCATGCGGATCTCGGAGAGCCGGGCATTCTAATCAATCCCGGAAGTTCCTGTCAAATGTGATTTGTCCTGCCCTCCCCGGTGAGGGCAGATGCTGCTCACTCCTGCATCATTCGCCAGTACTGATACTTCATGGTAGCGGCGGCGCCGGCGACGATCGCCACCAGGGTCAGCAGCGAGCCGAGCGCCAGCGTCGACATTCCGGTGATTGCCTGGCCTACGGTGCAACCCATCGACAGGACGCCACCCACTCCCATCAGCACCGCGCCGATCGCATGGTTGGCAAAATCGCCGCCATTGACGAACCATTCGACGCGAAAACTGCGACTGACCAGCGAATAGAGCAATGAACCCAGGATCACGCCGACCAGCGCCATGATGCCGAAATTGATCAGCGAGGTGTCCGCCGGGTTCATCACATAGCGCGCCAGGTCGCCCATCGGACTGATGAAGGTGAAGGACTGGGCCTCGACCCGCAGCGGCTTGGTGTCGGCGAAATCGGCAAATTCCTTCCAGGCAGCCCCCATCTCGCCACCCGTGATGTACCAGCCGACGATGACCGCCAATCCGACCACGACACCACCGAGGATGTGATCAAAGCTGCCGCGAAACTCGCGCGAGGAGAAGGCAAAACCCAGCAGGGCGACCGCCAACACGCCACCGAAGGCGGTGTTGCCGATGCCGGTCAATTCACCCATGGCCTGGCTGGTCTTGCCGGCTGCCGCGAGATTCACCGTGGTCGAGGACACCATGCTGCCGAACACGCTGTCGTAAAAATTGGTCCATAGCATGGCATAGGCGCAGGCCGAGGCGATCGCCAGCACAACCAGCGATTTAAGGTTGCCGCCGCCGATACGCACCAGGGTCTTGTTGCCGCAGCCAGAGGCCAGCGTCATGCCGACGCCGAACATCAGGCCACCGAGGACGTAGCGCAACCAGCCCAGGTTTGGCGTGCGATAGGGCGGGAACGTGCCGTTTCCGATGCTGACCTTGCCCGAAGCCTCGAGGACCACAACACCCAGCACAGCCACGGCAATCGCCAGCATCCAGGCACGCAGGCGACCCGTATCCCCCATGTTGACCCAGTCCGAAACCGCGCCCATGGTGCAGAAATTGGTCTTGTTGGCCACCGCGCCCATGATCATTCCGGTGACCAGGACAATGCTGAGAATCTGCAGGTGAATAGTAAATTCCATGTCGTCCCCCATGCCCGGGCCGCTGACGGGCCGGTGTAAAGCCGCGCATTCTAAAATCCCTCACAGGTGTGTGGAATCAGTGTTCTTTCGCGGCCAATAATGGTAATCAATCCCCGGCGTAGCGGGTCGGGTCCGCCAACCCGGCGTCGGCGAAGCCGGCGCAGCGCAGGCGGCAGGAATCGCAAAGACCGCAGGCACGGCCCTCCGCATCCGCCTGGTAGCAGGACACGGTCAAGGCGTAATCGACGCCCAGCCGGGCGCCTTCCGCGATGATCTGCGCCTTGGAGAGCGAGATCAGCGGCGCATGAAGTTTCAGGGCCTTGCCCTCGACGGCCGCCTTGGTCGCCAGGTTGGCCAGAGCCTCAAAGGCGCCGATGAACTCCGGTCGGCAATCCGGATAACCCGAGTAATCGACCGCATTGACGCCGAGGAAAATGTCCTGCGCCTTCAGCACCTCTGCCCAGGCCAGTGCCAGCGACAGCATGATGGTATTCCGCGCCGGCACGTATGTGACCGGAATCCCCGGCTCCACACCCCCCGTCGGTACGGCAATGGAAGTATCGGTCAAGGCCGAGCCGCCCAACTGCCCGAGATCCAGCTTGAGCACGCGATGGGCGGCCGCGCCCAGGTCCGCTGCGACCTGCGCCGCCGCCTGCAATTCAGCACCGTGACGCTGGCCGTAATCGAGCGAAAGGCAATGGCAGACGTAGCCCTGTTCACGGGCAAGGGCAAGCACAGTGGCGGAATCGAGTCCGCCAGAAAGCAGGACGACAGCGGGTTTCATGGCCGGATGGTAGCAAACCCGGCCGTATAATCGCAGCCTTCTATCGCTCATGACTTCGGCAACCACCCACAAATCATGAAACGCCCGCATCGTTGCTTGGCCGTGGGCGAGCAAGTTCGGCCCGCCCCCCTTCCCGCTGCGCGGCCCACGGCTGGATTTGCACAGCCAGCCGGCTGCGGCGGCGCGACGCATGCGTCGCGAATTCCCGCCTCGCCCCCTCGCGGGGGGTTCCCAGTTGGCTCGCTACGCTCGATATCACCAGCGATCCATACTGTTGTTTTGCGTTAGCGCGGCCCACCTCGATGCCCAAAAAAGTCTACATCCGCACCTTCGGCTGCCAGATGAACGAGTATGACTCGGACAAAATGGCGGATGTCCTTGCCGGCAGCGACGGTGCGGTAAAGACCGACAATCCCGAGGATGCCGACATCATCCTGTTCAATACCTGTTCGGTGCGCGAGAAGGCGCAGGAAAAGGTGTTTCACGACCTCGGCCGCGTTCGCCACCTGAAACAACTGAACCCGAACCTGGTGATCGGCGTCGGCGGCTGCGTTGCCAGCCAGGAGGGCGCGGCCATCGTCGCCCGCGCGCCCTACGTCGATCTGGTGTTCGGTCCGCAGACCCTGCACCGGTTGCCGCAGATGATCGCCGCGCGGCGCAGCACCGGGCGCGCCCAGGTCGATATCTCCTTCCCCGAAATCGAGAAGTTCGATGCCCTGCCCCCCGCTACCGTGACGGGCAGCTCGGCATTCGTCTCGATCATGGAAGGCTGCTCCAAGTACTGCACCTTCTGTGTCGTGCCTTATACGCGCGGCGAAGAAGTGTCGCGCCCGCTCGACGATGTGCTGGCGGAAATCGAAGGCCTCGCTGCCCGCGGCGTGCGCGAAGTTACCCTGCTGGGCCAGAACGTCAATGCCTATCGGGGCACCATGGACGACGGCGACGCCAGTGACGAAACCGCAGACCTCGCCTTCCTGATCGAGTCCGTCGCAGTAATTCCCGGCATAGCGCGCATCCGCTACACCACCTCGCACCCACGGGAGATGAACCAGCGCCTGATCGACGCCTATCGCGAGATACCCAAGCTGGTATCGCATCTGCATCTGCCGGTGCAGTCGGGCTCCGACCGCATCCTCGCGGCAATGAAACGTGGCTACACCGTTCTCGAATACAAGTCGCTGGTGAAGAAGCTGCGCGCGGCGCGACCTGACATCTCGCTCTCGTCGGATTTCATTGTCGGATTCCCCGGCGAGACCGCCGAGGACTTCGAAAAGACGATGCGCCTGGCCGAGGAACTCAATTTCGACAGCAGCTTCTTTTTCATTTACAGCCCGCGGCCCGGCACCCCGGCCGCCGACATGGCCGACGACACCCCGCCTGAGCTGAAAGTCGAGCGCCTGATGCGGCTGCAGAAAATGGTCGAGGCGCAGGCCTATGCAATAAGTCGGACCATGGTCGGCAGCACCCGGCGGGTCCTGGTCGAAGGCCATGCACGCAAGGACGCCACCGAACTTGCCGGGCGCACCGACAACAATCGCGTCGTGAATTTCGCCGGCGCCGAGCGCCTTGTCGGGCACTTCGTCGACGTCACGATCACGGCCGCCCTGCCGCACAGCCTGCGCGGCGAAATCCCACTGGCCGGATCCTGAAATCCCTCCGGCTAACTTGAGGCATACTGGTCCGGTGACAGCGAAGCCCAAGCCCCTGACCATTGCCCTCGCGCCACTGGACAACGCGCGGCTGCAAAACCTCTGCGGCGCCCTGGACGAGAACCTGCGCCAGATCGAAGCGGCTTTCGACGTGACCATCAGCCGTCGCGGCGCGAACTTCCGCATCAGCGGCGAACTGCCGCAGGCGCGATTGGCCACCGCCGCGCTCCAGCATTTCTACGCCCAGGCCGGTGAGCCTTTGTCGATCGACGAATTGCAACTCGGCCTGATCGAGATCAGCCGCAACCGCAACGCGCAGCCGGCGCGTGCGCCCTCGGCGCCGAGTGCCGGCTTGATGACGCGCAAGACCGACCTGCACGGCCGCACGCCGAACCAGGTCCGTTACCTGCGCGACATCCAGGACCACGACATCACCTTCGGCGTCGGCCCGGCCGGCACCGGCAAGACCTATCTCGCGGTCGCCTCGGCGATCGACGCCTTCGAACGCGACCAGGTCAGCCGCATCGTCCTCACCCGGCCGGCGGTGGAAGCCGGCGAGCGGCTCGGCTTCCTGCCGGGCGACCTGGCGCAGAAGGTCGACCCTTACCTGCGCCCGCTCTACGACGCACTCTACGACCTGATGGGTTTCGAGAAGGTATCCAAGCTGTTCGAGAAGCAGAACATCGAAATCGCGCCGCTGGCCTACATGCGCGGCCGCACCCTGAATCACGCCTTCATCATCCTCGACGAGGCGCAGAACACCACGCCGGAACAGATGAAAATGTTCCTCACCCGCATCGGCATCGGCGCCAGGGCCGTGGTCACCGGCGACGTGACGCAGATCGACCTGCCGCGCGGCCAGAAATCGGGCCTCATCGAGGCGCGACGCATCCTCAAGGATGTACGCGGCCTGGCCTTTACCGAATTCGACGCCTCCGACGTGGTGCGCCATCCGCTGGTGGCGCGCATTGTCGATGCCTACGAGAAGCATGGCCAGGACCCGCGCACGCCGGCTGCCTGAACTGCTGCTCTCGGTGCAGTATCCCGGTGGCAGCCGCGGCGCGCCCGGCCGCCCTGAGGTCCGGCGCTGGGTGCGCGCCAGTTGCGCAATTCCGGCCGAAGTCGCTGTGCGCTTTGTCGGCAGCGATGAAGGTCAGAGCCTGAACCGCGCCTACCGTGGCAAGGACTACGCCACCAACGTGCTGTCGTTTCCCTACGAAAGCGGCGACCGCGTCTGCGGCGACCTGGTGCTCTGCAGGGAAGTCGTTGAACGCGAAGCGCGCGAGCAAGGCAAGCAGGCCGAAGCCCACTACGCTCACATGGTCGTGCATGGTATGCTGCATTTGCAGGGCCATGACCACGAGACCGGCAGTGCTGATGCCGAACGCATGGAAGCGCTGGAACGCGAAATCCTGGCCGCCCTCGGATATCCCGACCCCTACGCCTAGCAATGGACCCATCCAGTAGACCCAGCCTGATCGAACGCCTCACTACGCTGCTGCTGCGCGAACCCGAGGACCGCGAACAACTGCTCGAACTCCTGCGCGGTGCTTTCGAGCGTCACCTGATGGACGCCGATGCGCTGTCGATCATCGAAGGCGCGCTTTCCGTAGCCGACATGGCGGTGCGCGACATCATGGTGCCGCGCGCCCAGATGGACGTGGTCGACATCAACGACAAGCCGGAGCAGATCGTCGAAATCGTGCTGGCGACCGCCCACTCGCGCTTTCCCGCCGTCGGCGAAGGCAAGGACGACGTGCTCGGCATCCTTTTGGCGAAGGACCTGCTGCGCTATTTCGCTGGCAAGGAATTCGACCTGCGCGACATGCTGCGCCCGGCGATCTTCATCCCCGAGTCGAAGCGGCTGAATGTACTGTTGCGTGAATTCCGCGCCTCGCGCAACCACATGGCCGTCGTGGTGGACGAGTATGGCGGCGTCGCCGGCCTGGTCACCATCGAGGATGTGCTGGAACAGATCGTCGGCGACATCGAGGACGAGTACGACTTCGACGAAACCGAAGACAACATCGTGCGCGACAACACCGGTCGCTACCGCGTCAAGGCAGTAACCGAGATCGGCGATTTCAACGAAGCCTTCGCCACGACGTTCGACGATGAGGACTACGACACCGTCGGCGGCCTGGTGATCCACCGCCTCGGTCGCCTGCCCAAGCGCAACGAGGTGGTCAGCATCGACGGCATGCGCATCCAGGTCTTGCGCGCCGACAGCCGGCGAGTCCATACGCTGCTGGTCGATCCGCAAAAGGATCTGCCGCTCACGGCGCCCCAACCCGCCATCGAATGATCTCGCGGCAACCCGCGCTTGCCACGCTTGCCGCGGTAACGCTGGGCGCCTGCAGCGTCCTCGGGTTTGCCCCCTTCGACGACTGGTTCACCGTCTGGCCGGCGCCGACTCTCACCCTCGCCGGTTTGTTCCTGCTCTGGCGTGCGGCGCCGGATGCCCGTCGGGCACTATGGCTGGGACTGGCCTGGGGCGCCGGTTTCTTCCTTGGCGGCGTCTCATGGGTGTATGTCAGCCTTTCAGTGTTCGGGGGCATGGCGGCGCCCGCCGCCGCCGCCGCAACGCTGGCATTTTGCCTCTACCTCTCGCTGTTTCCGGCGCTGGCTGGCTACGGTTTTCGCCGTGTCGTCAGCGCCGACTCCGGTCCATTTGCCTCTGCCACCTTGTTCGCCGGCGTCTGGATGCTGACGGAATGGCTGCGCGGAACCCTGTTCACCGGCTTTCCCTGGCTGGCCATCGGCTACTCGCAAAGCCCGCCCAGCCCGCTGGCAGGTTGGGCCTCGGTGCTGGGTGTGTATGGCCTGGGATTCGTTGTCGCACTCATCGGCGGACTACTTGCGTCCGCCTGGCGCCGGCCGGCGGGCTGGATTGCGATCCTGCTGCTGCTCGCCGGTGGCGCCTTGCTGCGGGGGATGGACTGGACCCAGCCGCATGGCGCGCCGCTCAAGGTCAGCCTGCTACAAGGCAATGTGCCACAGAGCCTGAAATGGGACCCGAAGCGCCTGCCGCTTTCCATCGAGACCTACATCGGCCTCGCCAAAGCCAATCCGGCCGCGCTGACGGTGCTTCCGGAAACCGCGATCCCGCTGTATTTCAGCGAAGTGCCACGCGATGTGCTGCGCAGTTTGACAACCCATGGCGATGCCCTGATCGGCGTCGCCATCGGCACTACCGATGGCGGCTATACCAACGGTGCTGTTGCGCTGACGCCGCAACTCGCGCCATCAGCCTATGCCAAGCGCCACCTCGTCCCCTTCGGCGAATATCCGCCCCCCGGCTTTGCCTGGTTCTTCCGCTTCGCCCGCATTCCGATGTCGAATTTCACCGCCGGCACGCCACAACAGGCGCCGCTCGACATCGCCGGTCAACGGATCGCGCCGAACATTTGCTACGAGGATCTTTTCGGCGAGGAACTGCTCGCGTCGCTTCCGGCGGCGACGCTGCTGGTGAATCTATCGAATACCGCCTGGTTCGGCGATTCGCTGGCCCAGCCCCAGCACCTGCAAATCGCCCGCCTGCGGGCGCTGGAAACCGGCCGGGTGATGCTGCGCGCCACCAATACGGGCATGACGGCGATGGTGAATCCGGACGGGTCAGTCGCAGCGGCGCTGCGACCCTTCACCACGGCGTCGCTGGTCGTCGCCGCGCAGGGACGCACGGGGATGACGCCCTATGCGCGCTGGGGCAATGCGCTGGCCCTGCTGATCGCCGTCGCCTCGGTCCTTCTGGCGCTTCGGCGCAAAAAAACTCAGAGCTTGTAAGCCTGCAAATCGATGGTCAGCGTCGGGCGGCCCATCGCATTCAGGGCGGCGCCGAGAAAACGCCGCAACTCGGGCGTCGCCGGATGGAAATCAGAGGGCTTGAAATTTTCCGTCAGCAGCAGGATCTGGTCGACCAGCAACATCTTGCCCATGGGGTTCGGATTTTCCAGCCCGGCCTTGGCGAACTCCTCGCCGATCCAGTGCCTCGCGGCGCGCGCATCGAATGCCGCCATCTCGTCCGCTCCGATCGGAAAATTGAAACGCTCGCCGCTCTTCAACACCACGCTGACTTCATGATCCACGTTACCGCTCCTTGGTGATTGCCTTTGATTGCCGCGAATGATACCGGAAGCCGCCAGTGCACATGTCCGCGAGCTCATCCATCGGGGATTGCTGCAGGGCAGCTTGACCCGGACGACCACCCCCGCATAATGCGCCGACACCAACAACACCGAGGAACCCCGACATGATTCGCCGATTGCTGCAACTGCTGTTGATATTCTCCACTGCCTTGCTCGCGCTCCCGGCCGCTGCCACGGCCATCGTCGACGTCGCCGCGGTGAAGGCCGCCCAGGCGCGCGGCGCCATCATCTGGGATGTACGCGCCGCGCCGCTCTACCGCAAGGGCCACATCCCCGGCGCCGTCAGCATCGGTGATGCCGGCAACGTACTGCGCAACGCGGTCACCGAAGATTTCATCGACACGGCCCAGATCGATAAGATCCTCGGCAATGCCGGCATCGATCCGTCCAAGGAAATCGTCGTCTATGCCGAACGCGGCAATCCCTACGCCTATTTCGGCCGCTTCGCGATCCGCTTTTTCGGCGGCGACAAGGTCAGCGTCTTTCACGACGGGATCGAAGGCTGGCAGGATGCCGGCAACCCGGTCGAGACAGCAGACGCGCAGCGCCCCGTCGTCGCCCTCAAGCTGACCCCGCGACCGGAACTCGTTGCCAGCACCGAGGACGTGGTGACCCGCGCGAAGGCCGGCGCGGTCCAGATCGTCGATGCGCGCACCTCAGGTGAATACCTTGGCAACGACGTACGGGCCATTCGCGGCGGCCACATTCCCGGCGCACTGAACATTCCCTACGAGCAGAACTGGAAGGACCCGGAGACCAACGCCAAGATGTCGCGCCGCCAGGTGCCGGACAACAAGGGTGCCGGCCTGGCCCCGGCCGATGCGCTGAAGGCCCTCTACGCCAAGCTCGACCCGAACAAGGAAACCGTGGTCTATTGCCAGAGCGGGGTACGCGCCGCCGAGACTGCCGCCGTGCTGGAGACCCTGGGTTTCAACAAGGTCAAGGTCTATGACTCGTCCTGGCTGGGTTATGCCTCACGCCTCGACGCGCCGGTCGAGCGGGAGACCTTCTTCAATGTCGGCGCCATGAACGGGCGCCTGGCCTCGATGCAGCGCAAGATCGACGAACTCGAGCGCATGATTGGCGAGTTGCATTCCAACCACGGCACCAAGGGCGCCTGCCCTGCCGGCAAGACCTGTTGAGGCCTGATGTGGCGGTGACGGAACCGTCGCGGAATCCGTCCGCGGCGGTTCAGGAAAAGCCGCTGTAAAAGATCAGGCGCCGCTTGCCGTCGCGCTTGGCCTGGTACATGGCCTCGTCGGCGGTACGCAGCAGATCCTTTGCCGCCGTTTCGTCGCCCGGATAGATGCTCGCCCCGATGCTGGCGGACAGCGACAGAGTCCTGCCTTCGACCTCGTAAGGGACCGACAGCTCACGGATGATCTTCTCGGCCACGCGCCCGGCATTCTCCTTGGTGCGTATGTCGGTCAGGATGACGACGAATTCATCTCCGCCCAGCCGCGCAACGGTATCCATGCCGCGGATCAGCATGCCCAGGCGCTGGCCGACCAGCTTCAGCACCTCGTCGCCCACCGCATGGCCATGGGCGTCGTTCACCGGCTTGAATCCGTCGAGGTCGATGAACAGCAACGCGAAGTGCTGATGCTGGCGTTCCGCCACCGCGATGGCCTGCTCCAGCCGGTCGTGAAGCAGCATGCGGTTGGGCAAGCCGGTCAGCATGTCGAAGTGGGCAATGGACTCCAGTTGCGCTTCCATGGCCTTGCGTTCGGTGATGTCGTAAAAGATCGCCGAATACTTGACGATCTGGCCGGCTTCGTCGCGCAGCGCCGTGATCGAGAGGAACTTGGGGTAGAGGCTGCCGTCCTTGCGCCGGTCCCAGACGTCGCCGCGCCAGTAGCCATGTGCCAGGATGCTCTTCCACATCGCTTCGTAGAAGGCCTTGTCGTGCCGCCCCGAGCGCAGGATGCGGGGGTTGCATCCGATCGCCTCCTCCGGCCCATATCCGGTGAGCCTGGTGAACGCGGGATTCACGGCGACGATATTGTTCTGCCTGTCGGTAATGACCATCGCCTCGTTCGATCGATCGAAGATCTCCGCATTGAGCCGCAGATGATCGCCCAGCCGGCGCCACTGCGTGATGTCCGAACCCATCATCACGATGCTGGTAGGAATCCCGGCCGGATCGCGGATCAGGGTCACGTACCAGCGGAAGAGGCAAGGCCCCTGCGCCGTCAGCACCTGATACTCGAGCTCCTTCGGCATCGAGGAAAGGGCAACCTGGCCGTCAAGGAAGGCGGCGAGGAGTGGCCGATCCTCGGCAAGGACGTAGTGGCCGACCCAGTCGCTGCCGAGCAGTTCGGACAATGGCTGGCCGATCAGCTCGGCCATGATCCGGTTGATGTGGGCGACCCTCCCGCTCCGGTCGATCGCGATCGCCGCGAGCCCGACGCCTTCGAGGAACTTGAACACCTGCTCTTCCGAGTCCTGCAGAACCTGCTCCCCGGCCTCGGTGGCGGATTCGTCGGTCAGCGTGCCGATCAAGCCATCGAACTGGCCCGAGGGCAGGGTGCGCGGCGCGGCGACATGCAGCACCCGCCGCGCCGAACCGTCCGCGCGACAGATCCGGTAGTGCAGGAACAAGCTGCGGCGCGCTTCGAGTGCAGAGCGCAGGGTCTCCGTCACCAGCGACCGATCATCGGGATGCACGGCCCCCAGCCATCCCGTGCCGACGGCATCCTCGCAGGCCTGACCTGTGGCATCCCGCCAGTTGGTGCTGACGACTTCGCAGCCGCCGGCGGCATCCGCAATCCAGAACAGGACGCGCTGCGGATGAACGGCAATCTGGAAACGGGCGTTGCCTGCTTCCAGCATGTCATGCGCCAGGGTTTCATCGCGGGTCGCCATGTTCGGATCGCCTTCAGGCAGCTATGTCTTCTCGAAACAGGCTACCACGAACACACTGACGCCCGACGCGCCCCGTGCAAGCCCGGACGGCGTAGACAAGCCAGGCCGGGCGCGCTGAGGGCCCTGCAATCCCGTTAAAATCGGAGTCTTTGCGATTTCACGGATCTTCCATGAGCACCACCAAACCGACCTTCCAACAGATCATCCTGCGCCTGCAGCAGTTCTGGAACGACCAAGGCTGCGCGCTGCTGCAGCCTTATGACATGGAAGTCGGCGCCGGCACCAGCCACACCGCCACTTTCTTGCGCGCCCTCGGCCCCGAGCCCTGGAAGGCGGGCTACGTGCAGCCCTCGCGCCGCCCCAAGGACGGCCGCTACGGCGAAAATCCGAATCGCATGCAGCACTACTACCAGTACCAGGTGGTGTTGAAGCCCGCACCGGCAAATATCCTCGAGCTCTATCTCGCCTCGCTTGAAGCGCTGGGCTTCGACCTGAAACAGAACGACGTCCGCTTCGTCGAGGACGACTGGGAAAACCCGACCCTGGGCGCATGGGGACTGGGCTGGGAAGTCTGGCTCAACGGCATGGAAGTCACCCAGTTCACCTATTTCCAGCAGGTCGGCGGCATCGACTGCAAACCGATCACCGGCGAGATCACCTACGGCCTCGAACGGCTGGCGATGTACCTGCAGGGCGTCGAGAACGTCTTCGACCTGGTCTATGCGCCGGGCCTCAAGTACGGCGACGTTTTCCACCAGAATGAAGTCGAGCAGAGCGCCTACAACTTCGAGCACAGCAACGTCGAGTTCCTGCTCACCGCCTTCGGTGCCCACGAAGGCAATGCCAAGCACCTGATGCAACAGCAGCTCGCGCTGCCGGCCTACGAACAGGTGCTGAAGGCGGCGCACACCTTCAACCTGCTCGACGCGCGCGGCGCCATCTCGGTCACCGAGCGCGCCGCCTACATCGGCCGCATCCGCAACCTGGCACGCAGCGTGGCGCAAAGCTACCTCGACAGCCGCGCGCGGCTGGGCTTCCCGATGGCACCGAAGGCTTGGGCCGACGAGGTTCTGGCGCACCTCGCCAAGAAGGCAGCATGATGAGTACGAGAAACCTCCTGGTCGAACTCTTTGTCGAGGAACTCCCGCCCAAGGCGCTGAAGAAGCTCGGCGAATCCTTTGCTGCCACGCTTGCGTCCAGCCTCACGTCGCGCGGGCTCGCCGGCGACCCGGCAGCGGTTACCGCTTACGCATCGCCGCGCCGCCTTGCGGTGCACCTCACCAATGTCGCCGCCAGGGCCGCCGACAAGCAGGTTCAACAGAAGCTGATGCCGGTTACCGTGGCACTCGATGCCAACGGCCAGCCAACGCCCGCATTGCTGAAAAAGCTTGCCGCACTCGGGGCAGATGTCTCGGTAGTACCGACGCTCAAGCGTCAGCCGGATGGCAAAGCCGAGGCTCTGTTCCTCGACAGCGTGGTGCCGGGGGCAACGCTGGCGGAGGGCCTGCAAGCTGCCCTGGAAGCGGCGCTGGCCGCGTTGCCGATTCCAAAGGTGATGAGCTACCAGCTCGCCGACGGCTGGACCAGCGTAAATTTTGTGCGTCCCGCGCACAAGCTGGTCGCGCTGCACGGTGCCGACGTGGTGCCGATCGGCGTGCTCGGTCTCAGCGCCGGGCGCGAAACCCAGGGTCACCGCTTCGAGGCCAGCAACCCGATCGTCGCGATCAGGGATGCCGACTCTTACGCGCAGCAGCTGGAAAGCGAAGGCGCGGTGATCGCCGGCTTCGCTGCCCGCCGTGCCGAAATCGAGACCCAACTGAAAGCCGCCGCGGCAAAGGAAGGCCTGCAGCCGATCGAGGACGATGCCCTGCTCGACGAAGTCACCGCGCTGGTCGAACGGCCCAACGTGCTGAACTGCCAGTTCGAGCCGGAATTCCTCGACGTGCCGCAGGAATGCCTGATCCTCACCATGAAGGCCAACCAGAAGTACTTTCCACTACTCGATGCGGCCGGAAAACTGACCAACAAGTTCCTTGTCGTCAGCAACATCCGGCCGGCCGACCCGTCGGCGGTAATCGGCGGCAACGAGCGCGTGGTGCGCCCGCGCCTGGCCGATGCCAAGTTCTTCTTCGACCAGGACCGCAAGAAGTCGCTGATGGACCGCATCCCCGGTCTCGCCAAGGTGGTCTATCACAACAAGCTCGGCACCCAGGGCGAACGCGTCGAGCGCGTCGCCGCGCTGGCCCGCGCCATCGGCGAAAAGCTGGGCGGTGTGCAGTTGGGTAACGATCTCGCCAACCAGGCCGACCGCGCCGCCGTGCTGGCCAAGGCGGATCTCCTGACCGACATGGTCGGCGAGTTCCCCGAACTGCAGGGCATCATGGGCCGTTACTACGCGCTGCACGACGGCGAACCGGTGGAGGTCGCCGATGCCATCGAGGACCACTACAAGCCGCGTTTTGCCGGCGACGAACTGCCGCGCGGCAATGTCGGCCTTTGCGTTGCGCTGGCGGACAAGCTGCAGACCCTGGCCGACATGTTCGGCATCGGCCAGTTGCCCACCGGCGACAAGGACCCCTTCGCCCTGCGCCGCCATGCGCTCGGCATGCTGCGGATGCTGATCGAGCGCGATCTGCCGCTGGATCTCGGCTGGCTGTTTGCGGTGGCGAAGCTGACCGACGCCAAGGTCGTCGGGCAGTTGTCCGAGTTCATCTACGAGCGCCTCGCCGGCAGCCTGCGCGAGCAGGGCTATTCGGCGCTGGAAGTTGATGCCGTGGTCGGCCTGCGCCCGCAACGCCTGGGCGACATCCCCAAGCGCCTGGCCGCCGTGCGCGCCTTCGCCGCGCTGCCGGAGGCCGCCAGCCTCGCCGCCGCCAACAAGCGCGTCGGCAACATCCTGAAGAAGGCCGAAGCCGCGGTGACCGCCAGGGTCGACCCGGCACTGCTCAAGGAGGCCGCTGAAGTCGCGCTGAGCAAGGCGCTGGACACGGTGAAGCCGCAAGCCGACGCCGCATTCGAACGCGGCGACTACACGGCCTCGCTGCAGGCACTGGCGGCGCTGAAGGCACCGGTGGATAGCTTCTTCGATGCGGTCATGGTGAACGCCGAGGACGCGCAGCTGCGCGCCAACCGCCTCGGCCTGCTCGCCACGCTGCACCAGGCGATGAACCGCGTTGCCGACCTGTCGCGCCTGTCGGCCTGAGCGATGGCGATAAACGGGGCTTTTGCGGCGATGTTCGGCAAAGTCGGCGCCGGCGACACGGCGAGAATGAAAGCGCGAAAAGCCATTCAACGCCCGCCCCTCCCATCCTCCCCTCACGGGGAGGCTACTAGTCAGCTCGCTTCGCTCGTCTGTAACCAATCGCTCCGAACTAGTCATTCACATTAGTCATGAAACTCGTGATTCTCGACCGCGACGGCGTCATCAACCACGACTCCGACCAGTACATCAAGTCGCCGGAGGAATGGAAGCCGATTCCCGGCAGCCTTGCGGCCATCGCCCGGCTCAACCAGGCCGGCTATCGCGTCGTGGTGGCGACCAACCAGTCGGGCATCGGCCGCGGCCTGTTCGAGACCGATACGCTGATGGCGATCAACGAAAAGATGCTGAAGGCATTGGCGCTGGTCGGCGGCCGCATCGACGCGATCTTCTTCTGCCCGCACACCAATGCCGACAACTGTGAATGCCGCAAGCCCAAGGCCGGCATGTACAAGGAGATCGCCGCACGCATGAACGTCGATCTCGCCGGCGTGCCGGCGATCGGCGACAGCCTGCGCGACCTGCAAGCGGCCGCGACCGTGGGCGCCCAGCCGATGCTGGTGCTGACCGGCAAGGGTCGCAAGACCCAGGACAATCCCGCCCTGCCGCCGGGCACGCCGGTGTTCTCCGACCTGGCGGCGGCCGTCGCGCATATCGTGCGCTGACCACAGGACAGATGTCGGCAATCCGCTCCCTGTTGTTCCTGCTGATACTTGTCGTGGTCACGCCACCCTATACGCTGGGTGTCATCCTCTGCCGCCCGCTGCCGCACAAGGTGCGGCGGCACGCGGTGGTGCCCTGGGTGAATTTCGTCATCTGGCTGGTCAAGCACCTGCTCGGCATTCCTTACCGCCTCGTCGGCGCCGAAAACCTGCCGACGCGCCCGGCGGTGGTGTTGTGCAAGCATCAGTCGGCCTGGGAGACCCTGGTGCTGCAGGAGATATTCAAGGACACGGTCTTCGTCTGGAAGAAGGAGATCAAGTACATCCCCTTCTTCGGCTGGGCCCTGGCCTCGATCCCGATGATCGAAACCGATCGCAGCGCCACCAAGGCAGCATTGAAGAGCCTGGTGGACCAGGGCCGCGACCGCCTCGACAACGGCTATACCGTGATCATTTTTCCGGAGGGCACGCGCTCGCAGCCCGGATCAAAGAACCGCTACAAGGTCGGTGGCGCGCATCTGGCCGTCGAGACCGGCGCGCCCGTGGTACCGGT
Organism: uncultured beta proteobacterium; assembly: GCA_903959855.1. Lineage (GTDB taxonomy): Bacteria > Pseudomonadota > Gammaproteobacteria > Burkholderiales > Rhodocyclaceae > Sulfuritalea. The sequence goes on from CAJBYR010000058.1 coordinate 22,744, forward strand.
CGCGCTCAACTCCGGCGAGTTCTGGGGGCGCAATGCACTGTTCAAGAAGTGCGGCACGGTTACGGTCAGCATCGGACCGACAATTGATCCTGCCGGCCTCAGCTCCGGCGAAGTGATGACGAAGGCGGAAACCTGGATCGAGGACGAAATGCGCCGCATCAGCCCGCACTTGTACGAGGCAACGGCGTGAGCCCCGGCAGGAGAGCGCCGCAACTCGCGCTCCGGCTCGATACCGGCACCCCGGACCCGTCCGAGCGCTGGCACGACGGCGCCAGCCTCGCCTATCTCGGCGGCAGCCTGCGCCTGAGGCTGGGCAGCGCCGATGGCGAGGCGCGCCGCGAGGCGGACACCCTGGCCCTGCCGCTGCCGCCGCAGGCCACGCCGCGCCAGATCCAGGACCGCGCTGAAGCCTGGTTGCGCGACGAGGCGACACGCCTGCTACAGGAAGTGATAGCGCAAAAGTTATGCGAAGCGGTATCCCGTGGAACGGCGCTGGCGGGACGCCGCGCCCCAGCCCTGGTCTTGTCCTTTGCCGCGCGCGGCCACTGGATCGAACCACGCGGCGGCGAAACCCTACGCTGTAACTGGCGCCTGATCGAACAGCCGCTGCCGGTGATCGAACAGGCCATCGCCCGCGCCATCGCCGCGCTGCCCTGCGAGGATCGCGGCCGCGACCTGTTCGGCGGCTCACCTGCGGCGCCCGCGACCTGACAATGTTCCGCGAGCAGCTTCAGCTTTTCCGCCTGCCTTCGCCGCCTGCCGCCGCCAAGACCCGCCATCTGCTGATCGGCGGCCGTATCGTCGACTACCGGCTGAAGAGCGGGGCCAAGCGGCTGACCATGACCATCGACGAGCGCGGCCTGCGCATCGGGGCACCGCTGCGCCTGAGCCTGCTCGAGATCGAATCCTTCGTCCAGGAGCATGGCGAATGGGTACTTAAAAAACTCGCCGAACTGGCCCACGCCGCGCAGCCGCGCCATGTCGCGGTGCGTGACGGTACGCGCCTGCCGCTGCTCGACGGCGAGGCCCAAGTACGCGTGCTGCCCGGGGCCAACCGGGTGCGCTGGATCGGTGATCAGCTCGTGCTCGAAGCGCGCGCCGATGCCGACCTCGGCCTGCTCGCCACGCGCGGCCTGCACAAGCGCGCCCTTGCGCACTTCGCCGAGCGCCTAGCGCATTTTTGCGACCGGCTCGGACTCGCCACGCCAAAGCTCAGCCTGTCCTCCGCGCATACGCGCTGGGGCAGCTGCAGCAAGCATGGCGGCATCCGCATCAACTGGCGCCTGATCCATCTGCCGGCGCACTTAAGCGACTATGTTGTCGCCCACGAAGTTGCCCACCTGCTGGAAATGAACCACAGCAAGCGCTTCTGGACGGTCGTCGGCTCGATCTATCCCGACTGGAAGACGGCCCGCGTCGAACTCAAGCAACGCACCACTTCGTTACCGATACTGTGAAAGACCCTCGATGAGAATCCTCCACACCATGATCCGCGTCGGCGACCTCGACAAGTCGCTGGCCTTTTACACCGACATCCTGGGCATGCGCCTGCTGCGGCGCAATGACTACCCCGAGGGCAAATTCACGCTCGCCTTCGTCGGCTACCAGGAAGAGGCCGACGGCCCGGTGCTGGAACTGACCCACAACTGGGGTGTCGAGCGCTACGAAATCGGCACCGGCTACGGCCACATCGCGCTGGCCGTGGACGACGCCTA
>CAJBYR010000059.1 GCA_903959855.1 uncultured beta proteobacterium
CGAACCCACGCCCATCGAGATCGCGATCGGCATCGGCGCCAGCATGTGGCTGGCGTCGTATTCCTTGTTCAGCACCTTGTCGCGGATCAGTGCCCAGCCGGCCGTCTTCATCATGCTGACGTTGAGCCCTTCCTTCGTGTAGAAGCCCAGCGGGTCGGCCATGATCAGGGGGCTCGCGCAGGTGATCGGGATGAAGCCGACTTTGAGGTCCTTCTTTTCCAGCGCGCCCTTTTCCTGCGCCATGGCTTCCAGCGTACCGAAGGGAATCAGCGAGGAGATCGCCGCCCAGGCCGTGGAGGCGCCGACGGCGGAAAGGAATTTGCGACGCTCGGCATCCTGCGGGAACAGGGCACGCATCACCGCGGTTTGCACCACGCGGCTGTTCAGCGCATCGACGTCGCCGGCGCCGACCGCGATGTCGTGTTGCGTCTGCGAGGCGTGCTGGCCGCAGTTGCAGCCGGCGATGGAGTTGTTCGCGTCGAACGGATCGTGCAGTGCCATGGTGCTCTCCCGGTAGATGGTATGAGCTGTCCAATGCAGGCCTCGTGCCATCCACCGCAAGCAACTGATTCGTCGCGGATATCAGCGTTGTCGGCAGCGCCTGGCGATGAAACATGCGCGATCGCTTATGGGTGTGCGCACCAAGGCGGGGCGCGATGTCGGCGGCGCTCTCCAGATTGGGGCATACGTGGTGCAGCGCGGCTGCCCGCGACTCAGTTCGGCTGCAGCAGGCGGCGCAAGTCGGCGGCGATGTCGGCGGCCGGAAGGGAATCGGAAAGCCGCAGGCGCAGGCGCCCGGTCGGATCGTAGGCGTAGGAGAACACGGCGTGATCGATGTGGTAGTTGCCGGGCGTCGCGCCCGGAACCTTGCGGAAATAGACGCGGAACTTCAGTGCCAGTTCGGGTGTGGCGGCCGGTGTGGTGTAGAGGCCAAGGAAGGACGGATGGAAGTTGCTTACGTATTCCTTCAGTGCCTGCGGCGGATCGCGTTCGGGGTCGACAGTGACGAAGAGCACCTGAACACGTTGCGCGTCCGCGCCGAGCAAAGCCATCACTTCCGCCAGTCGCGCCAAGGTCAGCGGGCAATAGTTCGGACATTGCAGGTAGCCGAAGAACAGCAGCACGACCTTGCCGCGAAAGTCCGCCAGCGTGCGTGGCCGTCCGTCGTGATCGGTCAGCGTGAAGTTCTGCGCGTAGCTGGCGCCGCGGCCGATCTCGACACCCTTGAAGGCGCTTGCCTGCGCCGCCGGCACCGGACCGGCAGCGGTCAGCAGCAGTGTGGATACAAGAGCAAACCAGAGGTTCTTTGCCGGCGCCATGGGGTGAGCTTAGCCGATGTCGGGCTCGCCGTAGCGTGCGCGCCGACTCCCGCTAATTCCGTCGAAAATACTGGCACAATGCAAGCGGGAATGATTTGCATCTAGAAGGAGGGGGAGAATCCGATGCGTCGACTGAGCGCAGGATTGCTGTGGCTTTGCATCACCTTGACCGTTCCGGCCGCGGCTCAAACCGCGCCCGACCCGGAGCAACAGCGCCGCCTCGCCGAGCAAAAACTCAAACTGGTCGAGATGCTGGTCAATGCGCCCGCCGCCAAGGCAGCGGCGGCAAGCAAGGATGCCGAGACGATCGGCCTGATCGAGCGCGGCCGCAGCCTGCTCGGCAGCGCACGCGAGGCGCTGGCAGCCCAGCGCTATCCTGAAGCCGGCACGGCGCTCGACGAGGCCTTGCGCAGCGTGTCGAAAGCCAACAGCCGCAACTCCGGCGGCCTGTCGGACAGCGTGCAAAAGCAACGTTTGCAGGACATGAGCGAGCAGGTCGCGACCTATCGCGGCAGCCTGGTCGAGATCGTCAAGAACCCGAAGAACGGCACCGAGGCGCAGTCTGCGCTGAACCGCGTCGATGCGCTGGCGGACGAGGCCAAACGTCTGGCGACGGCCGGCCGCCTGGGCGATGCCAACAAGAAGATGGCCGAGTCCTACAAGCTTGCGGTCGAGGAAATCTCGCGCCTGCGCGCCGGCGAAGTCGTGACCATGTCGCTCAAGTTCAACTCGCCGGCCGAGGAATACGCCTATGAGCAGAAGCGCTTCCAGTCCAACGAGATCCTGGTCAACATGATGATCGCCGATGGCCGCGCCGACGGCGACAAGCGGCGCATGGTCGACGGTTTCGTGCAGGAGGCCGGAAAGCTCAAGTCGGACGCGATCAGCCAGGCAATCAACAACAACCACAAAGAGGCCGTCGCGGCGATGGAAAAGGCCTTCACCCAACTTAACCGCGCCCTGCAGACCATGGGCGTGCCGGCGTTCTAGGGGAAATCTTGCGAACGATAATCCGTCTCTGGCTGGTCCTCCTGTTTGCCTGTGCGGCGCTCCCTGCCGGCGCTTCCGATGCCGAGGCCATCAACCTTGCCGGGCAGCAGCGCATGCTCTCGCAGCGCATCGTCAAGTCCTGGGTGCAGATCGGGCTCAACGTGCAGCCGGCCTTGTCCAAGCGCCAGCTTGACGAATCGATCCGCCGCTTCGAGCAGAACCTGCGCGTGCTTGAACCGATGGCCAACACCCCCGAGGCGCGCGGCGCGCTGGGCGCGCTGCATCTGGCCTGGGCGCCTTTGCGCACCTCGGTGCTGGGCGTGATCCGGCAATCCGACGCAGCACTGGTCGATGCGCGTGCCGAGGACGTGCTATCGGCCGCCGAGCGACTGACCCGCACCTTGCAGGACCAGGCCACGACACCGGCCAGCCGCTGGGTCAACCTTTCCGGCCGCCAGCGCATGCTCTCGCAGCGCCTGGTCAAGATCTACATGCTGCGCCAGTGGGGTGTCGACAGTGCGCGTATGCGCGACGACCTCGAATCGGTGCAAAACGAGTTCTCCGGCGCGCTTTCGAGCATGCAGCAACGTGCCGGCAATACGGCAGAACTGGTCGAGGAACTCGACAAGCTGGCGCTGCAATGGGAATGGCTGCGCACTGCGCTGGCCACCGAGGGTGCCGAGTCCTTTCGCCTGATCCTCGCCGAGGGCGGCGACGCCGTGCTGGAGCTGGCCCACGAAGTGACGCGCCTTTACCAGCAACCCTGATCCGGAGCCCACGATGCACGTCCGCCGCCGCCAGTTCCTCCAGTCCGCCGCCGCGCTCGGGGCCGCGTTTGCCCTGCCCGCAGGCGCCGCCGTGCCTGCGCGCAAGGAAAGCCGCATCGAGCTGATCCCCTCCGAATTCAAGGTCGCGCTTGATCCGGCGAGCCCGAAGAAGACCAGCGTCTGGAGTTTCAACGAAACGTTTCCCGGCCCGGTGCTTCGCTTTCGGCGCGGCGACCGCGCCCACATCACGGTGCGCAACCAGTTGCCACAGGAAACCACGGTGCACTGGCACGGCCTGCGCGTGCCCAACGCCATGGACGGTGTTCCCGGCGTCACGCAGCTGCCCATTGCCGCCGGCGGCCGTTTCGATTACCGCTTCGATCTGCCGGACTCCGGCACCTTCTGGTACCACCCGCACCAGGCCAGCTTCGAGCAGGTGCCGCGCGGCCTTTACGGTGCGCTGATCGTCGAGGAGGACAAGGCGCCCAAAGTCGATCGCGACGAGGTCTGGGTGTTGTCGGACATCAAGCTCGACGAGCAGATGCAACAGGTCGAGGACTATGGCCGCATCCTCGACTTCGCCAACGAAGGGCGGCGCGGCAACCAGTTGCTGGTGAATGGCCTGGTCGCCGGGCCGGAGCGCAAGATTGCGGTGCGCTCCGGCGAACGCCTGCGCCTGCGGCTGATCAACGCCGCCTCGGCGCGTTTCTTCAAGCTGTCCCTCGAAGGTCATGCGGCCAGCATCGTGGCCTGGGACGGGCAGGGCCTGGCGACACCGCAACCGATGCCGGCGGACGGCATCACGCTGGGGCCGGGCATGCGCGTGGACCTGATCCTGGACTGCATGGAAAAGCCCGGCAGCCGGTTCGAAGTGCGCGAAGCCGGGCGCCCCAAGGCCTCGGCCACAGTGCTCGGCGTCATCGACTATTCGACCCAGCCGCCGGTGCGCGGCAAGGCACTGGCCACCTCCATCGTCGTACCGCCGAATGCGATTCCCGAGCCGAACCTGGACAAGGCCAGCGACCACTACATCATGTTCCAGGGCGGCATGCGCGGTGCACCGACCATCGGCATGATCGACGGCAAGCCCTCGCGCATCCAGGACATCATGGCCAAGCAGGGCCTGGCCTGGACCATGAACTACAACGCCCAGCACGAGCACGCCCTGATGCATGAACCGCTGCTCAACCTGAGTCGCGGCGAGCACGTGATCCTGCACATGGTGAACGAAACCGACTTCATCCACCCGATGCACCTGCATGGCCACTTTTTCCGCCTGCTGGCGGTGAATGGCATCGCCAATCCGCAGCGCGAATGGCGCGACACCGTGATCATGGGCGCACGCCAGACCATGGACGTGGCCTTCGTCGCCGAGAACCCCGGTGAGTGGATGTACCACTGCCACATCCTCGACCATGCCGCCGGCGGCATGATGGGCACCATCGTTGTCGAGTAGCTTGGTTGTTGCGCGCCGGGCGGAAGTCGGTGCCCGCGCTACGGTGATTTCCGGTAGTGGTAGTCTATCGGCCGCACCCAAAAACCATGGAGGAGAAAAAATGAAAGTTCGTACCCTGTTCGTCGGCCTCGCCGCCGCCGCGTTCTCGGCACTGGCGCTGGCCCAGGCCCCTGTCGTGATCAAGTTCAGCCACGTCGTCGCCGCCGATACGCCCAAGGGCAAGGCTTCGGAGTTCTTCGCCAAAAAGGCCGCGGAACTGACCAAGGGCAAGGCCAAGGTCGAGGTTTACGCCAATTCCGCGCTCTACAAGGACAAGGAGGAGATGGAGGCGCTGCAGCTCGGTGCCGTGCATATGCTGGCGCCATCGCTGTCGAAGTTCGGCCCGCTCGGCGTCAAGGAATTCGAGGTCTTCGACTTCCCCTACATCTTCGATGACTATAACGACCTGCACAAGGTCACGCAGGGCCCGATCGGCGCCTCGCTGCTGGCCAAGCTCGAACCCAAGGGCATCAAGGGCCTGGCCTTCTGGGACAATGGCTTCAAGTCGATGTCGGCCAACACGCCGATCAAGGCGCCAGGCGACCTCAAGGGCAAGAAGATGCGCATCCAGTCCTCCAAGGTGCTGGAAGAGCAGTTCCGCACCCTCGGCGCGCTGCCGCAGGTGATGGCTTTTTCCGAGGTGTACCAGGCGCTGCAGACCGGCGTGGTCGACGGTACCGACAACCCGCACTCGAATCTCTTCACGCAGAAGATGCATGAAGTGCAGAAGCACATGACCATCACCGACCACAACTACCTCGGCTACGCGGTGGTCGTGAACAAGAAGTTCTGGGAAGGCCTGCCGCCCGAGCTGCGCGCCCAGCTGGAACAGGCGATGAAGGAAGCCACGGTCTACGCCAACAAGATCGCCAAGGAAGAAAACGACGCCGCGCTGGAAGGCGTCAGGAAGAGCGGCAAGACGGCGATCTACGTGCCAACCAAGGAAGAGAAGATGGCCTTCAAGAAAGCCATGCTGCCGGTCCATACCAAGATGGCCGATCGCGTCGGCAAGGAACTGCTGCAGTCGATCTACAAGGAAACCGGCTTCGATCCGGCGAAGCTGTGATGAAGCGCGATGGCGCCGCTCCGGCGCCATCGCGTTGGTGTCCCCCCGGGTAGGTGACCACAATCAGTCTTTGTCATGTACTGATAACGATTTGTGGTTACCGCCATCTTGCGCCTGATAGCCTCCCCTGCTTCAATTTCAACATTCGGGAGGAGGCATCATGGCTCACATCGTAACTCTCGGCGCCGGCATCGGCGGCATGCCCGCCGCCTATGAGATGCGGGAAATCCTGCGCTCAGGCGACACGCTGACGGTGATTTCCAACAACCCGAAGCACCACTTCACGCCGTCGAACCCCTGGGTCGCCGTCGATTGGCGCAAGCGCGGCGACATTGAAGTGGACATCGCTCCCCTGCTGGCAAAGAAGAACATCGCCTTCATCCCCGTCGGCGCCAAGCGCGTGCATCCGGACCGTAACCAGATTGAACTGGATGACGGCCGCAACATCGACTACGACTTTCTGGTCATCGCCACCGGCCCCAAGCTGGCATTCGAGGAAGTCGAAGGACTCGGGCCACAGGGCCATACCCATTCGGTTTGTCACGTCGACCACGCGGTCGAGGCCGAGCAGGCCTGGCAGGAGTTCGTCAAGAGCCCCGGCCCCATCGTGGTGGGCGCGGTGCAGATGGCCTCCTGCTTCGGTCCGGCTTACGAGTTCGCCATGATCATGGATACCGACCTGCGCCGGCGCAAGATTCGCGACAAGGTGCCGATGACCTTCGTCACCGCGGAACCCTACATCGGGCACCTTGGACTGGGCGGTGTCGGCGACTCCAAGGGGCTGATCGAGTCGGTGATGCGCGAACGTCACATCAAGTGGATCTGCAACGCCAAGACCACCAAGGTCGAGGCCGGCAAGATGTACGTCACCGAGCACAACGAGGACGGCACGCCAAAGAAGGAGCATGTGCTCGACTTCAAGTACTCGATGATGCTGCCCGCGTTCAAGGGCATCGACGCCGTCATCGGCATCGAGGGCCTGGCCAATCCCCGCGGCTTCATCCTGATCGATGCCTTCCAGCGCAATCCGAAGTTCAAGAACGTCTACTCGGTCGGCGTTTGCGTCGCGATCCCACCGGTGGAGGTGACGCCGGTGCCGACCGGCGCGCCCAAGACCGGCTACATGATCGAGTCGATGGTCAGCGCAACGGTGCATAACATCCGCGAAGCGCTCGACGGCAAGGAGCCGACGCACAAGGCGACCTGGAATGCCGTCTGCCTGGCCGACTTCGGCGACAACGGCGCGGCCTTCGTCGCCCTGCCGCAGATTCCGCCGCGCAACGTCAACTGGTTCTCCCAGGGCAAGTGGGTGCATCTGGCCAAGATAGCCTTCGAGAAGTTCTACATGCGCAAGATCAAGAAGGGCACCAGCGAGCACATCTTCGAAAAAATGGTGCTCAACGCCATGGGCATCATGAAGCTGAAGGACAAATAGAAGTCACCGGCGCAGGTTCCGGCGCTTTTGCGGTGATCTTCGGGCATGGCCTCGGCAACGGGCCGGGGCTCGCCCGGGTTCTCAGAGCGCCCGGATCTGCACCTTGC
>CAJBYR010000060.1 GCA_903959855.1 uncultured beta proteobacterium
GCAAGGTGCAGATCCGGGCGCTCTGAGAACCCGGGCGAGCCCCGGCCCGTTGCCGAGGCCATGCCCGAAGATCACCGCAAAAGCGCCGGAACCTGCGCCGGTGACTTCTATTTGTCCTTCAGCTTCATGATGCCCATGGCGGGCAATGCAACTTCTTTTCTGTAAATATTCGAGGGCGATTCCATTGGGATTATGAGATCAGTCTTTCAAGTTGAGATAGATTTTGCCGGTCATCCAGTCCTCGTCGCACTCGGCTAGCAGGGCAGAAACGAGACGCAAGCAGGACGCCGTATTGGGAAAGATCGACGCCACACGAGTGCGGCGCTTGATCTCGCGATTGATGCGTTCGAGTCCATTGGTGGTACGCAGCCGAATCCGTTGCCCAAGCGGCACGTCGAACGCCGCGAAGCCCTCAGGCAGGTTCTCCTCGGCCCACTGGGCCAGTTTGGGCGCATCGATGGCCCAGAACTCGATGGTCTGCTTCATCAGGCGCTCAGCCTCGACCCGATCCGGCGCATTGAAGATCGCCCGAATGCGTTGCGCCACGGGTTTGCGCTGATCGAGGCGAGTGACATACGCCTGAGCGTTCTGCTGCAAATGGAACTGGCAGCGTTGCCAGGGCACGCTGGGCAAAGTCGCCCGGCGCGCGGCATTGAGTCCGGCATGTGCGTCGGAGACGATCAGCTTGACGCCCTTGAGGCCGCGCCGGATCAGGCTATCGAGAAAGGCACGCCAATGGACCTCCGCCTCCGACAAGGCCACCGACACGCCGAGTACCCGGCGATGGCCATCCTTCGTAATGCCCGTCGCCACCAGTACGGCGCAGTCGACCAGTCGCCCGGCCTCGCGCACACGTTCGTAACGGGCATCCAGAAAGAGATAGGGCGTCTCATCCAGCGGTCGTTCGCGCCAGGCCGCCAAGCCGGTATCGAGCTGCTCGGCGGCGCGACTGACCTGGGTCGAGGAAATCGATACCTCCGGCCCCAGCAGTTTCACCAGGATGTCCGTCACCTTGCGGGTGGAGACGCCCTGTACATACATCTCGGCCAGCGCGATGTTGAGCGCCTGCTCGGTGCGGGTGCCCTTTTCAAGGGCGCTGGGATAGAACCCGCCGCCGCGGACCTGGGGCACGTCGAAGGTGAGTTCGCCGACGCGGGTCATGACGGTCTTGGGCTTGAAGCCGTTGGCGTAGTCGGTTCGCTCGGCAGTGCGTTCATGCGGTCGGGCATTGAGGAAGTGGTTGCGTTCGATTTTGCTCGCTTCATTGACCAGGATGCGCAGGGCTTCGCCGGCGCCGTCCAATCCGTTGGCCAGCAATGCCGCAAAAGCGGCGTCCAGGGGGTGATGCTCTACGCGGTGCGCCATACGTTGGGCTCTTTCGTGGGGATGGGTAAGAATGCCCCGAAGAAATCGCCTGCGGGTGCTGCCTGCCGGAGCTTCGCCGCGAGGCTGTGCCGTCCTTCACTCTTCGGGCGCTACGCGCCCTCATCGCTGCGGCCGACACAGCCTCGCAAAACCAGCAGATTACGAATTTACAGAACGGATGTTGCACTAACCCATGGCGTTGAGCACCATTTTTTCGAAGATGTGCTCGCTGGTGCCCTTCTTGATCTTGCGCATGTAGAACTTCTCGAAGGCTATCTTGGCCAGATGCACCCACTTGCCCTGGGAGAA
>CAJBYR010000061.1 GCA_903959855.1 uncultured beta proteobacterium
CAGCGCGTGGATCAGGCCATCAACGAGGCCTCATCGCCACTTCTGGCTTTGGAAGCAGTGTTCATGACCCATATCGGGTTTGTTGTTGCCCATCCCGGGGTGCCCCGCCTGCTTTTCGGCGAGTTACAGCGCGCCGAGGACTCCCCTGCCAAGCGCACGGCACGAACTCTTCTTGCCGGCTACAGACAGCGTCTGAGCAAACTGATCGATGCCGGGAAAGCCGCAGGCGAAGTGGCGAAGGACGTGGAAACAGATGCGGCTGTGGTCGCTTTCGTTGGCAGCATTCAAGGATTGGTAATGCAATCGTTACTAGTGGGTAAGGTCAAGCAAATGCGCACCGAAGCGCCCGGCGCTTTTGGCATTTTCCGTCGAGGCATCAGGAGCACGAAATGAATTCGACCCGCACGCTGAAATGGCTGGGTATTGCCCTGCGCGTCATGACCCAGATGTCAGAAGGGAGCCGCCCGCAATGAGCCGATTCTTAAACCGTCGTCTGGCCTTCATCGCTGTCGGCCTTGCGTTGGTCGCCACATTCGCCTGGGTAGTTGTCCGCAGCGGCCCCTTGGCGCCGGTGCGGGTCACGGTGACGCAAGTCGCGCGTGCCGATCTCGCGCCGCAACTGTTTGGTATCGGCGTCGTCGAAGCCCGACGCAGCTATCTGGTCGGCCCGACCACGGCAGGGCGCGTCCGCTCGGTTTCGGCAGACGTTGGCGAAACCGTGCGCGCCGGCCAGTTGCTGGCGGAGATGGATCCGGTCGATCTGGACCAACGTCTCTCCGCCGCTGCAGCGGCCGCGGCACGGGCCAAAAGCGCGGTCAATACGGCCGCCGCGCAGTTGGCTGACAGCGTCGCCCGGCGCGAAGTCGCGGCGGCCAATGCCCGTCGCTATGACGACTTGGGCAAAAGGGGTTTCGTCAGTTCCGCCGTCACCGAAGGCAAGACGCAGGAAATGACATCCGCCGCGGCCCAAGTGACCGCCACCGAAGCCACATTGGCGGCCGCACGCCAGGACATGGCTCGATTCAATGCCGAGCGCGAAGGCGCGCAACAATCGCGTGCCAATCTGCGCCTGTTGGCGCCGGCCGATGGCGTGGTTACAGCACGCGACGCCGAGCCTGGTTCGACGGTAGTCGCCGGACAACCCGTGCTGCGTCTGGTCGCCAAGGACAGTTTGTGGGTCAAGTTGCGGCTGGATCAGCATCGCTCGGCGGGCCTGAAAGTCGGCTTGCCGGCCGAGATCGTCTTGCGTTCGCGTCCTGGTGAGGTCTTCGCCGGAATAGTTGCACGTATCGAACTGTTAAGCGACAGCGTGACCGAAGAGCGGATTGCGCAATTGAGCTTCGAAACGCCGCCCACGGACGTCTCCGTCGGCGAAATGAGCGAAGCTACTTTGCGATTGCCGGGCATCAAGCAGGCGCTGGTGCTGCCCAATGCGGCACTACGCCAGCACGGCGGCAAGACCGGCGTCTGGATGCAGTCGGCAGAGGGATTGACCTTCGTGGCAGTCAAGACAGGAGTCAGCGGCGCAGACGGCCGGGTACAGATTTTCGATGGCCTCAAGGAAGGCGATGCGGTGATCGTACATAGCGAACGGGATCTCGGCGAGCACAGCCGCGTCAAGGTGGCCTCGGCCCTCGCCGGTTCGTGAGTCGCAAATGATCAGCCTCGCCGGCCGCGACATTCTGCACTCCTGGGGCAAATTCGTCCTGACCGGGTTTGGACTTGGTCTGCTGATCGGTGCCACGCTGACCATGGCCGGCGTCTATCGCGGTATGGTCGATGACGCACGGGCGTTGCTCAATAACAGCGGGGCCGACATCTGGGTAGTGCAGAAGGACACCCAGGGGCCGTATGCCGAGTCATCCAGCATCAAGGACGATGCGTATCGCGGCGTGCTCGGCTTGCCCGGCGTGGCGCAGGCGGCAAGCGTGACTTACCTGACCATGCAGGTACGTCAAGGCAACACCGATTCGCGCACCATGGTGGTCGGCTTCGAAAGTGGCCAGCCCGGCGAGCCGCCCTATCTCGTGGCGGGGCGACGCCTGATTCGCGGCCATTTTGAAGCCATCGCCGACGTCAAGACCGGCTTTCGGCTGGGCGAGCGCATCCTCATCCGGCGCCACGGATACGAAGTTGTCGGCCTGACGCGGCGCATGGTGTCTTCTGGCGGCGACCCGATGGTTTTCATTCCGCTCAAGGACGCCCAGGAAGCGCAGTTTCTCAAGGACGATGACGCCATCATCGCCGACCGCGCCCGCACGGCGGCCAACCCCGCACTGAATCGTCCCGGTGTCCCCGGCCTGCTGGATGCCGTGACGGCAGCGCAGACCATCAATCACAGCGTCAATGCGGTGCTGGTAAGAGTCGGCGCTGATAGCAACGCGGCGACAGTGGCACAGGACATCCGCCGCTGGAAACACTTACAGGCCTATACCCGCGAGCAAATGGAAGAAATCCTGATCGAAAAGCTTGTGGCCACCTCAGCCAAACAGATCGGCATGTTCCTCGCGATCCTCACCATCGTCAGCGCCGCGATTGTCGCCTTCATCATTTACACCATGACACTGGGCAAGATTCGCGAGATCGCGGTGCTCAAATTGATCGGCACCCGCAACCGCACCATTGCAGGAATGATCCTGCAGCAGGCGCTCGGCCTGGGTCTCATCGGATTCGTGATCGGCAAGATATCCGCCACACTCTGGGCGCCGGCATTTCCCAAGTACGTGCTGCTCGAGACTGCCGATGCCGTGCGTGCTCTTGTCATCATCATGGTGGTGTGCGCCCTGGCCAGCACGCTCGCCATCCGCACCGCGCTCAAGGTTGATCCGGCCACTGCGATCGGTGGCTGAGATGGACCAGGGCATCCATATCGAAGGCCTCAGCAAACGTTACGGCGAGGGAGATACCGCCGTCGACGCGCTGAAGGATGTGAATATGAGCATCGCTCCCGGTGAGGTGGTCGGTCTGGTAGGCCCCAGCGGATCGGGCAAGACCACGCTGCTCAAGTGCCTCGGCGCCGTGATCGAGCCTACGAAAGGCCGCATGACACTGGGCGGCGAGGTTATCTACGACAGTGCGCAAGACGGATGGAAGACCAAGGATCTGCGTGCGTTGCGGCGCGATCGCATTGGATTCATTTTCCAGGCCCCCTATCTGATACCCTTTCTCGACGTCACCGACAATGTGGCGCTGCTGCCCATGTTGGCGGGAAAGGCGAATGGTGCATCGCGGGCGCGGGCGCTGGAACTGCTTCAGGCGCTCGACGTCGCGCATCGCGCCAAGGCTCAGCCGAGCCAACTCTCCGGCGGTGAGCAGCAACGCGTATCGATTGCACGCGCATTGGCAAATCAACCACCGGTGATTCTCGCCGACGAACCCACCGCGCCGCTGGACAGCGAGCGGGCGCTGGCCGTCATGCGCATCCTCAACCAGATGGCCAGCCAATACCAGACTGCAATCATTGTCGTCACCCACGACGAAAAGATCATTCCCATCTTCAAACGCATCTATCACATCCGTGATGGGCGAACAGTGGAAGAGGCCGGCGAAGGGCGTGAGATTTCGTGAAGCGGCCGTTGGCAGAACAGCACTTATGCAGCTTGGTATCCGATGCAATGGCAGCTACCGGGTAGCTGCACAAGATCAATGGAACTTTGAGGAAAAGGTGCCAGCGGTGGAACATGGCCCTTACTTTTCGGTCACCTGAACCGAATTCTACCCGCCGGCGCGGCAGGTCCACTCTGACACCGGACGCTCAAATCCCATGCTCAGGGAATCACCAATGTCTGTTGACGCACCGCTGCCGTTGGCCTGAAAACCTTGCCGGGCGGCTCTGGGCACGCCGCGGCCAATGCGATCTTGCAGCGGGCCAAAGAAAAATTGCTGGCGCCGTAGCGCCAGCGCCGACTTTCGCTATCCGTAGCGGCGAGGTCAGCGTCTTGTGCTGGCCCGCCTGCTACGCAGGGGCTTCATCAAATATCCTCCGCCTCCATCTTGATCGCGCCGCAGGGGCATTCGGCGACGCACATGCCGCAGCCCTTGCAATAGTCGTAGTTGAACTGGAAGCGCTTGCCGGGGCCGAGCTTGATCACGGCGTTGTCGGGGCACACACCATAACAGTTGTCGCACTCGAAGCAGTTGCCGCAACTGAGGCAGCGCCGCGCCTCGAACAGCGCGGTGCTTTCGTCGAGCCCGCCTTGCACCTCTTCGAAGGTGGATTGGCGGCGGATGATGTCGAGCATCGGGCGTACGGTCTTCGGCGCGTCGGCGTAGTACCAGGGATTGAGCTTCTCGAAGCGGGCAACTTCGTGCTTGGGTGGCGCGGCATAAGTTTCGCCGCGCAGCCAGGCGTCGATGTTCCGCGCGGCCTTCTTGCCGTGGCCGACGGCGACCGTGACATTGCGGTCGGCGGGGACCATGTCGCCGCCGGCGAAGATGCCGGGGTGACCGGTCATCAGATCGGTGCCGACCTTGACTACGCCATCCTTCGTCACTTCGAGTCCGGGCACGCCATTGAGCAGGCCGAGGTCCACATCCTGGCCCAGCGCCAGCACCACGGAATCGGCTTCGAGGGTTTCGAATTCACCGGTCGGTTGCGGAAAGCCCTTGTCGTCGAGCGCCATCTTCTCGATGGTGATCTCTTTGTCTCCGGCCTGCTTGATGGTCGACAGCCACTTCACCATGACGCCTTCCTGCAGCGCCTCTTCGATTTCGAAGTCATGCGCCGGCGCCTTGTCGCGGGTGCGGCGGTAGACGATGATCGGTTCGGCGCCCATGCGCTTGACGGTGCGGGCGACGTCGATCGCCGTGTTGCCTCCGCCATACACCACCACGCGGCGGCCGAGCAGGGGCTTGTCCTCGCCTTCCATGCTGCGCAAGACGGAGATCGCATCGACGATTTTTGCAGCGTCGCCCGAGGGGATCATGGCGCGCTTGCCGATGTGGGCGCCGACGGCGAGGAAGGCGGCATCAAAGCCACCGGCCTTCATGGTGTCGAGGATGCTGTCCACCTTGCTGTTCAACTTCACCGTGACGCCCATGTCGACGATGCGCTGCATCTCGGCGTCGAGCACTTCGCGCGGCAGGCGGTACTTGGGAATGCCGAAACGCATCATGCCGCCCATATAGGGGCCGGCGTCCATCACGGTCACGGCATGGCCAAGTTTGCGCAGGTGGTAGGCGGCGGACATGCCGGAAGGCCCGGCGCCGACGATCAGCACCTTCTTGCCGGATTCCTGTGTCGGCGCGGCGAACTTCCAGCCGCGCTTGATCGCTTCGTCGCCGAGGAAGCGCTCCACCGAGTTGATGCCCACGGCCTCGTCGATCTTGCCGCGGTTACAGGCCGACTCACACGTGTGGTAGCAGACGCGGCCCATGATCGCGGCGAAGGGATTGTCGCGCGTCAGGTGGCGCCAGGCCGCTTCGTAGCTGCCGGATTCGGCGTGGAACAGCCATCCCTGGATGTCTTCGCCGGCGGGGCACTGGTTGTTGCAGGGCGGCAGGCGATCGAGATAGACCGGGCGCGCGGTGCGCCAGGAGCCGGTGTGGTTGGCCAGCGAAGAGCCGGGGTTGAGGGTAATCGCGAACGGCTTGTCCATCACACGGTCTCCTTGGCAAGCAATCCATAGCGGCGGATGTTCTTGTCCGCCTGCGCCTGGATGCGGGCAATGGTTTCGACGGCAGGGTTCTTGCCGAACAGGTGGGCGAAGCGCTTCTGCGGCTTGAGGTAGTCCTCGACCGGCAGCGGTCGCCGTATCGCCAGCGCCGACGTCAGCTCGCCGTATTCGGCCTCGAACACCGGGAAGACCCCGGTCTCCTTGGCCAGCCGTGCCATGCGGATGGTGTCTTGCGAGGCGGTGCCCCAGCCCAGCGGGCAGGGCACCAGGATGTGGATGTAGCGTGCGCCGCGCATGCCCATGGCCTTGGTGACCTTGTTCTCGAGGTCGCGCAGGTCGGCTACCGTGGCGGTGGCGACGTAGGGGATTTCGTGCGCCATGGCGATCGCCGGCACGAACTTGCCCTGGCCGAAAGGGTTGCCCGGCTCGGGGCCCAGCGGCATGGTGGTCGCCGTGCGCGCCGCCGAGGGCGTGGCCGAACTGCGCTGCACGCCGGTGTTCATGTAGCCGCCATTGTCATAGCAGATGTAGAGCACGTCGTCGTTACGCTCGAACATGCCGGAGAGGCAGCCGAAGCCGATGTCGGTGGTGCCGCCGTCGCCGCCCTGGGCGACGACGCGGACATCCTGCCCCTGGCCCTTCTGCTTCTTGACCTTGATCGCGGCGGCGATGCCGGTGGCGACCGCCGCGGTGTTGCCGAACAGCGAGTGGATCCAGGGGATCTGCCAGGAGGTCTCGGGGTAGGGCGTGGAAAATACTTCGAGGCAGCCGGTGGCGTTGGCCGCGATCAGCTGCCGGTTGGTGGCGTTCATCGCCGCGTCGATCGCGTAGCGCGCACCGAGCGCCTCGCCGCAGCCCTGGCAGGCGCGGTGGCCGGAGTTCAGCGAGTTGGTGCGCTGCATGTTGGCCTGCACGCTGCGATCTTCCGGCGCCAGCAGGCGGTTGCCGACGGTGAAGGTGCCGGTCTGGTAGAACTTGACGGTTTGCAATGCGGACATGGTTGCTCCCGATCAGTAGTTGCGCGCGGCGACGGCGCCGACATCGCGCAGCATGGCTTCGGCGGCGGGGCCGGAACGACGCACCTGTTTCTCGCGTTCGAGCTGCTTGTTCACGACATTCCAGTCGAGGTCGAGGAAGGTCACCGGTTCGAGTTCATCGCGCCCGGCCTTTTCGAACAGGCCGGTCAGCGACTTCATGGTGATGGCGCGGCCGCCGAGGCCGGCGACGACCGTAAAGCCCTTGAGGCCCATGCCGGTGACGGCCATGCGCACGTTGGTGGCGACGATGCCGCCGATGCCGACGGCGAGGCTCTTTTCCAGTACCACGAAGCGCTTGCAGTTTTTCAGCGCGGCAGCGACTTCGACCAGCGGGAAGGGCCGGAAGCTGGTGATGCCGAGCACGCCGATTTTGTGCCCCGCCTCGCGCATCTCGTCCACGGTGTCCTTGATGGTGCCGAGCACCGAACCCATGGCGATGACGATGGTCTCGGCATCCTCGGCGCGGTAGCTGCGGATCAGGCCGCCGCTGTCGCGGCCGAAGACGGCCTTGAATTCCTGCGCCAGCTGCGGGATCAGGTCGAGCGCCTGCATCTGCTTGGCGTGGGCCAGGTAGCGCACTTCCATGAAGGCCTCGGGCCCGACCATGGCGCCGATCGACACCGGGTCGTTCACATCCAGCACCTGGCGCGGCTCGTAGGGCGGCAGGAAGGCATCGACCTGTTCCTGCGTCGGCATGTCGACCCGTTCGTAAGCGTGGGTGAGGATGAAGCCGTCCATGCACACCATCACCGGCAGCGAGAGTTCCTCGGCCAGCTTGAAGGCCTGGATGTGCAGGTCGAGCGCTTCCTGGTTGGTCTCGGCAAACAGCTGGATCCAGCCGCAGTCGCGCTGCGAGAGCGAATCGGAGTGGTCGTTCCAGATGTTGATCGGCGCGCCGATGGCGCGGTTGGCCACGGTCATGACGATGGGCAGGCCCAGGCCCGAGGCGTTATAGACCGCCTCGACCATGTACAGCAGGCCCTGCGACGCCGTGGCGGTGTAGGTGCGGGCACCGGTAGCCGAGGAGCCGATGGCCACCGACATGGCGGCGAACTCGGATTCGACGTTGATGAACTCGCAGTCTTTCAATTCACCCGACTTCACCATTTCGCCGATGCCTTCGACGATGTGGGTCTGCGGCGATATCGGGTAGGCGCAGATCACTTCGGGCCGGCACAGGGCGACGGCCTCGGCTACCGCATGGGAACCTTCGCATTGCTTAAGCATGATGCAGTGCCTCCTCCATTTCCGCGCGCACGATGTTGTAGGCCTCGGTGGCGGCGGCGATGTTGCCGTCGGCCACCTTGCCGGAAAACTTGTCGCGGATCGCCATGGCCACCGACTCCAGTTTGATGATGCTGGACACCGCCGCGAAGCCGCCCAGCAGCGGCACATTCGGTACCGGCCGGCCGACATGCTTGATGCTGAGCTCGGTGGCCGACACGGTGCACAGGCGCTCCGGGTGCCAGTCGCGGACGAAGTCGCCGAGGCCCAGTTGCTCGAAAGTCTTGGTGGTGTTGATCAGGATGTAGCCGTCCTTCTTCAGGCCGGCGAAGACATCGACCTGGTGCAGCAGGGTCGGGTCCTGGATGATCAGCGCGTCGGGCTCCATGATCGGCTCGCGCAGGCGGATCTCCTTGTCGGCGATGCGGCAGAAAGCCACCACCGGCGCGCCGGTGCGCTCGGAACCGAAACTGGGGAAGGCCTGCGCGTGGCGGCCCTCCTCGAAGGCCGCGATGGACAGCATCTCGGCCGCCGTGACGACACCCTGACCGCCCCGGCCATGAATTCGAACCTGGAACATGATTCCCCCTTGGTTTTTGGATCGCGTGCCGACTTTACCCTTTGGCTGGCTGGATTGGAACTGGGGAAAACCGCAACGCATGGAATTGCCCGGCCTGTCAGCGGTGCCGCGCCGGTAGAATCAGGGTTTTGAGCGCTTCCAGGCATCCGCATGAAACACATTACCGACGACGTCCGTATTCGCGAAATCAAGGAGCTTTCGCCTCCCGGCCATATATTGCGCGAATTTCCCACCACCGATGCTGCGGCGGAAACTACCTATGAGGCACGCCAGGCCTTGCACCGGGTGCTGCACGGCGCGGACGACCGGCTGGTCGTGGTGGTGGGGCCCTGTTCGATTCACGACTACGACGCGGCGATGGAATACGCCCGCCGGCTGCGCGAGTCGACGCCGCGTTTCACCGACGACCTGCTGATTCTGATGCGCGTGTATTTCGAGAAGCCGCGCACCACGGTGGGCTGGAAGGGCCTGATCAACGATCCGCGCATGGATGGCAGCTTCAAGATCAACGATGGCCTGCGCCTGGCGAGGAAGCTCTTGTGGGAGGTCAATGAGCTGGGCCTGCCCTGCGCCACCGAGTTCCTGGACACCATCACGCCGCAATACACGGCCGATCTGATCAGTTGGGGCGCCATCGGCGCACGTACCACCGAGTCGCAGGTGCATCGCGAGCTGGCCTCGGGCCTGTCGTGCCCGGTCGGCTTCAAGAACGGCACCGACGGCAACATCCGCATCGCCGTCGATGCGATCAAGGCCGCCGCCAGCCCGCATCATTTCCTTTCAGTGACCAAGGCCGGCCATTCGGCCATCGTCTCGACCAACGGCAACGAGGACTGCCACGTCATCCTGCGCGGTGGCAAGGCGCCCAACTACGATGCCCCTGCGGTCGATGCGGCCTGCGGCGAACTGGCCAAGGCCGGGCTGGCGTCGCGCGTGATGATCGACTTCTCGCACGCCAACAGCAGCAAGCAGTTCAAGAAGCAGATCGAGGTCGCGCGCGACGTCGGCATGCAACTGGCGGGCGGCGAAGATCGCATCTTCGGCGTGATGATCGAATCCCACCTCAAGGAAGGGCGCCAGGACTTGAAGCCGGGCAAGCCGCTCGACTATGGCGTTTCCGTCACCGATGCCTGCATCGGCTGGGAAGACACGGTGGTGGCGCTGGAAATTCTTGCCGAGGCGGTCCGTGCGCGACGGATTGCGCTGGCTGGCCGGTAAGTCTCGCGCATGACCGGCCGCCTCTTCTCCGCGCTGCTGGTCCTCACCCTGGCCTTCCGCTTCTGGCTGGGGGCGGCCTTCCCCATCACCGGCGACGAGGCCTATTTCGTCTGGTGGGGCTGGATGCCCGACTGGGGCTTCTACGACCATCCGCCGATGATCGGCTGGTGGCTGGCGGCGCTCTCGCTGGTCAGCAAGGTCGAATGGTGGCTGCGCCTGCCGGTGATCGTCCAGCCGGCGCTGCTCGCGCTGGCGGTGTATTGGGCCTTGCCGAAGCTGGTCCCGGGCGTGGGCGAGCAGCGCCGCCTGTGGGCTGCGACCCTGGTGCTCCTGGCGCCGGTGAATGTCTGGAACGTCTTCATCACCACCGATACCCCGCTGATCTATTTCAGCGTGCTTTCGGGACTGGCCTGGATCCGTGCCGCGCAGGACGACAATCCGCGCTGGTACCTCGCCGCCGGCCTGCTGCTGGCCGGCGCCGTGCTTTCCAAGTATTTCGCCGCCATCCTCGGCTTCGCCTACCTGGTCGATGTGCTGCGCCGGCGCAAGTCGGGCGCCGTCACCGGGCTGGCCATCGCCTATGCCTGCACCCTGCCGGCCCTGGCGCTGATGGCCTGGTGGAACAGCGCCAACTGCTGGCCGAACTACATGTTCAACTTCGTCAATCGCCATGGCGATGCCGGCTGGTCGCTGAAGACTCCGCTGCTGTATGCCGTGACCCTGATCTACGTGCTGGGTCCGCCGGTGTTGTGGCTGGCGTGGAAAAGTCGCCGTAGCGTCGGCGCCGACTCTTACTTGCCATCTTCTCTGGGCACCCTCGCCTGGCTACCCTTCCTGCTGTTCGCGCTGCTCTCGGGCGTGAAGCAGGTCGGCCTGCACTGGCTGCTGTCCTTCGTCCCCTTCACCCTGATCTGGCTGACCCTGCGCCTGCAGCCGGCGACCTTGCAAAAGCTCGGCCTGTTCTTTGCCGCCTTCGCCACGCTGCACATTGCCGGCATCCTGATCGTTTCGCGCGTGCCCCTGGAGGCCTGGCAGCGCGGACCCCTTGCGCGGCTTTACGACGGCATCGTGCTGACTTTCGAACACCAGGCCATCGCCCGAGAGTTGGAGGGCTACCGCAAGGACTGGGTGCTGGCCATGGACGGCTATTCCAATGCCGTCACCCTGGGCTACAACCTGCGCCAGTACGTGGCGGTGTTCGGCGAGGCATCGAGCCATGCCCGGCACGACGATCTGGTCACCGATTTCCGCGCCCTGGCCGGTCGCAACTTCCTGATCCTGAGGAAGTCGGAACCGAAGCTCGACGACTACCGCAAGTATTTCCGCGACGTCACGGTCGACAGTTTTGAAGTTCGCGGCGCGCGTTTCTGGCGTGTGAAGGGCGCGGGCTTCGACTACGCCGCCTATCGCGACGGCGTGCTCGCCGGCGTGCGCCGCAAGTACTATGCGATACCGACTTGGTTGCCGCAAAGGGCCTGCTACATGTGCGATCGCTATTTCCCGGGTGAGCAATGCCGCCGTTGATCAGCTTGCTCAGGCCCCACCAGTGGCTGAAGAACGGCTTCGTCTTCCTCGGCCTGCTGTTCGGCCACGCCTGGTCCGACCCGGCCAGGCTCGGGCAGGCGCTGGCCGCCTTTGCCGCCTTCTGCCTGCTGGCATCCGCCGTGTATGTGATGAACGACCTGATCGACCGTGAGCAGGATCGGCTGCACCCGAAGAAGAAGGACAGGCCGCTGGCCGCCGGCACCATAGGCGTCGTGGCGGCGCTATGGCTGGGGGTGGCCTGTCTCGTGGCCGGCGGCGTTATCGCCTGGTTCTGGGCCGGCTCGGCACCCTGGATATTCCTTGCCTATGTGTTGCTCAACGTCGGTTACAGCTACGGCCTCAAGCACGTGGTGATCCTCGATGTCTTCATCATTGCCGCCGGATTCATGCTGCGCATCCTCGCCGGCACCTTGGGCATCGGCATTGCGCCTTCGCAGTGGCTGCTGCTTTGCGGCCTGATGCTGACCTTGTTTCTGGGCTTCGCCAAGCGTCGCGCCGAGCTCAATGCCTTGCAGAGCGAAAGCGCCGGCCATCGCCGCGTGCTGGAACAGTACACCGCCCCCATGCTCGACCAGTTCATCGGCATTGCCGCCGCCGGCACGGTGATTTCCTATGCGCTGTACACGGTCAGTGCCGAGACCGTGGCCCTGCATGGCACGCGCGCCCTGATCGCCACCGTGCCCTTCGTGCTCTACGGCATGCTGCGTTACCTGTGGAAGCTGCATGCACGGGGCGGCGGCGGCGATCCGGCGCAGGAACTGCTGCGCGATCCGCATCTGCTGGCGGCGACGGCCGGGTGGCTGTTGCTGGTACTTATGCTGCTCGGCGGCCTTAAGCTACAATGACGCGACCATGAACCTCATCGAAAAGGTCCCTGACATCAAGATACTTGGCGATGCCGTCCCCTTCGTAGAGCGCATCCGCGAGATCATCGAGGTGATCCAGCTGTTCGAAGATTTCGAACCGCCGGAGCTTGAGGCCCTGGCGCGGTACATGCGCGCCTATCGCGCGCCGCTCGGCGCCGAAGTGATCCGCGAGGGCGACGAAGGTGATTTCATGCTGCTGATCCTTGAGGGCAGCGTCGAGATCGTCAAGAAGGATGTCCGCGGCCTGGCGCAGATCATGGGCTCGGCCGGGCCGGGCAAAACCCTGGGCGAAATGTCGCTGATCGACGGCGAGCCACGCTTTGCCAGTTGCGTGGCGCTGGAGCCGGTGACCTTCGCCGTGCTCGATCGCGAAAGCCTGTCGCGCATCCTCGCCGAGGAGCCGCGCCTCGGCGTCAAGCTGATGATGGAACTGCTGATGCTGTTGAATCAGCGCCTGCGCAGTGTCAGCGCCCAGCTCATGGACTGCATGGAGGCGCGGCGCTCGCGCATCCGTTAGGCACGGTCTTCATGACCTCGCCTACTGCTTCTTGACGAAATCGATGACGATGCTGCCCGGCTCGCGCTGGCGGTAGTCGATTTCCACTGCGGCGCCATAGCGCTGCGACAACTGGTCGAGCAACGGCAAGGGGTCGTGGTCATTCACGAAGCGCATGGTTTCGCCGGCACGCAGGGCGTCCAGCGCGCCGAAGATGGCGGCGTGGCGGAAGCGCTTGGCGATGCCGCGCGCGTCGAAGGGGTAGATGGAATCGGGCGAGAGATGGAGATGCATGGCGACTTTCCTGATGGTCGAAGGGATGTCGCCACTATGCAGCCCGATGCGCGCTGAAAAATTGATGCGAATCAGTTTAAAAACAGAAACTTAAAACCCTACCAAAAACCTTGGTTTTGCGCCCTGGCGAGGATGCGGGCGGCTCAGGCGTTCTTGCCCTTCTGCCAGAGCACGTCGCCGCTGCCGGCAACCTTGTTGAGCCAGCGTGCCAGCACAAAGAGCAGGTCGGAAAGTCGATTCAGGTATTGGCGGGCCGCGTCCGAGATCGCCTCGTTGTGCGCCAGCGCCACCACGGCGCGCTCGGCGCGCCTGCAGACGGTGCGCGAGTGATGCGTCAAGGCCGCGGCGCGCGTACCGCCGGGCAGGATGAACTCCTTGAGCGGTTCCATCTCCGCGTTGAAGCGGTCGATCGCGGTTTCCAGGCGTCCGGGCTGGCTGTCCTTGAGGAAGCTGGCCCCCGGCACCGAGAGTTCGCCGCCGAGGTCGAACAGGTCGTGCTGCACGCCGGTCAGCAGGTCGCGTACTTCGTCGGGCATGGCTTCGCACAGCAGGACGCTGATCGTCGCGTTGAGCTCGTCGACGTCGCCCAGGGCGGCGATGCGTGGCGCATCCTTGCCGACGCGCGAGCCGTCGCCGAGGCCGGTGGTGCCGGCGTCGCCGGTGCGGGTGTAGATCTTGGAGAGGCGATGTCCCATGGCGGGTTTCCGATTCGAAAGGAAGCCGTGGATTATTGCAGAAAGCCGCGCTCAGGCCTGTTGGGCAAAGGCCTTGTCGAGGTCACGGGCTTCCGCGCCGAAGCGCACCAGCAGTACCGCGCAGGCCAGGCCGCCGATGATGCGATCCGGCGCGCCGCCGGACCCATGTTTGCGCCCCAGCACCACGAGATCGGCGCCCAGCTCGCTGGCCAATGCCGGGATGGCCTGCTCGGGCGAGCCTTCGACCACGCGGGTGTTGCAATCCACGCCGTCAACCCGCATGCGCCCGGCCTTGAGTGCCAGATCCGCGGTGGCCGACGGTGCATCCTTTGCCCCGCCGACCACGGTCATCAGGGTTACCGGTGTGCGGGTGATGCGGCCGATCAAGGCGGCGATGTCGGCAACCTGGTCGCTTTGCTCCGAGCCGTCGCAGGCGACGAGGATGCGCTGCGACCACATCCTGGCCTGCCAGCCGGCCACCAGCACATGGCAGTGCGCCCCGGTGATGATCTGCGCGGCGACGTCGCCCACCAGCCGTTCGCGCAGGTCGCCGCGCGGCGGACGCCGGCCGATGACGAGGATGTTGGTATCCACGGAGCGGGCGGCGGCCAGGACTTCCTGCACCGCCTGGCGGCCCTGGCGCAACACCGGCTCGGTATCCACACCGGCGGCCAGTGCCGCGCGGCTGGTGATGTCCAGCCGGGCGCGCGCCGATTCGTCTTCTGCTGCCGACGGCACCGAGGTCATCACATCGAGGGTGACGCCGAAGCTCTTCGCCAGCGCGATGGCGATTTCCTGTGGCGCCTGGCTGAACTCGCTGCCGTCGGTGGCCAGCATCAGGCGCTGGCGACGGAAGCCGTCCGGCAGCAGCTTGCCGGTGCAGGGCTTGAAGATGCGCGTCTTGCAGTTGCGGCAGACATCTGGGTCGAGCGTCCAGTAGAGCGCGGCAGCGACATCGGTCATCACCGGGAAGAAGGCGCCCTCGCCGATCTCGTGCGTGTAGCCGCCCTGGCGCAGGAACTCGTAGGTCGGCTGGTTGAGGCGGTAGAAGTAAAGGCCGCCGCCGAGTCGCCGCCGCCGCCGGGCTTCCTGGGCCAGTATTTCGGCCCCGGCGATGTCAATGGTATTGAGGCTGTTGGCGGCGATCAGCACCGATTTTTGCAGCGGGTTGTCTTCATCGATCTGCTGCAGCACGGACTGCACATAGCTGGCCGCGCCGAAATACACCGAGCCGTTGATGCGCACGATGCGCAGTTGCGGGCACTCCGGCCGACCTTTGGCGCGCGTGAAATGATAGGCGCCGGCCTCGGCGGCCGGCACCAGCGGCACGATCTCCGGTTTGGACGAACGATACAGGTACATCACCAGCGACAGGAAGACGCCGATGAAGATGCCGGCCTCGAGGTTGAACAGGGTGCCGACCAGGGTTGCCGCGAGGATCAGGGATTCGGCCTTGCTGGTGTGCCAGATGTGGCGGATGTGATCGAAGTCGATCAGGCCCCAGGCGACGAGGAACAGGATGCCGGCCATCGCGGCATCGGGCAGGTAGGCGGCGAGCGGGGCGACGAGCAGCAGCACCAGGATCAGGAATACGGTGGCGAACACCGATGCCAGCGGCGTGCGTGCGCCGGCCTCGTAATTCACGCCGCTGCGGTTGAACGAACCGGAGGAGGCGTAGGCTGAAAAGAAGGCGCCGAAGATGTTGGACAGGCCCTGGCCGATGAACTCCTGGTTGGCATCGATGCGCTGTTCGGATCGCACGGCGATCGCGCGCGCGATCGAGACCGCCTCGGTCAGCGCCAGCATGGTGATCACCAGCGCCGGGCCGAGCGCATGGTGCAGGGTACCGAGCGAGAAATCCGGCAGTGACAGGGGCGGCAGCGTTGCCGGCAGCGCGCCTACCGTGCGTATGCCGCTGGCGCCCTGGCCGATCCAGAGGATGATGGCTTCTGCGGCGAGGCTGCCGGCGATCATGGCTGCGATCATGTAGGGCAGCTTCTTGAAATAGCGACGGGTGAGGATGCCCGCTGCCAGGGTGACCAGGCTGACAGCCAGCACCCAGGGGTTGATATGGGTGAACTGGATGATCAGCTGGCGCAGGATTTCATAGAAGGGCGTGCCGCGCGCGATCTCGATGCCGAAGAAATTGCGCACCTGGCTGGCCGCGATCAAGATCGCGGCGCCGCTGGTGAAGCCGATCACCACGGTATGTGAAATGAAATTGACCAGCGCGCCCATGCGCGCCAGTCCCAGCACCAGCTGGAACACGCCGACCAGGAAGGTCATGGTCAGCACCAGGTTGATGTAATGCGCGGAACCCGGCTCGGCCTGGGGCGAGAGTGCGGCAAACACCGCGATCGATATCGCCGTGGTCGGGCCGGATACCAGGTGCCAGCTCGATCCGAAGAGCGCGGCAACCACCGCGGGAATCATCGCGGCGTACAGGCCGTACTGCGGTGGCAGGCCGGCAATGGTGGCGAAGGCCACGCCCTGAGGCAGCACGATCAGGGCACCGGTGAGGCCGGCGAGCAGGTCGTCGCGCAGGCTGTTGCGGTTGACCAGCGGCCACCAGAGCAGGAAGGGAAAAAGGTGCTTCACGTTGCGAAGGGAAAGCTTCACCGGCGCGTGCCTCCATGGGGCCCCGCGCGCGAAAGGCGCCGGGCCGGGGCGGGCGCGTCGTTGCCTAGTGGGCGCTGCGCGTTGCGCGCGTCGTGCGCATCGATGCGGCGCAACGCGAGGCGCCGCCCTGCACGGCAGCAACCTTCGCCTTCGGCTCCGGGGCGAGGCGGGAATAACGCTCCGCTTCCAGCAGGTGCGCCTTGCGTCGCACGGAAAGAAGTTCGCCGGCTTCGGAAGCGGCGACTCCGGCCAGGTAGCGTAGAAAAGCTTTCAGCAATGATGGCATGGCAGCACACCTCAGGGACTCGTTGTGCGTAGCCAACGCACACGCCATGCCAGCAAGATTGGTAGATGCAAGCCATTGAAATAAAGCGATTCTAGCTATGAGAGCGAATCCGGGGTGTCACTGCGGTCATTGCAAAATGCAATGACCACTTGGGGTGGTTGCCGCCGTGTCGCCGTCCGCAGCGGCGAGGAGAGCGTACTCTGCTCGACCGCCCTGCTGCGCAGGGGCTTCATCAGCGCCGACTCTTACCCCGGGATCAGGATCGGCATGCCGAAGAGCGGCCACAGCGTGACCAGCGCGAGACCCAGAACCACCAGCAGGATGGCGCTCATCGCCAGGCCGTGCCAGAAGAACTCGCCGGGCGTGAACTGCTTCGACTCGTAAGCGATGGCGTTCGGAGCGGCGCCGATCAGCAGCACGAAGGGCATGCCGGCGGTGACCAGCGAGGCGTAGAAGATCACGTCGGGCGCGACGCCGAGGTATTTGGCGATCACCAGCGACACCGGCAGGGCGATGGCGATGGCGGCGACGTTCATGATGAAGTTGGTCATGACCAGTACGAAGGCCGCGATGCCCATGACGAACACCCACCAGTGCGCGTCCTTGAGCATGCCGAGCCAGGATACGGCCATCCACTCGGCCGCGCCGGTCTTCCACAGGCAGAAGCCGATGCTCATGGCGCCCGAGAACAACAGGATGA